>NZ_RXPT01000001.1:0-518909 GCF_003965585.1 Enterobacter sp. WCHEn045836
TTATCGATGCTACCCGGTGTTGTCAAAGGCAGAATGCAGATTTCCGATCGTTTGCCGATTTATTCAACATTTCGCACATTTGTCAGGCATTGTGTCGCGGATATTTCCAGAGCCAGCGCCCACTTACCATCCGCCAGTAGAACAATGCCCCACGCACGGCCCAGTCAAGGAACATCCCCAGCCAGACACCGACAACCCCCATACCGAGCATGACCCCCAGCGTATAACCCGCTACCACACGGCAACCCCACATACCGAGCATGGATACCCACATCGCAAAGCGGGCATCGCGTGCGCCTTTTAACCCGGCCGGCAGTACCCAGGAGGCCGCCCAGATGGGCATAAAGGCCGCGTTAAGCCAAATGAGGATCTTAACGACCTCTTTGACATCGTCTTCGTGGGTATAGAACGAGGCCATCAGCCCGGCAAAGGGGGCACTCCCCCAGGCAATGAGCGTCAGACCGATGGTCGACAGCCAGAAGACATGGCGCAGCTGCCGCTCCGCCTGCCCTATCTGCCCTTTACCGAGTCGTTTACCGGTGATAATGGTGGAGGCCGACCCGAGGGCGTTGCCCGGCAGGTTAATCAGGGAGGCGATGGAAAAGGCTATAAAGTTACCGGCAATCACATCTGTCCCCATACCGGCAACAAACATCTGGGTAAGCAGTTTACCGCCGTTGAACAGTACCGACTCGATACTGGCAGGAATACCAATCCCCATCACTTCCCAGATAATGGCGAAGTTAAAGGGTCGAAAGTAACTTTTTAACGTGAGGCGCAGCGATGGCGTGATCCCCGCCATCAACACCCCGAGGATGGCTGCCGCACCAATGTAGCGGGAGATGGTGAGCCCCAGGCCTGCGCCAACAAATCCCATTCCCTCCCAGGAGAAAACACCGTAGATCAGGACACTACTGATCATGATATTCAGGATGTTCATTCCGCCGTTGATCAGCAAAGGGATTTTGGTGTTGCCTGCCCCGCGCAGCGCGCCGCTACCAATCAGCGCGATGGCTGCGGCCGGATAGCTTAAGACCGTCATTTCCAGATAGGTCAGCGCCAGATCCTTAACTTCATTCGTCGCTTCACCCGCGACAAAATCGATGATCTCTTTGCCGAAATAGTGGATCACCGCCGCCAGGATGATTGAAAAAATGGTCATGATCATCAGCGACTGCCGGGCGGCTTCGCGCGCACGCTTCGGATCCAGCTTGCCCAGGCTAAAGGCCACCACCACCGTGGTGCCAAGATCGATAGCGGCAAAGAAAGACATCACCACCATGTTAAAACTGTCCGCCAGCCCTACCCCGGCCATCGCCTCTTTACCCAGCCAGCTCACCAGGAAGGTGCTCAACACCCCCATCAGCAGAACGCAGGTATTCTCCAGAAAAATAGGTACGGCAAGCGGGGTGATTTCACGCCAGAACAGAACACGATAACTTTTACGTTTTGCATACCATGGCGTGCGCATAATCGCCTGGCGGAGAGTGGCAGTAACGTTCAAAATGGACCTTAGCGAGAAAAGTTGAAACTCCATTTCAAATGATGGGGGAGAAAAGCTCATCCTGCAAAGTATTTTCCATAAAAAGATGTCTGGATTTGCAACAAACTGATGACAGAATCGGCAATCGATCGCTAATCACTAAGATCAGGTTTGACAAAAGTTTTTTCGCCGCTAAGATAAGCCTCCACAACGATTCCTCTGTAGTTCAGTCGGTAGAACGGCGGACTGTTAATCCGTATGTCACTGGTTCGAGTCCAGTCAGAGGAGCCACATTCTAAAAAGCCCGCTTTTAAAGCGGGCTTTTTGCTTTTCTGGTGAGGAAAACATGGACTCTTTGTTTGTCTACGGTACGTTACGCCCGGGTCACTCAAATGCACATATTCTCGAAAACATCGGCGGCGAATGGCAGGCCGGTTTTGTCACCGGGACGTTTTATGCGCGTGGCTGGGGTGCTGCGGCGGATTTTCCGGGTATCGTGCTGCACGCCGATGGTCCGTGCGTAGAAGGCTATCTCTTTACCTCCAGCAACCTCCAGGCACACTGGCCGATGCTGGATGAATTTGAAGACGGTTACGATCGGGTCGAGGTCATGGTGACCACCGCCGAAGGTGACCAGGTTAAGGCCTGGATCTACCAGCTACAGCCGCGCTCTGTGTAATAAAAAAGGCTCTCTGTCACCAGAGAGCCTTTTTTGCAATCAGCAGCGATTATTCGCTTTTGGCTTCCGCGTTTTTGATTTCGCCCATCACTTTCAGCTTCTTGGAGATGTCACGACGCTCTTTAGACAGCTCAGCGTTTTTGATGATGTAATCATCAACGCGGTCTTCGTAGTCGCTCTTCATGCTGGCGATGATACCCTGGATGGCTTCAACGCTCATACCTGGCTTGATGTAGTCGCTCAGGTTATCCAGCAGCAGAACACGTTTCTGGTTGTCACGGATCTTCTTCTCAACGTCCTGGATTTCACGCTGCAGTTTGTTTTTGCGGCGGAACAGGCGGACGAATTCCAGAACATCCTGGAACGAAGGCTTGGTAGTTTCCATTTTTACACCCCTGATAATGTGAGATTCGGATTCGTTAAAGCAACCGTTGTAACAGTAACCTTACTGACAGCGGTTGCGAATGACAATGAGTATATCGTTTAAAACTATCATAACCCCAATTGATGCTGAATCGAAGCAGCAGCCGTCACATATGGCGATAGCTGCTCTTTATTTGCGCAATGCCCGGCAAATAAGATGCGACAGCAACTCAAGCTGACGCGCCAGTTCCATGCTCAGCCAGACGTAGCCATGAATCGGTGTTTCCGCCACGTTGTCGCTCTGACGCTCGTTGATCAGCTGTTTCAGTTCGGCAACGATCTCATTCAGACGCTCGCTGTTCGCGAGGATAGGTTGCGGGTTACCTTCATAAAGGGCATGAGCGATGGTCAGCAGGGTTTGTTGCGTCATCTGCTGCGTCTCCTTCAGCGTCTGTGCGTTCAGCATCAAGAGATGGCTGGGGCGTGAGGCCCAGTGTGCGTTGATTTGCAGCTCAAGCATGCAGACCAGATTGCGGCTTACGGTCTGGATAGCTTCGAAAATCGATTTCTGGATATGGGTCTCTTTGCTGGCCGGGGTAATCAGACCGCGCATTCTGACCACATCATTAAGGATCTGCTGGAGGTGCTTCTCCAGCCGGGGACGTTCTACCAGATTCGGTGAAAAACCGGCCTGGTAGACGCGGTTAAAGGCAGTGACGTAGTTTGCCATCTGGATGCGCCAGTGCAGGAAAGCGCGCTGCGGCCAGATACCGGTGAAAAGCATCGCCAGCAGTGAACCAAGAATAACATCCCCGCTTCGCCACAGTGCCGTGGTCATATCACCCGCTGGCGCGCCGACCACCACGGCGAGGGTGATACCAATCAGCAGTGCCTGATAGGGCTTTTTACCCAGCGCCAGCCAGCCGCAGAGGAACATTGCGACACCGCACCAGGCCAGCATCACCGGAAATGAAATCAGCTCCAGCTTCAGGGCAATCAGCCCAAGGGCTGAGCCTAAAACCGTACCGCCAATGCGCTCGAAGGCGCGGGGGACAACGTTCCCCCAAAACGAGATTGGCCCCATGACGACCACCAGCGTGATCAGCGGCCACGTGCCTTCAGGAACATCCAGCAAACGGACCAGCACAAACGTCAGAACGAATGCCAGCGCAATACGGCACCCGTGGACCACGCGATAGTGTTTATACAGCCGAATTTCGAAAGATGTTAATGATTTGTCGGGACGCACACCCGCTCTCCAGCTACACGGCAAATCACAATTGTACTGCGTTTTCAGCCGGACGGATCACATCCGGCTGAAAAACCCTACGATTAACAGGACTATCTCGCTTTATTCTCTACGGCGATAAACATTTCGATGTCCCAGTATCCGTCAGCGTTGCCATCATTTAGATAGCGCTCGAAGCACGGTTTAAGCGCCATCTGGTATTTATTGTCCTGCAGGAGGGAATTAAAGAACTGATACCACGGGGTGGCGAAGTCGTAGTTTTCAACACGTGCTTTCGCGACGGCGTAATCTCCGGCAGCAATTTCCGTCATCATGACGCCTTCGCTATTTTCCGGGATCACGAAATCGTCCGGCACCGTAACGGCCGTATCGCAGCGCAGTTTTTCTGCCGGGACTTCGTCCGGATTATCGTAGTACACCGCAACCCACTCCAGTGGCTGAATGTGACGGCCATCGACCCACATGACCAGCTGTTCGAAGCCCTGTTTTACCGTGTGTTCCCATGGCCCGACCAGGTGAAAACCGGCAATCTTACGTTTCTTTTCCTGCCTGATGCTGTAATCCATACTGCCTCCGTTTATTACTGTATATTTATACACTATAAAGCAGAATTTATATTATCGGCAAACGGGGAGTGTTTATTATGTGAGCAGACTCGCAACCCTGCCAGTCTGCTCAAAAAGGTTAGATTTTGTGGTGCAGATAATCACTCAGACGGGAGAAAAGGCCACCTTTATCAACACGCTCAAGCGTCACCAGCGGCCAGTGAGCGACCACCTTGTCACGGTCGTATAACTGGATTTCGCCGACCCGCTGATGCGCGGCAATCGGCGCTTCCAGCTCTTTTTTATCCAGCACGTATTTTGCCTTGATGTTCGGTACTTCAGCTTTCGGTAATGCCAGCCAGAAATCCTGGTCGGTGCCCAGGTTCACCTGTTCTTTATCGCCGTACCAGATCCGCTCGGTGCCCACTTTTTTACCGTTATGCAGGATCTGCACGGTATCAAAATTCTGTTGCCCCCAGTGCAGCAGTTTACGGGCCTGATCCTCACGCCCTTTCGGACTGTCTGCCCCCATCACTACAGCGATCAAGCGACGCTGACCGTCCACGGCGGAAGCAATCAGGTTAAATCCTGCGCCCGACGTATGCCCCGTTTTCAGGCCATCCACGTTCATGGTCTTATCCCACAGCAGGCCGTTACGGTTTTGCTGCGTGATCCCGTTCCAGGTCAGGCTCTTTTCGCTGTACATATGGTAAAACTCAGGCTCGCCGTGGATGATGGCCCTGGACAGCACGGCCAGGTCATACGCAGAGCTGTGCTGCCCCGGGGCATCCAGACCATGAACGGTTTCAAAGTGCGTATCGCGCAGATTCAGCTTTTGCACATAGTCGTTCATCATCTTTACGAACTGCGGCTGACCACCGGCCACGTGATCCGCCAGCGCCACACAGGCATCGTTGCCGGAATCCACAATCAGGCCGCGGCTGAGATCGCGCACAGAAACGCGGTCACCCTCTTTCAGGAACATCAGTGACGAACCGTCAAATACCGGGTTACCTTTTGCCCACGCGTCGCGCCCCACGGTCACAATGTCATCCGGCGAAATGCGGTGGCTATCAATAGCACGGTCAACAACATAGCCGGTCATCAGCTTGGTAAGGCTCGCCGGATTGCGTTGTTGATGTTCGTTGCCCGCCGTTAAGATTTGACCCGTAGTGTAATCCATCAGTACCCAGGAGCCGGCCTGAATGGCCGGGGGCTGCGGCGAAAAATCCAGCGGATCGGCCGCAAAAGCAGATGAGACACTCGAAGCGAGTAAAGAAACAGCAATAAACAGACGGCGTTTCAACGGTATATCCTCAGGTCATTAAAAATCGATGACCTTTTTACGGGAGTTCTGTTGTCGTTACCTGGCTTAATTGCAAAAAAATGTGACAGGAAGCATGTTTTGCCCTGAAGCACGCTCGCAAATTTGCAGCATGACGGTGCTTTTTATTCGGTCTGCTCCTCACGATCGTTTACCATAGTGGTGTCACTTTTTAACAGGATGGTATTACTGGTGTCTGACTCTGCCGCACGCCCGACTTTTTTGTTCCACGACTATGAAACCTTCGGCACCCACCCGGCGCTGGATCGGCCGGCGCAGTTTGCCGCCATCCGTACCGACGACGAATTCAATATCATTGGCGAGCCAGAGGTTTTTTACTGCAAACCTGCCGATGACTACCTGCCGCAACCCGGCGCGGTCATGGTCACCGGGATAACCCCCCAGGAAGCGCGGGAAAAAGGCGTTAACGAGGCAGAGTTCGCCCGCCGTATCCACGATCTGTTCACCGTTCCCCATACCTGCGTGGTTGGGTACAACAATATCCGTTTCGATGATGAAGTGACGCGCAACATCTTCTACCGCAACTTCTACGATCCCTACGCCTGGAGCTGGCAGAACCGCAATTCGCGCTGGGATTTACTCGACATTATGCGCGCTTGCTATGCGCTGCGTCCGGAGGGGATTAACTGGCCGGAGAACGAAGACGGATTGCCAAGCTTCCGGCTGGAGCACCTGACGCGCGCCAACGGCATTGAGCACAGTAATGCCCACGACGCGATGGCCGACGTCTATGCCACCATTGCCATGGCGAAGCTGGTCAAAACCGCACAACCACGTCTGTTTGAGTATCTGTTGAGTCATCGCAGCAAACAGAAACTGATGACGCTGATTGATGTGCCGCAGATGAAACCGCTGGTGCATATCTCCGGCATGTTTGGTGCCTGGCGCGGCAACACAAGCTGGGTGGCACCGCTGGCCTGGCACCCGGATAACCGTAACGCGGTCATCATGGTGGATTTAGCCGGGGATATCTCCCCGCTGCTGGAGCTCGACAGCGATACCTTGCGTGAGCGCCTCTATACCCCGAAAGATGCGCTGGGAGACCTGCCCGCGGTGCCGGTCAAACTGGTGCATATCAATAAATGTCCGGTATTGGCGCAGGCCAATACGCTGCGCCCGGAGGATGCCGACAGGCTCGGGATCAACCGTCAGCACTGCCTGGATAACCTTAAAGTACTGCGCGAAAATCCGCAGGTGCGTGAGAAAGTCGTCGCCATATTTGCCGAAGCCGAGCCATTCATGCCGTCCGAAAACGTGGATGCGCAGCTGTATAACGGCTTCTTCAGCGATGCCGACCGGGCTGCCATGAACATCGTGCTGCAGACCGAACCGCGTAACCTGCCCGCGCTGGACATCACCTTTGCGGATAAACGCATTGAGAAGCTGATGTTTAACTACCGCGCGCGTAACTATCCCGGCACGCTGGATGAAGCTGAGCAGGAACGCTGGCTGCAGCATCGGCGTAATGTGTTTACGCCGGAATATCTGCACGGGTATGCACAGGAGCTGGAGATGCTGTACGGCCAATACGAAGGGAATGAAGAGAAGCAGGCGCTACTGAAAGCACTGTTCAAGTACGTACAAGAGATCGTCTGAAATTCAGCGATAAAAAAACCGGAGCCGATGGTCTCCGGTTTTTTTGCCCGGTGGCGCTGCGCTTACGCGGGCCTACGGGTTATGTCGGTCGGGTAAGCGTAGCCGCCACCCGACACGGTATTACGCAACGTCTTCGTACTGAGGTACCGGGTTACGGAAGCTCTTCGTGACGCAGGCCAGATAAACGAGACCGATACCCGCCCAAATCAGGCCAAGCACCATTGAGCTCTCTTCCAGGTTAACCCACAATGCACCCACGGTCAGCGCACCGCACATCGGCAGGAACAGATACTGGAAGTGATCTTTCAGGGTTTTGTTACGCTTTTCACGGATCCAGAACTGAGAGATAACCGACAGGTTAACAAAGGTGAACGCCACCAGCGCACCGAAGTTAATCAGCGCAGTTGCCATCACCAGGTCAAAGTTGATTGCCAGCAGCGCAATCGCACCTACCAGGATGATGTTCATCGCCGGCGTACGCCAGGTTGGATGCACGTAGCCGAAGAAGCTTTTCGGGAATACGCCATCACGACCCATTACGTACATCAGACGCGCAACGCCTGCGTGCGCGGCCATACCCGATGCCAGTACGGTGATGGTGGAGAAAATCAGCGCGCCAACCTGGAATGCTTTACCCGCCACGTAGAGCATAATTTCCGGCTGAGAGGCATCCGGATCCTTGAAACGGGAGATATCCGGGAAGTACAGCTGCAGGAAATAGGTCGAGAAGATAAAGATCAGACCGCCAATCAGCGCCGTCAGGAAGATAGCACGCGGAATCACACGCTCTGCATCTTTGGTTTCTTCAGACAGGTTGCTGATACCGTCAAAACCGGTAAAGGAGAAGCACAGAATGGTTGCCCCGGTAATCATCGGGATCACATGCGCATCACCAGACCAGAACGGCTTGCTGCTCGCCAGGGTGCCTGCGCCTTCACCATGGAATACGCCATAAATGACCATACCGAGGATCACGGCAATCAGGACAACCTGAAGCACAACGATAACGGAGTTAAAGTTGGCAACAGATTTGATGCTGCGCAGGTTAAAGGCCGTCATAAAGGCCACCAGCGCCACGACGAACATCCAGGATGGGATCGACGGCACCAGTGCTTCAAAGTAAATTTTCGCCAGCAGAATGTTGATCATCGGCGCGAAAAGATAGTCGAGCAGCGACGACCAGCCCACCATAAAGCCAACGGTAGGACTGATGGATTTCTGGGCATAGGTGTAGGCAGAACCGGCAGACGGATAACGACGAACCAGTTTACCGTAGCTCAGTGCGGTAAAGAGGATCGCGACCAGCGCGAAGGCGTACGCGGTCGGCACATGACCGTCTGTGAGGCCTGATACGATACCGAATGTATCGAACAGCGTCATTGGTTGCATATAGGCAAGGCCCATCATAACAACCGGAATCAACGTAAGTGTTTTACGTAATTCCACGCGAGAGGTGTTTGGAGTTGCGTTATGCGACATAGTTATTCTCCTTTACGGTGATAACCGCCACGTAAGCGAAAAATTGCCCCATTTCTTTCTTCCTCAGCGACAACAACTGTCGGATTTTAGTAAATATCTATCCGGTACGAAGCCCGGCCTCTTGGTTTTTAGTTTCGTTTCATACATGCAAAAAAAAATAACCGACGCCTTTTATATCGTCGATTATTCATTTGGTTGCTGCGGCGCATTTTGCCCCACATCAGATACAAAACGCAATACTTTACAAAGGCATTGTAAATTTTCCTGCGCTAACTGGCTGATTTCTCGACACCACTCTGCGTGTAGACGGCAGCGATAGCACTATTTGCTAAAATTTCGTCCCGCCACCAGGCGCTGGCTAACCCCGCTGTTTGTTCATTCCAGCCAACCCACACCGATTCGTTACTGCTTTGAGCCAGCACCTGTTTTTCAACCAGCGCCCCGCTATCAAGGAACCGCTGTGCCAGGTAGCGGGGCAAATAGCCACACCCCAGCCCACTGATTTGCAATTCCAGCTTGGTTTTAAAATCAAAAACGGTGATCGCCTCTTGCTCATCAAGCAACTGCGACGAGACGGCGCATTCCGGGCGTGAGCTGTCGCCCACCACGATGGCGCGGTAACTTTTAATAATGCGCCGATTAATGGGCTCCGGCTCCCGGGCCAGCGGATGATGTGGAGCGACCGCGAAAACTTGCTCCAGTATCCCGAGGCGGGCAAATCCAAAATCGCTCAGCTGAGGAGGTTCATGTAATGCGCCGACGATGATATCCGCCCTGCCCTGAACCAGGGCCTCCCAGGAGCCGCCCAGCACACCATTAATGAAAATCAGCCGGGTCACGCTGTGGCGCTGATAAAACGCCTCAATCAGCGGCGTCAGGAGAGAAAACGGAAAGGTATCGTCAACACCAATCACCAGTTCATTTTCCCAGCCCTGATGAAGTTTGATGGCCTGCTTTTCCAGTTCGCGGACGGTGTGCAAAACTTCACGCCCTTTTTCCAGCAGCATCTGTCCGGTGCGGGTAAAGCGAGCCCGGTGGCCGGAGCGATCGAGGATCTGGATATTCAGATCGCTTTCCAGTTTATGAACGGTATAGCTCAGCGCTGAGGGGGTTTTGTAGAGCTTCGCCGAGGCAGCCGCAAAGCTGCCTTCTTTTTCCAGTGCATCCAGAATAATAAGAACATCCAGCAGCGGTTTCATGTTCGCCCCCTTCCGGTGTGCGATCGTCTCCGCTGCGGGACTTATGCCATGGGCATCACCAGCGGATCGGGATACTGATACTCAAACCCCAGCTCATGACAAATGCGATTGCCATCAACAATTTTGCCTTTACTTCCGTCCTTCGCGTCACCAAAAACGGGTGGCGCCAGGCCCAGCTGACGCGCCATTAGCGGGTAAAATGTGCTACGCGCAGGATGAGAGGGCGCACATATATTATAGATGTGCCCACCCTTTGGAGCCTGTAAGAGAAGCTCAATTGCGCCAATAACGTCCTCTAAATGCACCAGATTGACAACATGTTGCCCATCAGGGGCTGACTTGCCGGCAAAAAAGCGTCCCGGATGCCGCCCTGGGCCAACCAGCCCCGCCAGACGCACGATATCGACCTGCGTACCCGGCAGGTTGTGCAGCCAGTCTTCCAGCTCTTTCAACACCTTGCCGCTCGCGGTGAAAGGATGGCGCTCGGTGCCCTCTTTCACTACCCCTTCCACATCGCCATAGACCGATGTTGAGCTGGTAAAGATTATACGCGGTACATGGTGCGCCAGCGCGCTGTCGACAATCTCCTGCATCGCCTGCAGATAAAATGATTCGCCCGGACCGCTGCGTCGCGCGGGAAGCGTAATGACCAGCGCATCCACATTCATCAGCGTGTCCAGATCGTCAGCATCACACACCAGCTCAGGTTCAAGACGCAGTTCGACGCCATCAATACCGCACATGCGCGCCGCCTCTACCCCGTCCGCCGTGGTTTTGCTCCCGGTCACTTGCCAGCCTTTCGCGGCTAATGACATCGCCAGCGGCATTCCCAGCCACCCTAAACCGACAATCGCGACCTTTTTCATGCGAATTCTCCTGACTCTCACTCGTCTGTCTTAAGGCTACGCCAGCCCGGCAGAACACACAATTCATAGCGTCAATATGAAATGAATTAATGATCAAAAAAAGCCCTTGCAATCTGTCATACAACTGGTTTAGGTTAAAAGACATCAAATGAATAAGCATTCATCGAGAATATTTATATGACACGCGTTCAATTTAAACACCACCATCATCACCATCATCCTGACTAGTCTTTCAGGCGATGTGTGCTGGAAGACGTTTGGATCTTCCAGTGGTGCATGAACGCATGAGAAAGCCCCCGGAAGATCTTCTTCCGGGGGCTTTTTTTTGGACCAAATTCAGACAGGTTAATGAGGAACACAGAATGTTAGATAACTCACGTTTACGCATAGCTATTCAAAAATCAGGCCGTTTGAGTGATGATTCACGCGAACTGCTGGCCCGCTGCGGGATTAAAATCAACCTGCACACCCAGCGCCTGATTGCTCTGGCTGAAAACATGCCCATCGACATTCTGCGCGTGCGTGATGACGATATCCCGGGACTGGTGATGGACGGTGTCGTTGACCTTGGCATCATCGGTGAAAACGTGCTGGAAGAAGAGCTCCTGACCCGTCGCGCTCAGGGTGAAGATCCGCGCTATTTTACCCTGCGTCGCCTGGACTTCGGTGGCTGCCGCCTGTCGCTGGCGACACCGGTTGATGAAGCCTGGGACGGCCCGGCCGCGCTGAACGGCAAACGTATCGCGACCTCCTATCCTCACCTGTTAAAACGCTATCTGGATCAGAAAGGCGTGCAGTTTAAATCCTGTCTGCTGAACGGTTCTGTCGAAGTCGCGCCGCGCGCGGGTCTGGCAGACGCCATCTGCGACCTCGTCTCCACCGGTGCTACCCTGGAAGCGAACGGCCTGCGCGAAGTGGAAGTCATTTACCGCTCCAAAGCGTGCCTGATCCAGCGTGACGGCGAGATGGCCGATGCCAAACAGCAGCTGATCGACAAACTGCTGACCCGTATTCAGGGTGTGATTCAGGCGCGTGAATCCAAGTACATCATGATGCATGCACCAACCGAACGTCTGGACGAAGTGATTGCCCTGCTGCCAGGCGCTGAGCGCCCTACCATCCTGCCACTGGCAGGCGATCAGCAGCGTGTGGCGATGCACATGGTGAGTAGCGAAACGCTGTTCTGGGAAACCATGGAAAAACTGAAGGCACTGGGCGCCAGCTCTATTCTGGTGCTGCCAATTGAGAAGATGATGGAGTAACGGCCATGAGCTTTAACACGATCATCACCTGGAATGAGTGTACTGACGAACAGCAGCGCGAGTTGTTAATGCGCCCGGCCATCAGCGCCTCCGAAAGCATCACCCGTACCGTGACGGAGATCCTCAATAACGTCAAAACCCGCGGCGACGACGCGCTGCGGGAATACAGCGCAAAGTTTGATAAAACGGAAGTTGACGCCTTAAAGGTTACCGAACAGGAAATCATTGATGCCAGCAATCGTCTGGGTTATGACATCAAACAGGCAATGGCCGTCGCGGTGAAAAACATCGAGACCTTCCACGTCGCGCAGAAATTACAGACCGTCGATGTGGAAACGCTGCCGGGTGTGCGATGCCAGCAGGTGACCCGTCCGGTCGCCTCGGTGGGTCTCTACATCCCTGGCGGCTCCGCCCCGCTGTTCTCAACCGTATTAATGTTGGCCACCCCGGCGCGTATCGCCGGTTGTCAGAAAGTGGTGCTCTGCTCCCCACCGCCGATTGCCGATGAAATTCTGTATGCTGCAAAACTCTGCGGTGTGCAGGACGTGTTTAAAGTCGGTGGTGCGCAGGCGATTTCTGCCCTCGCGTTTGGCACTGAATCTGTTCCGAAGGTCGACAAAATTTTTGGCCCGGGCAACGCCTTTGTCACCGAAGCCAAGCGCCAGGTCAGCCAGCGTATTGACGGCGCGGCCATTGATATGCCCGCGGGGCCGTCTGAAGTGCTAGTGATTGCCGACAGCGGCGCCACGCCGGATTTTGTGGCGTCTGATCTGTTATCCCAGGCGGAACACGGCCCGGATTCGCAGGTGATTTTATTGACGCCAGATGCCGATATGGCTAAACGCGTGGGTGAAGCCGTAGAGCGTCAGCTTGCCGACCTGCCGCGCGCCGACACGGCACGCCAGGCGCTATCCGCCAGCCGCCTGATTGTGGCGCGCGATCTGGACCAGTGCATCGCTATCTCCAACCAGTACGGCCCGGAGCACCTGATTATTCAGACCCGCAACGCGCGCGACCTGGTCGACAGTATCACCAGCGCAGGGTCTGTTTTCCTCGGCGACTGGTCCCCGGAGTCCGCTGGCGACTACGCCTCCGGCACCAACCACGTTCTGCCGACATATGGTTACACCTCGACCTGTTCCAGCCTGGGCCTGGCCGATTTCCAGAAACGCATGACCGTGCAGGAGTTGTCCCGCGAAGGATTTGCCTCGCTGGCGTCCACCATCGAGACGCTGGCCGCCGCCGAACGCCTGACCGCTCACAAAAACGCCGTTACGCTGCGTGTTGCAGCCCTGAAGGAGCAAGCATGAACATTGAAGAATTAGCGCGGGAAAATGTCCGTCGACTGACGCCTTATCAGTCTGCTCGTCGCCTGGGCGGCAACGGTGATGTCTGGCTGAACGCCAACGAATTCCCGACAGCGGTACAGTTTGAGCTGTCACAGCAGACGCTGAACCGTTATCCGGAGTGCCAGCCAAAAGCAGTCATTGAAAACTATGCGCAATATGCAGGCGTGAAGCCGGAGCAGGTGCTGGTCAGCCGCGGCGCGGATGAAGGTATTGAGCTGTTGATCCGTGCGTTCTGCGAGCCGGGTAAAGATGCGGTGATGTTCTGCCAGCCTACCTACGGCATGTACAGCGTCAGCGCGGAAACCTTTGGCGTGGCGTGCCGTAACGTGCTCTCCCTGGAGAACTGGCAGCTGGACCTGCAGGGAATTGCCGACAATCTGGACGGCGTGAAGGTGGTCTTTGTCTGTAGCCCCAACAACCCGACCGGGCAGATTATCAACCCTCAGGATATCCGTACCCTGCTGGAGATGACCCGCGGCAAAGCACTGGTGGTCGCCGACGAAGCCTATATTGAATTCTGCCCTCAGGCGACGCTGGCCGGCTGGCTGGAAGAGTACCCACACCTGGTGGTGCTGCGTACGCTGTCGAAAGCCTTTGCGCTCGCAGGTCTGCGCTGCGGGTTTACGCTGGCCAATAAAGAGGTGATCGACCTGCTGCTGAAAGTTATCGCCCCGTACCCGCTTTCTACTCCCGTGGCTGACATTGCCGCTCAGGCCCTGACCCCGCAAGGGATCAATGCAATGCGTGAGCGTGTAGCGCAAATCCTGGAAGAGCGACAGTACCTGGTGACCGCCCTGAAAGCGATCCCTTGCGTAGAGCAGGTGTTCGACTCTGAAACCAACTACCTCCTGGTTCGCTTTACTGCCTCCAGTGCCGTATTTAAATCTTTATGGGATCAGGGCATTATCTTACGTGATCAAAATAAACAACCTTCTCTGAGCGGCTGCCTGCGTATTACCGTAGGTACCCGTGCAGAGAGCCAGCGCGTGATTGACGCACTGAAAGCGGAGAAAGTATGAGCCAGAAGATCCTCTTTATCGACCGAGACGGCACCCTGATTTCGGAGCCACCAACCGATTTTCAGGTCGATCGTTTCGACAAACTGGCTTTTGAACCAGACGTGATCCCGGTGCTGCTGAAACTGCAGAAAGCCGGATACAAGCTGGTGATGATCACCAACCAGGACGGACTGGGTACCGACAGCTTCCCGCAGGCCGACTTTGACGGCCCACATAATCTGATGATGCAGGTACTCACCTCTCAGGGGGTGGTATTTGATGAGGTGCTGATTTGCCCACACCTGCCTGCCGATGCGTGCGACTGCCGCAAGCCGAAGGTGAAACTGGTAGAACGCTATATGCAGGAAGATGTCCTGGATAAAGCCAACAGCTATGTCATTGGCGATCGCGCCACCGACATTACGCTTGCCGAAAACATGGGCATCGCCGGGCTGCGCTACAACCGCGACGATCTCAACTGGGCGAAGATTGGCGAGCAGCTCACCAAACGTGACCGCTACTCGCACGTAGAACGCAACACCAAAGAGACACAGATTGACGTGAAGGTGTGGCTGGATCGCGAAGGCGGCAGCAAGATCCACACTGGGGTGGGTTTCTTCGACCATATGCTGGATCAGATTGCCACCCACGGCGGCTTTCGCATGGAGATTACGGTAAAAGGCGATCTCTACATTGACGATCACCACACCGTTGAAGACACCGGTCTGGCGCTGGGCGAAGCACTGAAGCTGGCCCTGGGCGACAAACGTGGCATCAACCGTTTTGGGTTTGTTCTGCCCATGGATGAGTGCCTGGCGCGCTGTGCGATGGATATCTCTGGTCGTCCGCACCTGGAATATAAAGCCGATTTCACCTATCAGCGCGTGGGCGATCTCAGCACCGAAATGGTGGAGCACTTCTTCCGTTCATTGTCCTACACCATGGGCCTGACGCTGCATCTGAAGACCAAAGGCAAGAACGACCACCACCGAGTGGAGAGCCTGTTCAAGGCCTTTGGCCGTACCCTGCGCCAGGCAATTCGTGTGGAAGGTGACGCCCTGCCCTCATCAAAAGGAGTGCTGTAATGAATGTGGTGATTCTGGATACCGGATGCGCCAACCTGAACTCCGTGAAATCGGCCATTGCGCGCCACGGCTACGAGCCGGTGGTGAGCCGTGACCCGGACGTAGTGCTGCGCGCCGACAAACTCTTCCTGCCTGGTGTAGGCACCGCGCAGGCGGCGATGGATCAGATCCACGAGCGTGAACTGGTCGATCTCATCAAAGCCTGTACCCAGCCAGTGCTCGGGATTTGCCTGGGGATGCAGCTGCTCGGCCGTCGTAGTGAAGAGAGCAACGGTGTCGATCTGCTGGGTATTATTGAGGAAGACGTGCCAAAAATGGCCGATCACGGTTTACCACTGCCGCACATGGGCTGGAACCGCGTTTATGCGAAAGCGGGTGACAGACTGTTTCGCGGCATTGAGGATGGCGCTTACTTCTACTTCGTGCACAGCTACGCCATGCCGGTGAATCCCTACACCATCGCCCAGTGCAATTATGGCGAGGCGTTTACCGCAGCAGTGCAGAAAGATAACTTCTTTGGCGTGCAGTTTCACCCGGAACGTTCGGGTGCCGCAGGCGCTCAGCTGCTGAAAAACTTCCTGGAGATGTGATGATTATTCCCGCTTTAGACTTAATTGACGGCACGGTTGTTCGTCTTCATCAGGGTGATTACGGCCAGCAGCGCGACTACGGTAACGATCCGCTACCGCGCCTGCAGGATTATGCCGCTCAGGGTGCGCAGGTGTTGCACCTGGTGGATTTAACGGGCGCGAAAGATCCGGCAAAACGCCAGATCCCACTGTTAAAAAAACTGGTGGCGGGCGTGGATGTCCCCGTACAGGTTGGTGGCGGTGTGCGCACGGAAGATGACGTTGCGGCCCTGCTGGACGCCGGCGTGGCGCGCGTGGTGGTCGGCTCGACGGCGGTCAAAGACCCCGACACGGTGAAAAGCTGGTTCCGCCGCTTTGGTTCTGACGCGCTGGTGCTTGCCCTGGATGTCCGCATCGACGAACAGGGCAATAAGCAGGTGGCGGTCAGCGGCTGGCAGGAAAACTCCGGCGTGACGCTGGAAGAACTGGTCGATATGTATCTGCCCGTTGGCCTGAAGCACGTGCTGTGCACCGATATCTCCCGCGACGGCACACTGGCGGGCTCTAACGTCTCGCTGTATGAAGAGGTCTGCGCGCGTTATCCGCAGGTAGCCTTCCAGTCTTCGGGCGGAATTGGTGATATCGGCGATGTGGCGGCGCTGCGCGGTACCGGCGTCAAGGGTGTGATTGTGGGCCGGGCCCTGCTGGAAGGAAAATTTACTGTGACGGAGGCGATTCAATGCTGGCAAAACGGATAATCCCTTGCCTGGACGTACGTGACGGCCAGGTCGTAAAAGGCGTGCAGTTCCGCAACCACGAGATCATCGGCGACATCGTCCCGCTGGCGAAACGGTATGCCGATGAAGGCGCAGACGAACTGGTATTTTACGATATCACCGCCTCCAGCGATGGCCGCGTGGTAGACAAAAGCTGGGTCGCGCGCGTCGCAGAAGTGATTGATATTCCGTTCTGTGTGGCGGGCGGGATTAAGTCTGCAGAAGATGCGGCGAAAATCCTCTCCTTCGGTGCCGACAAAATTTCTATTAACTCCCCTGCGCTGGCTGACCCGGAACTGATAACCCGTCTGGCCGATCGCTTTGGCGTGCAGTGTATTGTTGTCGGTATCGACACCTGGTATGACGCAGCCACCGGCAAGTATCACGTCAACCAGTATACTGGCGACGAAAGCCGTACCCGCGTGACCCAATGGGAGACGCTGGACTGGGTTCAGGAAGTCCAGAAACGTGGCGCGGGCGAAATCGTACTGAACATGATGAACCAGGACGGCGTACGTAACGGATACGATCTGGAACAGCTGAAAAAAGTGCGTGAGGTTTGTCACGTACCGCTGATCGCCTCCGGCGGCGCGGGCACTATGGAACACTTCCTGGAAGCCTTCCGCGATACGAACGTTGACGGTGCGCTGGCGGCGTCCGTGTTCCACAAACAGATTATCAATATTGGTGAGTTAAAAACGTACCTGGCCGACCAGGGCGTGGAGATCAGGGTATGTTAACAGAGCAACAACAGGCGCAGCTGGACTGGGATAAAACTGACGGATTACTGCCCGTGGTTGTCCAGCATGCCGTTTCCGGTGAAGTGCTGATGCTGGGATACATGAACCAGGAGGCGCTGGCAAAAACGGTCGACAGCGGCAAAGTGACCTTTTACTCGCGCACGAAACAGCGCCTGTGGACCAAAGGGGAAACCTCAGGCCACTTCCTGAATGTGGTTAGCATTACGCCGGATTGCGATAACGATACTCTGCTGGTTCTGGCTAATCCCATCGGTCCGACCTGCCATAAAGGTACCAGCAGCTGCTTCGGAGAGGCTAGCCACCAATGGCTATTCCTGTATCAACTGGAGCAGTTACTGGCTGAGCGTAAAACGGCAGATCCTTCCAGCTCGTATACGGCGAAGCTGTATGCAAGCGGCACCAAGCGTATTGCGCAGAAGGTGGGTGAAGAAGGCGTTGAGACCGCGCTGGCCGCGACGGTACATGACCGCGAAGAGCTGACCAACGAAGCGTCTGATTTGATGTATCACCTGCTGGTGCTGCTGCAGGATCAGGAGCTGGATTTAACGGCGGTGATTGAGAACTTACGTAAGCGCCATAAATAAAAAAAGACCGGGGAAACCCGGTCTTTTTTTGTCTGCGAATCAGGCTTTTGGCTTGTAGTTACGCAGCGCGTTGCGGCCGAGAACCACACCAGAACCGATAATCCCACCGAGCAAGACTGCCAGTATTAACGTGATGGCCTTTTTCGGGCTATCACGATAGACGGGAAGATCCGGCTTCATGACGTAACGATAGACATGGATGGTATCCGGGTTCACGTTCAACTTCTCGATATCCAGTAAGTTTTGCTTAGTCTGGTAGTAAGCGCCAGAGAAGACCAGCGGACGAGACGCTTCGTTATCAATCATTGATTTCAGCGCTTCGCTCCCCAGCAGGAACATGGTTTCCTGAGTCACATCCTGGGTTTGCTGGATCTGCGGAGTGGTAATTTTCGCCGCTTCCGCGTTCTTAAGCGCCTCAGAAATCTGTTTAATACGCAGATCTTTTTGCTCCTGAGCGACTTTCTCCTGGTTTTCAAGGGAGTCGTTCAGGCTGGTGATCTGCTGCTTAATATTGTCTTTGAGGTCGAGAGCAAGTTCCTTCGCCGTTTGCTCATCCACCTGTTGGATGTACTGCGCAAGCTGTTTCTGTGCCGCTTCTGCTGACTCTCCTTGATAGGTTACGCTTAACGGCAGCGATTGCCCTTTGACGGTAGCATCAATGGTCAGCTTTTCGGGCATTTCCTGGTTTTCGAGCGCCTGGGCTAAAGCAGAAAATGAGGAATTGAAACGGCCAATGACCCGATTTTGGATATCCAGCATTGAAGGTGCCGCACTACCGTAAAGGATATTCAGTGCATTCGCGTATGTGGCAATCTGTGCCGCATCCGGTTGGGAAATAATCGCCGACGAGGTCCATTTTTCTTTTGCAACGGTGATGTAAATACCCGCAATGATGATAGAAACAGCAACAAAAGCGCCAATTACCCACTTTCCACGCCACAGCTGTAGCACTAAATCAATTAAATCAATTTGCTCCGGACCATTACTGCTATTAACCGGAGTATTGTTGTTCTGCGTCATACAATCCCTAACAGATGAAAAAGGGCAAAAACAGTGATGTTTACATAGTGTATCTGTTGCCAGCGATTTTTCTATCAGAATCCGATGAGTTATATCGGAAAGATGGGTTATGTAACTCGCGGTCAACGCGTTATCATATAGCAATTCTGATGCCTCAGGCATCGACAAGATAGAAATATAATGAGGGAAGATATGAAATTTTTGGTCACGGGCGCGGCAGGTTTTATCGGGTCGCATGTCAGCCAACGCTTGCTGGATGCCGGGCATCACGTCGTCGGAATTGATAATTTGAATGACTATTATGACGTCAATCTCAAGCTGGCACGTCTGGATTTACTGAAATCCGGGAATTTCACCTTCCACAAAATGGAGTTAGCCGATCGTGAAGCTATGGCAGCGCTGTTTGCCACCGAAAAGTTTGATCGCGTGATACATCTGGCCGCACAAGCAGGTGTGCGTTACTCGCTGGAAAATCCGCACGCGTATGCGGATGCTAACCTGGTCGGTCACCTTAACGTGCTGGAAGGGTGTCGCCATAACAACGTTCAGCATCTGCTGTATGCGTCATCAAGCTCCGTTTATGGTCTGAACCGCAAGATGCCGTTCTCCACTGACGACTCCGTAGACCACCCGGTGTCACTGTACGCGGCGACCAAAAAAGCCAACGAGCTGATGTCGCATACTTATTCCCATCTGTATAACCTGCCGACCACCGGCCTGCGTTTCTTTACCGTGTATGGCCCGTGGGGACGTCCGGACATGGCGCTGTTCAAGTTTACAAAGGCAATGATAGAAGGCAAAAGCATCGATGTTTACAACTACGGCAAGATGAAGCGTGACTTCACTTACATTGATGACATCGCTGAAGCCATTATTCGTTTGCAGGATGTCATTCCTCAGGCCGATGCAGACTGGACCGTCGAGACCGGTTCCCCGGCGACCAGCTCCGCGCCTTATCGCGTTTACAACATAGGTAACAGCTCTCCGGTCGAGCTTATGGATTACATTACGGCGCTGGAAGAAGCACTCGGCAAAGAAGCAGAGAAAAACATGATGCCGATTCAACCGGGTGACGTGCTGGAAACCAGCGCGGACACGAAAGCGTTGTATGACGTTATTGGCTTTAAACCGCAGACTTCAGTCAAAGACGGGGTGAAAAACTTTGTCGACTGGTATCGCGCTTTCTACAAGGTCTGAAAATAAAAAAACCCGGCAACATGGCCGGGTTTTTTACGCGCGTTAAAATAATCAATCGCTACCGAACAGATCGCGGGTATACACTTTATCCGCCACATCCGCCAGCTCTTCCGCCATGCGGTTAGAGATAATAACGTCCGCTTCCTGCTTGAACGAATCCAGATCGCGAATCACGCGTGAATGGAAGAATTCATCTTCCTGCATTGCAGGTTCATAAATAATGACCTGAACACCCTTGGCTTTAATGCGCTTCATGATCCCCTGAATGGACGAGGCGCGGAAGTTATCGGAACCGCTCTTCATGATCAAACGATACACGCCCACCACTTTCGGCTGACGCGCCAGGATGGAATCAGAAATGAAATCCTTACGCGTACGGTTGGCATCCACAATGGCTGAAATCAGGTTGTTTGGCACAGCCTGATAGTTGGCCAGCAGCTGCTTGGTATCTTTTGGCAGGCAGTAACCACCGTAGCCAAATGAGGGGTTGTTATAGTGGTTACCGATGCGCGGATCGAGACAAACACCTTCGATGATCTGGCGGGTGTTCAACCCCAGGCTCTCTGCATAGCTGTCCAGTTCGTTGAAGTAAGCGACACGCATTGCCAGGTAGGTATTGGCGAAAAGCTTAATCGCCTCCGCTTCTGTGGAGTCGGTAAACAGTACCGGAATATCTTTCTTGATGGCGCCTTCCTGCAGCAGCGCGGCAAAACGTTCCGCGCGCTCAGAACGCTCACCAATCACGATACGGGAAGGATGCAGGTTATCGTATAACGCCCTGCCCTCGCGCAGGAACTCTGGCGAGAAGAAGATATTATCGATGCCTAACTCTTCTTTGATGGATTTAGTGAAACCTACCGGAATGGTTGACTTGATAATCATCACCGCATTTGGGTTTATTGCGATAACGTCCTTGATTACTGCTTCAACCGTTGAGGTATTGAAGTAGTTAGTCTTGGGGTCGTAATCAGTAGGGGTCGCAATGATGACAAAATCCGCATTACGATAGGCATCTTCTTTATCAGTCGTTGCACGGAAATTCAGCGGCTTATTTGCCAGATACTCCTGGATTTCTTTGTCGACAATTGGAGACTTCTTCTGGTTAAGCATGTCCACTTTGGCCTGCACGATATCCAGTGCAACCACTTCATGGTTTTGTGCAATCAGGATGCCGTTTGAAAGCCCGACATAGCCCGTTCCGGAGATAGTTATTTTCATTCGATCAACTTCTTCAAGTTTTGAGTTTCAGGAGGCGTAAACACCCCACCGCAATAAACAACTGTTGAGGTTTTTACCTCTTATGTTGAGCGGCTGTCAAGGCGAATGCCTGGCTATAGAATTCAGTAAATGCAGTGGTTTATGTGGCGTTGAAAGACGCTCGTTGCGCAAAGCAAGTCCACATGGGCGTAAGCGCGATAAAAAAAGCCCGATGAGGTTCATCGGGCTTTGCTATCCAACTGCATTAAATCAGATTAATCCAGCCATTCGGTGTGGAACACACCTTCTTTATCGGTACGTTTATATGTATGCGCACCGAAGTAATCACGCTGCGCCTGGATCAGGTTGGCAGGCAGTACGGCAGCGCGATAGCTATCGTAGTACGCTACTGCAGCAGAGAAGGTCGGCACCGGAATACCGTTCTGTACAGCGTAAGCAACCACATCACGCAGTGCCTGCTGGTATTCGTCAGCAATCTTCTTGAAGTAAGGCGCCAGAAGCAGGTTCGCGATACCTGCATTTTCCGCATAGGCATCGGTGATTTTCTGCAGGAACTGGGCGCGGATGATGCAACCTGCACGGAAGATCTTCGCGATTTCACCGTAGTTCAGATCCCAGTTGTTTTCGTCAGAAGCCGCGCGCAACTGAGAGAAACCTTGCGCGTAAGAGACAATTTTACCCAGGTACAGAGCACGACGAACCTTCTCAACGAATTCCGCTTTGTCACCAGCTGGTTTAGCCTGCGGACCAGACAGCACTTTGGAAGCCGCAACGCGCTGCTCTTTCAGAGAAGAGATGTAGCGAGCGAATACGGATTCGGTGATCAGAGACAGCGGTTCGCCCAGGTCCAGAGAGCTCTGGCTGGTCCATTTGCCGGTACCTTTGTTCGCCGCTTCGTCAAGAATCACATCGACCAGGTATTTACCCTCTTCATCTTTCTTCGTGAAGATATCTTTGGTGATGTCGATCAGATAGCTGTTCAGCTCGCCTTTGTTCCACTCGGTGAAGGTCTCTGCGAGTTCTTCGTTGGAGAGGTTCAGGCCACCCTTCAGCAGAGAGTAGGCTTCAGCAATCAGTTGCATGTCGCCGTATTCGATGCCGTTGTGAACCATCTTAACATAATGGCCTGCACCGTCCGGACCGATATAGGTCACACACGGCTCACCATCTTCCGCAACCGCAGCGATTTTGGTCAGGATTGGCGCAACCAGTTCATAGGCTTCTTTCTGGCCGCCAGGCATGATAGATGGGCCTTTCAGCGCGCCCTCTTCACCACCGGAGACACCGGTACCGATGAAGTTGAAACCTTCGGCAGAGAGTTCACGGTTACGACGAATGGTGTCCTGGAAGAAGGTGTTACCACCATCAATGATGATGTCGCCTTTATCCAGATAAGGTTTCAGGGAATCGATGGCTGCATCGGTACCTGCGCCCGCTTTCACCATTAACAGGATACGACGAGGCGTTTCCAGAGATTCAACAAACTCTTTAACCGTATAGAAAGGAACCAGCTTCTTACCCGGATTCTCAGCGATGACTTCTTCGGTCTTATCACGGGAGCGGTTGAAAACGGAGACGGTATAACCACGGCTTTCGATGTTGAGCGCCAGGTTGCGCCCCATCACTGCCATACCGACAACGCCGATCTGTTGCTTGGACATTACATACTCCTGTCAGGTGTGGTCGCCGCGACTTATGCGCGGCTTGAAATTAGTTAAATATTAACTTAAGTGCTTCACAGAAGGATAGAGAAATGTGCTTTTTAGAGATCAACATGCTTTCGCGAAGTAACAAACATGACAATTTTTATGCGAGTGCATAAAATCCAAATTGCTGTGAAGAAAAACAACCAGAGCAAATATTTCGAAGAAATGTATTGATCATCCATGATCTGGAAAAACAACGGAAAATAAAGAATTGAACTAAAAATAACAAAATATATACTTTTGGTTTTTCTAGCCAATTGATGAAAAAAGTTATGCAAGGTTCCGATAAATAACATGAAAAATGCATAACCTAGCAATCCAACATCAATAAATTTATACATGACTGTATATACATTTGTTCTGAAATAAGAATCTTCATAAAACGGTAACAACTGGCAACCATTAGTATCATTGCAATCCATAGATGGAAAACTTTTGAAATCCAAACTATCAAAAGCAAATAAGTTTGCAAATGTGTAACTACCAATATTACTAAGTAGCATATCAGTGAAACTATCATTGCCACGAATTTTATTTAGCAAGTAAAGTGAGCAGTACATTCCTGCCAATATCAAACCAACTATTGCTAAAATTAGTTTTGTGCTTGATGGTTTATAGTATGAACGAATAAAAAACACAGGAAGAACCATAAGCAAAAGTTTTATTTTGGCAGTGGAAAAAAACGCATATATGAGTGAAAGAAAAAGATGAAAATAGAATACCCGAGCATTTTCTTTGTTAGGGTTCTTAAATTTCACCACTGCACTTATATATAACACAGGATAAATAAAGTAATACAAGTAACCAAAAACCTTGAAATATTCATCTGGCTCACCGTAATTTATTATCAGCCGAATACCCATATACCAATTTTCGGAAATACTTTTACCTTCATTATACATATGAAAAATGATGAGTATCATTATTATATAAAAAGGCGCAACTAATAGCAGATTAACATTTTTTACTTCATAATTAGCAGTCAAACAATTAAAAGGAAGCTTTGAAAAAAGCCCTCCTAAAAAAAACATTAAATTGCCTACTAAAATCCAAAAAAGCGCTACAAATGAAATATACGTTATAGACGACTCGTAAAAAGCACATAAAACAAGCACTCCCCCCCATAGTGAATGCATTACTATCGTCGGAGACAACCTTTTGCCATTTAAACAAAACTCAAGTAATGTCAGAATAAGCAAAAAACTTATACAGATATAAATCATAAACACTCCCATCTGGGATGACTGAGCATATTTGATGATGTCAGTAGTATTTTCGCAGAGCTATCTAGCTATATAATTGCACTTTTATTTTTTTACTTCGGATGAAATAAATCATTCTCTTTTCAATGCAAGAATATACCAAGAAACCAACAATTAATGCAGTTCCAACTAGTAACAAACCAAATAAAGAAGAATTTTTAACCCCTATTTTATTCGAAATAATAGCTACAGGACTCAAAACAAAAGGATGAGAAAGATAAAGTGAGTATGAGCTATCACCTATTTTTTCAAAAATATTGGAAATGACATTTTTTCGATTTTTGAGAATAAATTCAAAAGACAGTAAGGAATAGAAAAGCATTGCCATTGGAATGCCAATAAGAAATGCACGGTCTATTTTTATAGTTAGTGATGGATGTTGATTAACAAAAATTAACATCAGGAAAGCAGTACTAAACACAACCAATCCCAGTTTAAAATTCACTAGACCCTTTTGATAAATCAAAAATAACAAAACCCCAAAACCAAATTCGACCAACCAATTACTCAACAGAAAATTAATATAAAGATTGTCAGTTTTTAGAAAAACCCCAATACAGGGAAAAGCAAAAAGCACGACCGCCAGAATGATATACTTTCCTTTCTCAACCGGCAAAAACAAAATGATTAAAGAAAAGATAATATAATAGTAAAATTCGTAAGTTAAGGTCCAGCCATTTTGAACAAGATATTTCGATTCTGTAGGAAGCAAGAAGAAAGAATCTACAATACTTGTATTTCCACCGGAAGAATTTACCAAAGAAGGGGCAAATATATAAACAAATAATGCCGCAAAAGAAAAAAACCAATATAAAGGAATGATTCTTTTAATCCTATGCATTATAAACTTTGTAAATGTTATATCTTTGTCATGCGTTGTATAACACATGATAAAACCCGAAATAACAAAAAAAAGGTCAACTCCAGAAGAACCTATAGTTAGCCAACCAAACGTTCCTGTATTATAAACTTGCCCTTTATACGCAGTATGGTGGAAAACGACTAACAGGGCAGCAATACCCCTTAAAAATTGAATAGAATACAGCATTCTTTAGTTGCCCTTTACGACATTAGTAATTTTACCCTAACCACATTACTTTAATACACGTTCAATAACAGATTGATATTTGTTGATAACGATTTGTTCATCGAATTCCTTTTCTATTTTCCTCCTACTCTTAAGCCCCATCTCAACTTTATGCTCAAAATCTAAACTTAAGAATTTATTTATACTTTCTACTAAGCTTGACGTAGAATTTGGCTTACACAAAAAACCGTTGAAGCCATTATCTACAACTTCCCTGCAACCAATATTATCAGTAGTGATTATTGGTCGTCCGATAGCTGCTGCTTCAAGAAGAGACTTAGGAACTCCCTCTCTGTAATATGATGGAAGCACAATACAATCAGCATTCAGTAAATGATCCTCAACCGAATCAGTAAACCCAAGATAAGTTATTAATCCCAAACGCTCCCATTCATTTATCTCATCAATTGAAACTGCAGAAGCACTGCTTTTATCAATGGGTCCTAATAAGAAAAATTCCAAATTTGGATAAACGCTTTTTAATACTCTAGCTGCTTCAACGAAATGATACACACCCTTTGAAGCAATAAGCCTAGCGACTAATAAGAACTTGATAGTTTTTTCATTTCTAATTGGAGAATAATTAAAGCGAGTTAAATCAACACCAGACCCAGGCAATCGGTCAGAACAATTATCAGTAATAACTCCCATTTTCACAAACAAATCTCTATCTTCTTCATTTTGGAAAAATATATAGTCTGCTTTTTTTTGGCTAGTTTTATATAAAAAGGAAACTAATTTTGAAAAAAAACCATTTTCAATAAAAACCACTCCCAATCCGGCTATATTATTAATCACCTTAATATTTAGCACACTGGCCGCTAAAGTTGCATAGATATTATTTTTAGGAGTGAAGTTTAAAGTCAGATTGATTTTGTATTGCTTAAAAACCTTATAAAAGGCGAATAATGTTTTAAGATCAGATAAAGGATTCTTACCCCACCGCTGCATTGGGATAACTATGAGAGTACATCCCAATTTTTCTAACTTATCTTGATATTCATCATCGGGACATATTGCAAAAACTTCATATCCTTTTTCTCGAAGCGCACGTATCGTGTTTTTACGAAAATTATAAATATACCAACTTGTATTTGCCGTGATAGAAATTTTCATTTGAATAGCTTATTTTAGGAAAGAATGTTTTTTCATCAAGCCATCTTTAATACCTCTCAGCATAAAGAGCATTCTTGATTTTCGTGGTGATACGTTTGAGAAAATGACAAACTTTATAGGCATCATGAATAATAATTTAAGTTTATAACCCCATTCGAATTGAGGCTCACGAAGGGAAAAAATCCAGTTGCGGTATACAAAATACAATCTAAACGGAGAACCAATATTGATAGATTTGCCAGCCGGGAGTTTCATGTCTTTTGCACCAAGATTATGCCGCATGGCTACTTTGGTCGTCATTAATACGTGATATCCCAGATATCGTGCTCTATAGCACCATTCGATATCTATCGAATCTATAAACCACTCAGCTTTATTAAAGCCAATAGCTGCAAAAACATCGACATTATATAACGTTCCTGAGGAAATAATCGACTTGACGCTAAATACAGAGTCATTTATTTTTACACTATTATGAAAATATTTTTCATAACGAGTATTATTTCTTTCATTAATAACTGAAGGACCAATACATGCTATTTTAATATTACTTTGATCTTTTACTTGCTTGTACTCTTCATAAAGATTTTCGATTAAACCATCTTCCACTGATGAATCTTGATCAAATGTTACTATATAATCAGCATTATATTTAATCGCATGCATAAAGCCTATATTCTGGGCATAGGCAATACCTAAATTTTCTTTAGGCTGAATGAGAATGACATCATCATTATTTTCGAGATAATCCTTCAAGCCATTCTGACTCAACAAATCGTTGCTGTTATCGACAATGATCACTTTATCAACTTGTTTGGTGATCGCTATTAAATTCTTCCCAAAAGAGTCTAAATCGGGATTAAACGTTACTATTAATGCAAAAATCTTCAATTTTGACTCCATAAAAAACATTTCTTCCTGAAACTAAACATAAGTAAGGAGGCGAGAGACTCAGTTATTAATACAGAGAGCGCTGCGCCGATAGCGCCATAATAATGAACTAGTATCGGCATATGTACCATATGAAGAATCGACACAGTGAAATAAATTAGCCTTAACAGCTTTGTTTTGCCCTGAGTTAAATACAAATTCTGAGCATAGGCGATACCGAATGATATAGAGATTATACTAAACGATAAAATATAATATATTGGCAATCCGGCAATATATTGCTCACCAAGGAATATTTGGTAAATTAATTGACTAAAAAGCAATAATCCAGCAACTATGAACAATGAAAAACCAACGAGAATAAATGTTGATTTGCGCCATAATAAATAAAAGTCACGCCCTTGTTTTTTTGATACTCTTGGGAAAAATGCCTGGGCGACGGGAGCCAATATCCCCTGAGCAGCGGCCTTCAATTTATCGGCACTAGAGTAATAACCAGTTTCAGTTGGTCCACGCACTGATCCTAAATATATTAAGGTTAATGTGCTGTATACGTTAGTAAAAACGTTAGAGATGAAAATATCGAAACCGCTTCTGAATCTTAATAGTAAACCATCCCATGACACTCTTCTGAATGTTTTATACTTTAATGCATATTTTAGGTAGATTGTTGAAAGTATATTCGGCAAAGCGACATTCATTGAATATGCTAACATGGCTATATATATATCTTCTTTATCTTTTACGAAAAAGACGACTAGCAGAATAGAGACTACTCTCGTTATTGATGTTGAGATAACAATAAAGCCTGTTCTTTCTTTTCCAATAAAGAAATGTGTTTGATTGCATACTGAACTTAAGACAGTAAAAATAAGTATTAAGTAACAACCGGCATAACCATACTCTGGTAAAAAAAAGTATGTTATCAAAACAATTATGGAACAAGAAATGAATATTACGAATCTGCAAGCTAATATTTCACTTAATATATTATTATCTTGTTTTTTATCCGACGATCTAGAAATATCTCTTGCACCAGTCAATGTAAATCCGTACTCAACCAACATAATAAGATATTGTTGCGCAGCAAGAAAAATAGATAATATACCGAACTGAGTAACACCAAGCCCTCGAGTAATCACTGGTAGTGTGATAAAAGGGAAAAGATAAATACTACCTCTAACTAAAAAAAGATGAAAAATAGACTTAAGGGGTACGTCTCTAATTAATTTGCGCATAAGCTTGTTGCATTGGTTATCTCCCCTGAAAAGTTATATCTTCAGGGGGAATATCCACTCAGAGGGTTTTTAACGCAGGTTGCTTTTCGTCTTTTGCAGAAAGCATCGGTTCTTTATCTAACGGCCATTCAATCTGAAGATCAGCATCGTTCCAGATCAGTCCTCTGTCGCTTTCAGGATGGTAGTAATTTGTCGTTTTATATACAAATTCTGCGGTTTCGCTTAACACCAAAAATCCATGAGCAAAACCTTCTGGGATCCACAACTGCCGTTTATTCTCAGCTGAAAGGTTCACCCCAACCCATTTCCCAAAAGTCGGTGAGGATTTGCGAATATCAACTGCAACATCAAATACTTCACCAGCAACACAGCGTACCAGTTTTCCCTGTGCATACGGTTCCAGTTGATAATGCAACCCGCGAAGCACGCCTTTGCAGGATTTGGAGTGATTATCCTGCACAAACTCTACTTTACGACCTACAGCCTCTTCAAATACTTTTTGACTGAAACTCTCAAAGAAAAAACCACGATCGTCACCAAAAACTTTTGGCTCAAAGATGAGTATATCTGGGATATCCGTTTTAATAACATTCATGTCTTAGTAACCTTTAATCATCTTAAGCAGATATTGTCCATAGGCATTTTTTTTCAATGGTTCAGCCAGTTTCTTTACCTGCTCTGCATTAATAAAACCTTTGCGATAAGCGATTTCTTCAGGACAAGATACTTTGAGTCCCTGACGCTCTTCAATTGTCGCAATAAAGTTACTTGCTTCTATAAGACTCTGATGAGTACCAGTATCGAGCCATGCGTATCCACGTCCCATCATTGCCACTGAAAGACGACCTTGTTCCAGATAAATACGATTAATATCAGTAATCTCCAACTCACCGCGCGCAGAAGGTTTAAGGTTCTTCGCCATTTCCACTACATCATTATCGTAGAAATAGAGCCCAGTTACAGCATAGTTGCTTTTAGGTTCCAGCGGCTTCTCTTCCAGGCTGATGGCCGTACCATTTTTGTCGAACTCCACCACGCCATAACGTTCAGGATCATTGACGTGATAAGCGAATACCGTTGCACCATTGCCTTTACTCACTGCGGCTTCCAGCTGTTTAGGCAGGTCATGGCCGTAGAAAATATTATCGCCCAGCACCAGCGCACAGCTGTCGTTACCAATGAACTCTTCGCCAATGATAAAGGCCTGAGCCAGTCCATCAGGGCTTGGCTGTACTTTATACTGAAGGTTTAACCCCCACTGACTGCCGTCGCCCAGAAGCTGTTCAAAGCGCGGAGTATCCTGTGGCGTACTGATGATCAGAATGTCTTTAATCCCTGCCAGCATCAGCGTTGACAACGGGTAGTAGATCATCGGTTTATCATAAATGGGCAGCAGTTGTTTACTCACCGCCATGGTCACTGGGTAGAGACGAGTGCCGGATCCACCAGCAAGAATAATACCTTTACGCGTAGCCATTATAATTTCTCTATAAACACAAAATGCCCGAAAACGGGCATTTATTTAACGATTAAAGTGATTGAGTTGTAAAAAGCTCAGCCAGCATGCGCTTAACACCAACATCCCATGTGGGCAATACCAGACCAAAGTTATGCTGGAATTTCTCTGTGCTTAACCGCGAATTCTGCGGCCGACGAGCAGGTGTCGGGTAAGCATTTGTCGGCACTGCGTTGAGCTTTTCAATCGCTAGTTCAATGCCTGCCTTTCTGGCTTCATCAAATACCAGCGCTGCATAGTCATACCAGGTTGTCGTATCGGATGCCACCAGGTGATAAAGACCAGCCACTTCTGGTTTTACCATCGCCACCCGAATAGCATGCGCGGTACAATCTGCCAGTAATTCTGCACCTGTAGGTGCACCAACCTGATCGTTAATAACAGAAAGTTCTTTACGTTCTTTCGCCAGACGCAGCATGGTTTTCGCGAAATTGTTACCTTTACCCGCGTAGACCCAGCTGGTACGGAAAATGAGATGGTTAGGGCAATGCTCTTGCAGCGCTTTTTCGCCATCAAGTTTAGTCTGCCCATAAACATTCAAAGGCGCTGTTGTATCCGTTTCACGCCATGGTTTATCCCCATCGCCCGGAAAAACGTAATCTGTCGAATAATGAACAACCCAGGCCCCAATTTTTGCAGCTTCCTTCGCAATAGCTTCAACGCTGGTTGCGTTCAGTAACTGCGCAAACTCTGGCTCAGATTCTGCTTTATCAACAGCGGTGTGAGCAGCTGCGTTAACGATCACATCAGGTTTGATGGCACGAACCGTCTCAGCAATCCCTTCCGGATTGCTAAAATCCCCACAGTACTCTTTGGAATGCACATCAAGTGCAATCACGTTCCCTAACGGTGCGAGTGCGCGCTGGAGTTCCCAACCCACCTGCCCCGTCTTGCCGAACAGAAGAATGTTCATTATTGACGTTCTCCGTAATTCTGTTCGATCCAGGTCTTATAGGCACCGCTTTTAACGTTGTTAACCCAGTCCTGGTTGCTCAAATACCATTCCACGGTCTTGCGGATACCGCTTTCAAACGTCTCTTCCGGCTTCCATCCCAACTCGACGCCAATTTTATGCGCATCAATCGCGTAGCGGCGGTCATGCCCTGGGCGGTCAGCAACATAGGTAATCTGGTCGCGATACGAACCCTCTTTCGGCACAATCTCATCAAGCAGATCGCAAATAGTATGCACAACATCCAGATTCTGCTTTTCGTTATGACCACCGATGTTATAAGTTTCTCCCGGTTTACCCTGAGTTACGACGGTGTAAAGTGCACGCGCATGGTCTTCAACGTACAGCCAGTCACGGATCTGGTCGCCTTTGCCATAAATTGGCAGCGGTTTACCGTCCAGGGCATTCAAAATCACCAGCGGGATCAGTTTCTCAGGGAAATGATACGGGCCGTAGTTATTGGAGCAGTTAGTGACGATGGTCGGGAATCCATAGGTACGCAGCCATGCGCGAACCAGGTGATCGCTGGAGGCTTTAGACGCAGAATATGGGCTGCTTGGCGCATAAGCTGTGGTTTCGGTAAAGAGCGGCAGAGCGGTAGAAGCCGGATGCTCGTCCGGGTGCGGCAAATCGCCATACACTTCATCGGTAGAGATATGATGGAAACGAAACGCCTTCTTCGCCGCATCATCTAAAGTGGACCAGTAAGCACGAGCCGCTTCCAGCAATACATAGGTACCGACAATATTGGTTTCAATAAACGCGGCCGGGCCGGTAATGGAACGATCGACATGACTCTCAGCCGCCAGGTGCATAACGGCATCCGGCTTATGCTCAGCAAAGATACGATCCATGGCACTCTTGTCGCAAATGTCCGCATGCTCAAAGACATATCTGGCGCTATCACTCACTTCGGTAAGCGACTCAAGGTTGCCAGCATACGTCAGTTTATCAACATTGACGACTTCATCCTGGGTATTTTTAATAATATGTCGCACCACTGCTGAGCCGATAAAGCCGGCTCCGCCCGTCACAAGAATTTTCACGTTATCTATTCCGTCTAATGGATATGTCGAGATATTGGCGTTCTGAAGCTGGATAATTAATATCGGCTTCAGAAATTTTGCACGCTACCGCCCCTGGCTTAACAGCTACCAGTGCACTGAGCGAAGTTTGAATAAATGATTTTTCTGGTCTGGATTCAGACAAAAACTGGCGTTAATTGTCGTCCTAAATGACCTCAGAAACAAGCACAAATCGTCACAAATCTGACCAGATTTAAATCAGATAAATCCATGTTATCATTAGAATTAATAACGAAAAACGGCAGTCATCATTTTGGTTATGTTGCAACATACCCAATGATGACTGCCGCTTGCGTAAATCAAGTAAGATAAAATCAGTCGTTAGCTAACAACTTCTCAATCCGGCTTCTGAACTTCGCCCCTTCCTTCAGGTTACGCAGTCCATAGTTCACAAATGCCTGCATATAGCCCAGCTTTTTACCACAGTCGTAGCTCTCACCGGTCATCAGCATCGCGTCAACAGACTGCTTTTTCGCCAGCTCGGCAATCGCATCGGTCAACTGGATACGGTCCCAGGCACCTGGTTCGGTTTTTTCCAGCTCGGCCCAGATATCCGCGTTCAGGACATAACGGCCAACCGCCATCAGGTCAGAATCCAGCGTCTGCGGCTGATCCGGTTTTTCGATGAACTCAACGATGCGGCTCACCTGCCCTTCTGTCTCCAGCGCTTCTTTAGTCTGGATTACAGAGTACTCGGACAGATCGCCTTTCATGCGTTTCGCCAGCACCTGACTGCGGCCTGTTTCGTTGAAACGCGCCACCATCGCCGCCAGGTTGTAGCGCAGCGGATCCGCAGAAGCGGTATCGATGATGATATCCGGCAGGACAACGATGAACGGGTTGTCGCCCACGACCGGACGAGCACACAGGATGGAGTGACCCAGGCCCAGCGGTTGCGCCTGACGCACGTTCATGATGGTCACGCCAGGAGGACAAATAGACTGCACTTCGGCCAGCAGTTGACGTTTAACACGCTGCTCCAGCAGCGCTTCGAGTTCGTAAGAGGTGTCGAAGTGGTTTTCTACCGCATTCTTGGACGAGTGCGTAACCAGAACGATTTCTTTGATCCCTGCAGCAACAATCTCGTCGACGATGTATTGAATCATCGGCTTGTCGACGATCGGTAGCATCTCTTTTGGAATGGCTTTTGTGGCTGGCAGCATATGCATGCCCAGTCCGGCTACCGGAATGACTGCTTTCAAATTAATCATTATTTCTTCCACCTTAAAATGGTTGACGAATTATAGCTCTTAAACCTGTTTTCGCCAGCATGATTTGCCGTAATCCTGAAGGGATATTACGCCTTAGCATCACAAATTACAGTAGTTGTAATCTGAATAGAATGCGATTCCATGCCAGGAATAGTCGCAAAAAAGCCCGCTGACGATTATCTGTGCGGAAGTGCGAAGTTCAGCCGTTCCGTATTCACCACATGCTGATCCACCCGGTCAATATCCACCGAGCTCTGCCCCTTCTCATTCACTGCTTTGATGTTTGCCAGCGACAGCAACGTCTCGTCTTTCGCCATGAATTTACCCCGTACATCCTTACGCAGGTCGAAGTTCAGCTTCAGGGCCGGCCCGATTGCCGCTTCCTGCATCACATTGATATTGCGTAAGAAAAGATGCTGAGGTTTGTTATGCAGCTCTAACGTCGCACGCTGCATCTCGACGTTGGTGATGGCCACAAACGAGGTCGCATTACCGGATGAAATTTGTATGCCGCGCAACTTATAGGCAAGCTGGCTATTATTCAGACGAATATCGTTAAGCTTGAAATTCTGCGGAATCGAGAGGTAGTCGCCTTTAATCACACCGTAACCGATTAACATTCCGGCACTATTGACCATATCGACATTATCAATAACGAAATTATCACAGCCATAAATTGCTACGGTGGCATTGTCTATTCCCGCCTTTTTACTGAAATCAGGCGTAATATTTTTGGCCTTAATATTGCGAATAATAAAGTGCTTACCGTTCTCGACGTGGACCAACTGACGGCAGTTGCTGCCGGTGATATTGGCCACCACAAAGTTCTTCACGGTCTGCTTTTCCGGGTAGTCGTTGTCGTAGGTACTGCCCGCGAGGCCAATACCAATCCCCCAGTTAATCTTCCCGTTGGTACAGTTGATGTTGTCGATCACATGGTCGGAGATCAGGATATTTCGATCATTGATGGCCACGTTCCACTCGATCGCATCGCCCTGCAGATGGCTGAATGTGCTGTTGGTGATGCGGGCGCCGTCCACCTGGTTATGAAACCCCTGGCGCAGAATGGCGTAATTGGCCTGGCTCACGCGGATGTTATCAATAACCAGATTACGCATCACGCTGGGCTTTTTGCCGCCAATGTAAATTTGCGTTACCGGGCCAAATCCGCTCATCGCCAGCCCTTTGATCACACAGTCTGAGCCGCGAACGTCAAGGGTGATATTTTCGGTACGACCTTCGCCCTCACCGATGACTTTGCTGCCCTCCTGCAGGACAAAGCGCCCCCGGCCATTGCCGGTTAACGCCCCACGAATCAGCAGCGTTTTGCCGTCAGGAATGAAAATGCCCGTGTTGATGTTTTTGCAGGTGAGCCCTGCAGGGACAACGACGGTGTCGCCTTCGCTAAACGCTTGCTTAAAGGCGGCGATCCAGTCGTTGTTGTTGTACTGATTAACAGAGACCGTCTTGCCGGTTGCCGCCCGCGCAACGCGGGACGACAGCAGCGGCATTGCCGCAAGGACGGACAGAGAAGAGACAAAGCTGCGTCGGGTAATCTTTTTCAGCATATAACCTCGGCGTTACAACGTTTGCAGCAGGCTCGCTAACTGGCGATTGATCACCTGCTGGTTAAAATCTGCCTCAACTTTTTGTCGGGCATTGTGCAGCACGGGCTCCAGCGTCTGCTGGTCGATATCGCTAAACGCGGCCAGCCGATCGGCCAGGGCCATGGCGTTATTTTCGGGGACCAGCCAGCCGGAATGGTCAGACTTGATCAGCTCCGGGATCCCGCTGTGCAGGGTCGATACCACCGGGATCCCCACCGCCATCGCTTCCATCAGCGCCACCGGAATGCCTTCCATGTCGCCATCGGCACCGGTAACGGACGGCAGCAGAAACACGTCGGCTTCATCGAGCATGGCCTTCACCTCGTGGCTCGGCTTAAAGCCCGGCATCTCCACGTGCGCTTCCAGCTGATATTGTTCAATAAGCGTACGCAGACGTCGCTCCCACGGGCCGATACCCAGAATGCGATAGTGGAAATCCACGCCGCGCGCCTTTAACTGACGGCAGGCTTCAATCGCCACATGCAGCCCTTTCTTCTCGGTCAGTCGGGCAACGGAGATAATCTGCAGCGGTTTACCCGGCACCTTGACCGGACGGCGGGTAAAGCGCGCCAAATCCACGCCCATCCGCGAGACGGTGATTTTCTCGCCCGGGCAGCCCATGTTTTTGAGGCGTCCGGCCCACAGATCGCTGATGGGCAGCATCATGTCGCCGCGCTGGAACAGCTGCTGATACTCCGGGGTGTAATGGTTCAGCACCTCACGGCTGGAGATATCGATACCGTGGAAGATCGTGGCGATCTTCCCGTCAATGACCCCCAGCTCGCGCAGTTTGGCTGCGGTCACTCCCGCAGGGCCAAAGTGGGCGATAAACACATCAGCACGGTACGGCTGCGCCGTTTGCCCGCAGATGGCCGACAGGATCAGATTGCGCGACTCCGCGCCATAGCGGGATATGTTCAGCGCACGCCAGGTTGATGCGCGATGGAGCCCGCGTAAGGTCTGGTTGGCGCGGTAGCGCAGTTTGTTCACTTTTCCGGAGGGCTCATCCTGCAGCCAGCGGGTTTTCGCCTCCAGCCCATACTGGGTATACGCCGCATGGGTGTTTTGTGTATCGCCCTTTTGCAGGGCGATAATTTCCACGTCATATCCCATATCGATAAACGCGGTGACTTGATTGAGTACAAAGGTTTCAGACGACAGTGGAAATTTCAGTAAGAAGAAACCAACCTTCATTTCCCCTCCCGCACGCGGTCAAGCACCGATTTCACCATCCCCATGCCCTTTTCGCGCTCGGCTTTTACCGCCACGGCCAGGCGCTCATTGACGGCGGGCAGTTGCCCAAGGGTGTCGCCCACCATTGCGCCGAGCGAGCCATCCAGCAGATGACGGATATCCACGGCCATTTCCGGCATCCCCAGTTGCTGCATAATCCCGGCAGATTTGTGCTCATAGTTAATGGCAATGGCCGGCGTGCCGAAGTTCATCGAGATGATGGCAGAGTGCAGACGGGTGCCCACGGTCAGGTCACAGGCGGAGAGCAGTTTGCCCATCTCCAGATCGTTCAGTTCGTCCATTACCACGTGATACCGTGTCGGATCGTTCACCAGATGACGCAGGTTCAGCGCCACCATGCGATCATCCTTATTGTAGCTATCGATACCAGTACAGGTGGAGAGCGCCAGCACCTGATAACCGCTGTCCAGCACGCGGTTAACGACCTCGGCAAAGGCCTTCTCGTAGGCGGCCTGAGTCGTACCTAAACGTTTATCAAAAGGCGCCAGCTCGCGCAGGGTAATGGCGACAGTTTTCTGTTTCGCCGCCACGTCCAGCCAGTGTTGCACCGCGTAGCTCGGCTGGAAGCTGTCGTCCTGGTGATCCACCAGCCACGCAGTATCCACCCCGTGCTCGACTTTCGAGGTGTCGATCTCGCTGCGCTTCATCATGTCGAGGCTGACTGACTCACGCAAAATCAGGGCATCGCAGTGGCCAAACACATAGTTTGCCAGCTGGTTGAACTGAGGTTCCTGGAATGGCCCGACGCTGTGACCAATCATAAACAGCGGCTTCTTCGCCATAAAGGTACAGAGGGCGTGCTCAAACTGCGGCACGCCGTAGAGATCGACAAAGAACGAACCGCCCACCTGAATGATGGCGTCATAGCCGGAAAGCAAACGCACAAAATCGGTAAAGCCCTGCGCGATGGCGATGTTGCGCAGTTTGCCGGTGTCGGTTACGCGAGAAAGCAGCACCTGATGCTGGTAGCGGCGACGCAACACTTTCTTCACGCGCCCCATCACGCCCGCAGCGTTATTATGCTGTTTCATCTGGCTGTAGAGCGGGTCGCCCATCACCGGGCGGTTCAGTAACCAGGATGAGCTGACCGGGTAACGGCTCATCACGTCCACTTCTGTCTCAGGCTTAAGGGTGTTAATTGCATCCAGTAAACCGCGCAGGATGGCGCTGTCGCCACGGTTGCCGCAGGTATGGTTGCCAAGAATTAATAATTTCATAATGGCCTCTTAAATAACTAGCCTGCGCGAAGCAGCGTTTTCATTTTTTCGTTACGGCAAAACTGGCGCTTCATCTCCACCACCAGCGCATTACGTGACAGCACAATCATCACCCCAAACGCCAGCGCGCCCGCGGCAACCTGCACTGCCAGCAGCGCGGCCAGGGGCAAATGGCCCTTCAGGAGCATGCCCAGACCGTAGCTCACCACCAGGGTCGGCAAGGAGAGATAAAACGGCAGCCACAGGCTCAGGATGTACTGACGGTAGCTGGAGCCCAGCACCGGCTTGATCATGATGAAGTAGCTCAGCACGGTGTTGATGATTTGCACCAGCAGAAAGCCCAGCGTGACGCCAATGGCGCCCGCCATGTGTCCGCCGACGATAATTGCCGGAATAAACAGGAAGGTTTTAAACACATTGAACTTAAAGCTGATATCCACGCGCGCTTTCGCCATCAGCAGGGAGCCAATCGGGTTCCCCACGGAGCGCAGCAGCCCAACCACGCAGAGCAACTGCAGGATCGGGATGATGCTGTTCCATTTCTCGCCAAACACCAGCGGCACAAAGTTACTCGACACTACCATCAGACCCAGCAGTACCGGGAAGTTAATAATGCCGACCACGGATAGCAGCTTGTAGAAGTTGAAGCGCAGCTTTTCAGTGTCGTCCTGAATCTTGGTGAACGCCGGAAACAGCACGCGGGTGATAATCGGGTTGAGCTTCATCGGCGGGACGACCGCAACGTTGTAGGCCAGGTTATAGCCCCCCGCGACGCTCGCCCCCAGAATGCGCGCCAGCACCAGCGTGGAAAGGTTGGTGTTGACGTAGTTGATGATGCTGTCGGCCGTCAGCCAGGCGCCAAAGCGCAGGTTTGAGGAGACAGACGCCAGCGAGAAATGCAGGCCCGGGCGGTAAATCTTGCGGCCAAAGTAGCCGAACAGCAGCGTACGCACGGCAGAGTTCACCAGATACCCCAGAATGGCGGTCATGGCCAGCGGCCAGAAATGGGCGCTCACCACCGTGAAGGTAAAGCCCGCCAGCACGGCGCTGGTTTCAATCATGCCGATCTTGTTGAATTCCAGCTCTTTTTGCATCAGCGCGCGGAACTGCTGCCCGTGTGGGATCACCACAAAGGCAAACGACAGCGTGCGCATCAGCGGGGCCAGATCCGGGTTGTGCAGCACGCTGGCGATCACATCGCTCAGCAGGAACACCAGCACAAAAACAAAAATCCCCAGCCCGACGTTCAGCCAGTAGAGCGTGGTCAGCTCCAGCTGGCTAATCTCTTTGCGCTGGATAATCGAGTTGGCGATACCGAAGTCAGACAGCGTGTCGGCCAGCGCGATAATCACCAGCGAGACGGTCAGCAGACCGAACTGGTGGTTATCGATAATGCGCGCCAGCACGGTCATCTGCACCAGACCCAGGCCAATGATGACGATAGTCGCCATCGCTGACCACTTGGCGCCGCTGATGGTTTTTTCACGTAAGCTCATCTTAGTACGCCGCTTTGTTCACGAAACCTTTGAAGATGGTCAGAAAGACGATTTTGATATCGAACCAGAGGCTCCACTCACGGATGTACTCAAGGTCGAACTCAATGCGTTTTTCCATTTTTTCCAGCGTGTCGGTTTCACCGCGCCAGCCGTTAATTTGCGCCCAGCCGGTAATGCCTGGCTTCACTTTATGGCGCAGCATGTAGCCTTCAATCAGCGAACGGTACTGCTCGTTATGGGCGACCGCATGCGGACGTGGCCCGACAATCGACATACCGCCAGTAAAGACGTTGATAAACTGCGGCAGCTCGTCCAGCGAGGTGCGGCGCAGGAAATTCCCCACGCGGGTCACGCGCGGATCGTTCTGCGTTGCCTGCGTCACCACTTTGTCGTTCTCCATCACCTTCATGGAGCGGAATTTCCACACCATGATCGGCTTACCGTCCATGCCGTAGCGCGTCTGACGGAAGATAACCGGCCCGGGAGAGCTCAACTTCACCGCCAGGGCAATGCAGCACAGCACCGGGGAGATCAGCAGAAGGATCAGCGAAGAGAGCACAATATCTTCCAGGCGTTTGAGAACACGGTTGATCCCCGACAGCGGCGTGTCGTACAGCGGCACCACCGGCACACCGTTCACCTCTTCAATACGGGAATGAAGGATGTTGAAGGTAAAGACGTCCGGAATGAGGATCACGGAACAGGTGGTGTCCGCCAGGTCGCGCATCAGTTTCTTAATGCGGGACTCCTCTTTCATCTGCATCGCAATGTAGACATTGTGAATTTTGCCCGCTTTCGCATCGTCAATCAGCTGGTCGTAGTTGCCCGCCCAGTCCGACGGCACGCCACCCGGTTTCGCGTCGTGGTAGATGCCCACCACTTCAAAACCTAACCACGGCTCTTTGCGGAAGCTATCAAGCAGCACCTGCCCCACCGGCAGATCGCCCGCCACGGCGACGTAGCGGCGGTTATAACCACGGTTACGCAGCCAGCCCGCGCCAAAGCGGATCAGCGAGCGGCAAACCACCATGCCGACACTGGTCAACAGATACCAGCACAGATACGTCACCAGACGATTATCAAAATCATGGCTGAACGCCACCAGGCCCGCGCTGAAGATCAGGCTTAAGGTCCAGTTCTGCAGCAACAGCATCAGTTCGGTGGTCATCTTGACGCCACGCCACGAACGATAGAAATCCGTCATCCCGCCGATCATCTGAAACACGACCAGCGCAATCAGTGCCATCAGCAGATGCATGTATAAGAACGATTGCCCGCTGATCCAACACACCGCCCACAATCCGCCGACCATGATGGTGATATCAGAAAAACGCTGCACCATAGAGATTAACGATGCATTCGTTCTCGCTCGTTCGCGCTTTTTTAGATTCGTCATCGTTGTTCCTGTATTCGGTTTCCCCTCCCACCGGGAGGGGCAAATATTACTGATTCAACAGCGCCAGAATGTCCTTCGTTCGGGCTTCCATCAGCGCGGTGTCGGCGCGTGATTCCACGTTCAGGCGCACTACCGGCTCGGTATTGGACGAGCGCAGGTTAAAGCGCCACTGCGGGAACGACATGCTGATACCGTCGGTACGGTCAATTTCCAGCGCGTGGATAGCAAAGTGCTGCTCCACGCGGGCAATGGCCTCAGCAGGCTGCGCCAGTTTGCTGTTGATCTCTCCACTTGCCGGGAAGGCTGCCATACGGTCACGCACCAGCTCGCCCAGCGTCTGACCTTTCAGGCACAGCAGCTCAGTCACCAGCAGCCACGGGATCATCCCGCTATCGCAGTAGGCAAAATCACGGAAGTAGTGGTGGGCGCTCATCTCGCCGCCATAGATGGCGTCTTCTTCGCGCATACGCTCTTTAATAAACGCATGACCGGTTTTGGACATCACCGGCGTACCGCCTGCGGCAGATACCACGTCAACGGTGTTCCAGGAAAGGCGTGGGTCATGAATGATCTTCGCCCCCGGATTTTTCTCGAGGAACGCTTCCGCCAGCAGGCCGACAATGTAATAGCCTTCGATGAACTGCCCCTTCTCATCGAACAGGAAGCAACGGTCGAAATCGCCGTCAAAGGCGATACCCATATCCGCACCGTGTTCAATCACCGCATTGCGGGTGTCGTCGCGGCACTCTGGCAGCAGCGGGTTCGGGATACCGTTCGGGAAGTTGCCGTCCGGGGTGTTGTGTACCTTGACGAAGGTAACCGGCACGTTCAGCGCCTTGAAACGGGCTTCCAGGGCATCTACCACTGGGCCCGCCGCGCCGTTACCGGAGTTGATGACCAGCTTCAACGGCTTAAGGTTCGCCACGTTGATGTAGCCCAGCAGGTGGTCGATGTACTCTTTACGCAGATCGATCTGCTTGTAGCTGCCGCGTGCAGACTCGTTCACCGGCGGGAAGTCGTTGGCTTCCGCCAGACGCTGCACGTCACGCAGGCCGGTGTCGCCGCTGATAGGGCGCGCGCCCTTGCGCACCAGCTTCATGCCGTTGTAATCCATCGGGTTATGGCTGGCCGTGACTTCAATCCCGCCGTCCACGCCCAGGTGGAAGGTGGCAAAATAGATCTCTTCGGTTCCGGAAAGGCCGATATCCAGCACGTCCACGCCCGCGTCCTGCAGCCCTTTGGCCAGCGCCAGCTTCAGGGATTCGCTGGTCAGACGCACGTCACCGCCCAGCACGATAGTTTTCGGTTTCAGGTATTCGCCGTACGCGCGGCCGATGCGCCACGCAATGTCTTCATTCAGCTCTTCGCCCAGCTTGCCGCGAATATCGTAGGCTTTAAAACAGGTTAACTTTTCCATCATGACCCCTTTTTCAGGCAACAGTTGGCCCGCCCAATTAACAGGCAAAATATTTTTTATTCATTCGTAGGCCCGGTAAGCACAGCGCCACCGGGCATGATGCGAAGCGGTTACACCCGACCGTAGCGGTCCTGGAAACGGACAATATCGTCCTCTTCCAGATATGAGCCGGAGCGCACTTCAATTAAATCGAGAGGTATCTTCCCTGGGTTTTCCAGACAGTGTGTCGCCCCCAGCGGAATATAAATTGACTCGTTTTCGCCCAGCAGTTTGACTTCACCGTCGATGGTCACTTTGGCGGTACCCGCCACCACCACCCAGTGCTCAGCGCGATGGTGATGCATCTGTACCGACAGGCCTTCGCCCGGCTTCACGGTAATGCGCTTCACCTGGTAACGTTCGCCTGCATCGATGGAGTCGTATTTGCCCCACGGGCGGTACACTTCGCGGTGAATATGGTGCTCGTGGCGACCATCGGCTTTGATCTTCTCCACCACTTTTTTAACGTCCTGCACGGCGTTACGGTCGGCAATCAGCACGGCGTCTTTGGTCTGGACGACCACCAGATCCTTCACCCCCACCGTGGTCACGAGGCCGGATTCGGCGTAGACGTAGCTGTTCTCGGTTTTGTGGCTAATCACATCACCGTGATGGACGTTACCCTCCGGGGTATGGGCGCTGATCTCCCACAGGGATGACCAGGAGCCAACATCGCTCCAGCCTGCATCCATCGGCACCACGACGGCATCCGCCGTGCGCTCCATCACCGCATAGTCAATGGACTCTTCCGGGCAGGCGAGGAACGCGGCTTCGTCGACGCGAATAAAGTCGAGATCCGGATCCACCACGTTCATGGCTTTCTCGCAGGCGCTCAGGATATCCGGACGATACTTTTGCAGTTCTTCCAGATAGCGACCGGCGCGGAACAGGAACATACCGCTGTTCCAGTAGTATTCACCGCTGGCAACGTAGGCCTGCGCGGTTTCCAGATTCGGTTTCTCAACGAACTGCGCCACGTCAAACGCCACGCTGTCGCCTTCGCCCGGCGTCACGCTGCCGCGGCGGATATAGCCATAGCCGGTTTCTGGCAGATCCGGCACGATGCCGAAGGTCACCAGCTTGCCGCTTTCTGCGTAAGGAATGGCCGCCCGCACTGCGTCGCGGAACGCCTCTTCCTGCTGGATGACGTGGTCTGCCGCCAGCACCAGCATCAGCGGATCGCAATCCGGGCTGCTGCGTTTTGCCGCCAGCGCCGCCAGGGCAATGGCTGGGGCGGTATTTCGTCCGGCAGGCTCCAGAATGATGTTTTCTGTGAGTTTGTTCAGCTGGCGCAGCTGCTCGGCAACGATAAAGCGGTGCTGTTCGTTACAAATCACCACCGGGCTTTCACACTCCACACCCTGCAGACGATTAACCGTCGTTTGCAGCATGGTGAGATCCCCTTTCAGGCAGAGGAACTGTTTTGGATAGAGCACGCGGGACAGCGGCCACAACCGGCTACCAGAGCCACCTGCCATCACAACCGGATACAACGTGGTTTGACTCATGATTTATCCCCGTATATCTGCAATAAATTGGCTCAGCACGTTCTCTTTCTCGAGCGTGCGTTCGGCATATTCACGTGCCACCGTGTTCACTTTTGGCATGGCGAGTGCCTGTTCAATTCCGGTCACCAGCGCCGGAACCGATTCCGGCTCCACGCAAACGGCGATCCCCGGGTAGCTGTCACACAGCTGGCCTAATTCGGTTTCGGCTTCTGCCGTGATCACGGCGTTCCCGCCCACGGCCAGAATGTTGGTCAGCTTGGACGGCAGCACCGCATCCGCCGCGCCGCGTTTTTGCACCACCAGATGGCAGTCACCCATCTTCAGCAGCGCAGGCAGCGCCTCGTAAGACTGAAGCGGGAAGAATTTCACGTTAGTCAGGCCGCGTTCGCTTGCCATCTTCTCCAGCCGCGCTTTTCCGCCGCCCTGACCAACAATCACAAACATCCACGGATGTTCGCTAAGCTGTTGAGCCGCCTCGATAACGTTCTCCAGCCCCTGCTTTTCGCCGATGTTGCCTGAATAAAGAATGATTTTTTGGTCATCAGGCAAACCGAGCTCTGCGCGAAGCGCCTGCGCGTCGCTGTCTGTCACGTCGCGGAAACGGGCCACTTCGGACCAGTTCGGGAAAAAGATTACCTTTTCCGGCGCGACGCCCTTCTCCTGCGCTTTGTTCATCATCGAGCGCGAGATGGTGGAGACATAATCCACGTTATGCAGACCGCTGCGCTCAAAAGCGCTGGCGAGTTTCGCCACTTTGCCGCCCTTGCCTTTACCTGCCATCCCCAGGCCCAGCATGGCGTCAACTTCATAATCCTGAATGTGCAACAACGTGCGCGCACCGGAGAGCTTACCCAGCAGGCGCATGCCCGGCGTGCAGAACAGCGTCGGCACCACGCCGATGATGCGATCCGGCTTCCAGCGACGCTGCGCCATCAATGGAAAGAAACTGCTCAGGGCAAAGCTGCCCAGATGAATTAAACGTTTCAGCGTCGAGGGCTGCTTCGGCACGTACAGCGGGCAACGCCAGACGGTCGCCGCACCCTCTTCGCGGCGATAGCGCCAGCTGGAGTAGCGCTCGCCCACTTTCCATTCCGGGTAGTACGGCGGCGCGGTAATGACCCGCACGTCATGTCCCTGGCTCGCCATCCACTCGACCATCTCGCCGGTGTATTTCCCGATACCGGTCAATTCCGGCGAGTAGTTGATTCCATATACGAGGATCTTCATAGTCCCGGCACCTCAGACTGACGATCGGCCAGGAAATAGGCACGACTGTTGTCATGCACATTGTCGCTGGCCAGCAGCGCCTCTGGCGTCTGCCAGCGGTAGTCGTCGTGCTGAGATTCAGGCAGACGCAGGTCTGCCTCACTCACCTTCAGGTGGAACCCCAGCACGATGTAGTGCGTGGTGAAGCCGGTGCCTGAAAAGTTATCGTCATAGAAGTGCTGCCAGACCCCGTAAAACTGGCCTGCTGCCATCGGCAGTTGCAGACCCAGTTCCGCCAGAGTGAGACGCTCAAACGCGTTGGCCAGCGTCTCATCCTTCTGCACGCGCCCGCCGGGCACGAACCAGAAGCCCTGAGCAGGACGATTGGTTCGTTTCCCCAGCAAGAACTCGCCGCGTTCGTTCTCCACGATCAAATCAATTGAGATGAGCGGAGTGGAGCGCACTACCGTGGCAAAATCTTCCTGACTTAAAAACATTGTTACCCCCGGAAGCGGTGCTGGTTTTCCAGGAACCACTGGTAGGTACTTGCCAGCCCTTGTTCCAGCGACACCTCGTGATACCAGCCCAGCTGATGCAGACGGGTGACGTCCAGCAGTTTGCGCGGCGTGCCGTCCGGTTTGGTGGCGTCAAACACCACGCGGCCCTTGTAGCCCACCACCTGAGCGATGGTCTGCGCCAGCTCGCGAATGGTGCAATCCACGCCGGTGCCAACGTTGATGTGCGACAGCATCGGCTCGGTGTTCTCCTGCCACACCTCGCGATCCAGCTCCATCACGTGAATGCTGGCCGCGGCCATGTCATCCACGTGCAGGAATTCGCGCATCGGCGTACCGCTGCCCCACACCACCACATCCGGTGCGTTCTCGGCGGTCGCCTCGTGGAAACGACGCAGCAGCGCCGGGATCACGTGCGAGTTGCTCGGGTGGAAGTTATCGTGCGGCCCGTACAGGTTGGTCGGCATCACCGAGCGATAGTCACGGTTGTACTGACGGTTGTAGGACTCGCACAGCTTGATCCCGGCAATTTTGGCAATGGCGTACGGCTCGTTGGTGGCTTCCAGCGTCCCCTGCAGCAGTTCGCTCTCGGCGATCGGCTGTTTCGCCATTTTCGGGTAGATACAGGATGAGCCAAGGAACAACAGCTTGTTCACGTTGTGCAGATGCGCCGCGTGAATGATGTTGCTCTCAATCATCATGTTCTCGTAGATGAAATCTGCCGGATAAGTGTTGTTGGCGACAATGCCGCCCACTTTTGCCGCCGCCAGATACACCTGATCGATACGTTCATTGGCAAAGAAGTCCTGTACCGCACGGCTATCGAGCAGATTCAGCTCGTCGCGGGTACGGACAACCACTTCCACGTCACCGCGCTGCTCCAGCTGGCGAACAATCGCGGAACCCACCATTCCGCGATGACCGGCGACAAAAATACGTTGTTTTGTCATTCTCAGGACTCCAGCGCGATGGCAACCTCGTAGCCATGAGACTTGAGCAGGGAGTGTTTTTTCGCTGCTTCAAGATCTTTGGCTACCATCTCAGAGACCATCTCCTGCAGAGTGGTTTCTGGTTTCCAGCCCAGTTTCTCGTGCGCTTTGGTTGGGTCGCCCAGCAGGGTTTCCACTTCCGCAGGACGGAAGTAACGCGGGTCAACCTGCACAATCACATCACCCGGTTTCACGCCCGGTGCGTCATGGCCGGTCACAGAGACAACGATACCCTTCTCTTCCACGCCGGTGCCTTCGAAGCGCAGTTTGATACCCAGCTGTGCGGCAGCCATTTCCACGAACTGACGGACGGAGTACTGCACGCCGGTCGCAATCACGAAGTCTTCTGGCTGCTCCTGCTGCAGCATCATCCACTGCATCTTCACGTAGTCTTTGGCATGGCCCCAGTCACGCAGGGAGTCCATGTTGCCGAGGTGCAGGCAGGATTCCAGACCCTGAGCGATGTTGGCGATAGCGCGGGTAATTTTACGGGTCACGAAGGTTTCGCCACGACGTGGGGATTCGTGGTTGAACAGAATGCCGTTACAGGCGTACATGCCGTAAGATTCACGGTAGTTTACGGTGATCCAGTAGGCATACAGTTTGGCTACCGCGTAAGGAGAACGTGGGTAGAACGGGGTGGTCTCTTTCTGCGGGATTTCCTGCACCAGACCATACAGTTCAGAGGTCGATGCCTGGTAGAAACGGGTTTTCTTCTCAAGACCGAGGAAACGAATCGCTTCCAGCAGACGCAGCGTACCCATGGCGTCAACGTCAGCGGTGTATTCCGGGGATTCGAAAGAAACCGCAACGTGGCTCATCGCGCCCAGATTGTAAACTTCATCCGGCTGTACTTCCTGCAGGATGCGGGTCAGGTTGGAGGTATCGGTCAGGTCGCCGTAGTGCAGATGGAATTTCGGGTTGGCCGCATGCGGATCCTGGTAAATATGATCCACACGTTCCGTGTTGAAAGAAGAAGCACGACGCTTAATACCGTGAACTTCATAACCTTTTTCCAGCAGTAACTCTGCCAGGTAAGAACCATCCTGCCCGGTAACGCCGGTGATGAGAGCGACTTTAGACATGTTTATATTCCTCTACTTATGAATTTAATCAGTTTCAACGCGTTCGCGTATCACCACTGCGGGGTTGCCACGGCAAATTTTATTTGCCGGTAGCGATTTAAAAACGCTGCTGCGGGCACCGACTACCGTGCCATCGCCAACAGAAACACCAGGTGCAACAAATACATCTGTTGCCAGCCAGCATTTTTCGCCAATCACAATTGGCGAAGCGGTAATATCAAAATGCTGACTCATAAAATCGTGGCTGCCGGTACACAAATAACACTTCTGTGATACCACCGCGTTTGCACCGATCGTGATATCGCCAAGGGTATATAACACGGCGTCATCCCCTACCCAGGCGTAATCGCCAAGCGTTAATTTCCAGGGGTAAGTAATTTTTACCGATGGACGAATGACTACGTTTTTTCCGATTTTTGCGCCAAACAAACGCAATAAAAAGGCACGCCAGCGATACAGTATTTGCGGTGACCAGGCAAATAAGGTGGCCTGAACGGCCCACCATAACTGCACTTTAATACCGTTCCCGCCCCGAAAACCTTTCGGCACGGTGAACCCGTTAAGATCCTGCATTACATTTCCTTATATTCAGGCTTTGTTATATAAGGTTTTCGTTTTACCCGTGGTGCGCAGGCGGAATAAATAAGACAATTCCGCCCAGAATGCGGGCACGCGTAATATCTTACGCTGTACGTTTTTTGCATCCTGGCACAATTCCAGATTATTCGAGGTGGATACCCCGCCCATTGAAAATTCAGACACCAGCCCTTTAATTCGACGGAACGGGTAGCCTGATTTATACAGACTGGCGGCCAGGGCATAATCTGATGACACTTTATACTGCAGATCGTAAGGCTGTTTTTTCAGACCTTTTACCGGGAAGAAAATGGCCTGATGGCTGGCCGGTAAACTGTGATAGATATACCAGCCGGGTTTCGCGCTGCGGCAAATTTTATGCCCGTCGCCAAAATCGAGCAGCGCATCGCCAATATACATCGCGTCATCTTTCTGGCGCGCCAGCTGACGGGCAAACTGCGCCACATCGTCATGGAACACATCGCCCGAGTTAAGGAAGATGGCATAACGGCCTTGCGCCATGTTAATGCCTTTGTTCATCGCATCGTAGATGCCTTTATCTTTCTCGCTAACGAAGCGTAAGTTGAACTCACCGTTGAGTTTTTCCAGAAACTCCGCCGTGCCATCGTTCGAGCCGCCATCGACCACGATCCACTCAAAACTGAGGCTCGGATCGCGCGCCAGGTTGCGCAGCGAGCGCCAGGTTTTTACCACCCCTTCGTAATTACGAAAAGCGACAGTAATGACGCTAAGAAACATAAGACCACCTCGTCATGAATTCGTAATATTAAGCGCTTTACGCAAAATAAACGGACAAACAATTAAGAACGCATATTCCGGGCTAAATATTGACCCCGTAAAAAACAGCGACACGGGCGTAAACAGATAAAGCTGCACGCGAAAGTTCTGGTTATCCCCAAACGCGTTAATCATCATTTTGAAAACTTTAAACAGATACCAGAGCGTCAACAGTACGGCGAACCACGAAAAATAAATAATTAACAGATACAGGCCATTGTCTATGGTTTTACCGACATCCGCACCGTTAAAGATTCCGAATGATGCAACATATTCGTAAAGTGAGCCGAATCTTACTACACCGTCGATATGGGTTAAGGAATAACCCACCATCACCAGCGGCCCGATAATGCGATAATAGGACGATGAACCTTCCGTTCCCAAATCGCCAAGACGCTCTGAGATATACGGGAATGCAAATATCACGCCTACTAAAAATACCGTCAGGGAGATGATCGCCAGCGGCAGTTTTTTCTTAATCGCATCTTTGTTCAGGTACTGGAATGCCCACTCCAGGAGGTAAAACAGGATAAATGTCATGACCCCTGAGAACGAACCAGACAGAACGATTCCTGCAAGAATCATAGCATCGGTCTTAGGGGTTTTGATACCAAACTGTTTGATGCTGAGCCAAATTGAGATTAACGCCAGAGCGAAAAACGCCGGTTCAAAATAGAGGGCTGTTGTACGCTTACCGCCAAACTTAATGAAGTTCAGTACATAGCTGTTACTGTAAATGAGATATTTCGAAATCATCTCCATCAGGCTGCTACCACCGGTGAGAATAATTTGCGCCATTTCCAGTGCAGCAAGCATAACAATTAACGCAACGGCAATATAAAAGAGCCTGAGGATTTTCCGATAATTGTGCGGAGAAATAGTTTTAAAACGAATACTCCAGACCATGCCAATAATAATGACAATATAAACAAACAGCATGGTAGAGGTGACGTACTTGCTGGGATCCAGCGACTGGCCAAAGATGTAGTTAAACAGCGTCAGGCCAAAACCCATCCCTAAGGCAATCATCAGCTTCTTGAGGTTGATTTTATCGACGTACAACAGAAGCAGAGCGGGCAAGAAGGTCACAATGGTTATCGGGAAGCTTTCGCCGAGCTGGGCAATCTTGACGTTGACCAGCAGATAGATCAGCGGCAGCAGCAGATAACTACAGACTCTGATAGAACGAGACATACTCCTCCAGCATCTGTTGTCCACTGTAGGCCTTGCGGCTGCGGTTGCGGAACGATTCCAGGTCAGTGCCAAATACGGCCTGCGCAATCTGCGGCTTCGGCAGTTGCACCAGCGGCAGCACCTCCTGTTCCGCGAACGTTTTCCCGCCCGATTTTTCCAGCACTTCACGCGCCGCGTCGCTGTGGGTGGCGATCACCGGCACGCCAATCGAGAGCGCTTCACAGAGGATCAGCGGGTAGTTATCCACGCGCGAGCTGAACACCAGCGCATCCATCCCGTTGAGGGCGCTCATCAGTTTGCGCTTGTCCGTTTCAAACCCGTGATTCACCACGTTAGCGCCGTCGAACGGCGAGAATTTGCCGAAGGTATGCAGTTCGATTTTGTCACCCAGCGCCATCATGTCGCGCACCAGCTGCTGGTTGGTTTTGCCGTCGTAACGCAGGTCATGCGCGACGATTGCGATTTTCGGTTTACCCGCGGTTTCCGCAACCGGGGTCAACTCGGCCAGAATCGCTTCCGTCGCCACGTCGATCCCGTTGTTGATGATCTGACACCGCCCTGCCCCATACAGACTGTTAAAAGCATCGGCCACATGCTGGCTTGGGGAGATAAACGTGCAGCCGAGCGACAGCATATCGCGGAACAGCTGACGTTTTCCGTCCACCAGCTGGTGAGCGCGATCCACTTTCACCGGCGGGTAATTGGTTAATGTCGGACACTTCTGGCAGGCGTTTTTCCAGCCTTCGCAGCCGTCGGTGAACGCGCAGCGCCCGGTCACGCTCCAGTGGTCGTGCAACGTCCAGATGAAACGGGTATCCGGCTTGTGAGCCTGTACCTTCTGGCAAAACGTCACCACCTCTTGCAGATTCAGCCAGTAGCTGTGCAGCACGTGAAAATGGAGCACAACCGGGCCGGTGGTGCGCGTGACCGTGCGATAGAGGTTATTCAGGTTGCCAAACAGATCGCGGTTAAACAGACGGAACAGCGCGATATTGGCGACAGAGGTCAGACGTGGCGTCTGCTTGTGCACCTGCGGATAGATATCGTGGCTGACGCTTTTCTTACCGCCTTTGCCGTAGCCGTAGATAAAACGAGACTGAAGTCCTTTTTGCAGCGCACGCTGGTGCAGATCCAGCGCCACACCGGCTGCTCCGCCTTCGGCGAGACGGACGTTAAATTGCAGAATGTTCATTTGATTACCTTCACGCGAGCTTTTCGCCCACTACCAGCGCGTTATCCGGGATGCTGTCCAGCACCACGCTGCCTGCACCAATCGTGACGTTGTTACCAATGGTAATGTCGCCAATGATCACCACGTTCGCCCCCAGCTCGACGTTGTTGCCGATAACCGGACAGGCCAGGCTCTCCGGCCCCCGGTTGCCGATGGTGACCGCATGACGAATAGTGAAATCATCCCCGGCGACCACGAACTTATTGATGACCACCGCATAGCCATGGTGAATGGTAAAGCGGCGGCCGATGGTGGCCGCAGCCTGAATTTCATAGCCAAAAATGCATTCGGTGATAATCCGGTACAGCACCAGAACCGGTGCCGCCCAGAGGTTGTTCAGAACATTTTTCTTACGCCACACCGAGCAGAAATGCGCGATGCGGTACGCCAGAACCATGCAGCACGGGCGCAGGCTCCAGCTGTTAGCGCGGCAATCTTCCAGAAACATTATTTCCCCCGCAGTCCATCAGCCAGTCGCTTGCCGTTGCGCACGGAAAACAGCGTCAGCAAGGTACGCCAGGTCATCCGCTTATTGCGGATCTGATAGAGGGTAAAGAGCTGGTACTTCCGGCTGCCACGGTCAAACTTATCCTTGTGCTTGCGGTAAAAATGGAAGTAACCCGAGAATTTTTTTGGTGAGGAGGTGATTTGCATCTGCCCGTGGTTGATGTGCAGGATCTGCGTGGCCTCTTCCACTTTCCACGGCTCGCCATACTCCACCACCATCCGCAGGAAGATGTCGTAATCCTGCGCGGCCTTCAGTTCGGTATCGAACAGGCACTCTTTAAAGCGCCACGCCCAGGTGAACACCTGATTGCCAATGATGTTGCGCTTGTAGAACAGGCGGCGAGAGTACGGTGATTTCGGGTACAGCGGCAGGCTGGCAGGCTGAGAGTAAACCTCGCCCTGACAGACATAGTCGTTGGCATACAGGAAAGCGTGCGTGACCAGTTGTTCCTTGTGCGACAGGAAAATCGACAAGCGGTTTGGCGTCCATTCGTCATCGTCATCGATGCCGGTCAGATACTGCCCTTTGGCCTGCATAATCGCCTGATTACGCACCGCACACGCCCCGGAGTTGATCGCGTTATGGGTGTAGCTGACGCGCGGGTCATTAAGGTCTGTGACAAACTTTTGCAGCTGCTCATACGAAGAGGAACAGTCATCAACAATGATCAGCTCCCAGTTATCGTAATCCTGGCGCAGCACAGATTTGATTGCACGGATCGCCAGCTGCTGACGATTCCATGTCGGCATATAAATAGAAACTAAAGGGCGTTGTGTGGTCATGGTCTTCCCCTGATCCCTCACCCCGCCCATCTCCCAAAGGGAGAGGGAGAATAGCTGCACCGGGCAGTTCCCTCTCCCCTCGGGAGAGGGTTAGGGTGAGGGGGATTGTTATTTGCTGTCAGACTTATATTCGTACTCGTAATACCCGTAATCCTGATAACCGGTTGCGCGACGGAAGATGGAGTTCAGGATCACCCCTTTCACCTCAATGCCGTTCAGCTCGAAGCGGCTCAGGCTGGTTTCCACTTCCTTCAGGGTGTTCACCGCATAGCGCGCCACCATCAGGGTGGTTCCCGCCAGGCGACCGACCACGGCCGCATCGGTCACAGCCAGAATTGGTGGTGTATCGATCAGCACCAGGTCGTAGTTTTTGCTCGCCCACTCCACCAGCTCAGCAAAGCGGTCGCTCATCAACAGTTCGGATGGGTTTGGCGGCACCTGACCACGTGGGATGAGGTCAAATTTCGGGATGCTGGTCGGTTTTGCGCTCTGGCTAATCTCACCCTTGCCGAGCAGGATTTCTGACAGACCGTTGACGTTATTGGTCCCCAGCAGCTCGTGGGTGTAGCCCTTACGCATATCGCAGTCGATCAGCAGCACCCGTTTATTGGTCTGACTGACCACCGCCGCCAGGTTGGCGCAGACAAAGGTCTTACCTATCGACGGGCTGACACCGGTTAACATCAGAACGTTGTTTTTGGCCTGCATCATGGCGAAGTGGAGACTGGTACGCAGACTGCGCACCGCTTCAATTGCCAGGTCAGTCGGGTTACCCACTGCCAGCAGCTGGCTCTGTTTGTAACGCTTGACGCCTTTGACGCTTTTGTCGCGGTCATGCGATTTCTGCCATTCGGACAGCGGAATACTGGCGTAGACGTTGATACCGTTCTCTTCCAGCACCTGCGGGCTTTCGATACCGCGGTTGAACAGCGAACGCAGCAGCACACCAACAATGGAGAGCATCAGGCCAAGGATAATGCTGCCGAGGATAATCAGCGCTTTCTTCGGCTTCAGCACGCCAGGCTGGGTAATGGCCGGGTCAACAATACGCACGTCGCCGACGGTGCTGGCTTCGGTGATTTTCAGCTCCTGCTGTTTGTTCAGCAGCTGCATATAGACCTGCTGGCCGGATTCCACGTCGCGGGTCAGACGGACAATTTCCTGCTGCGTTTTTGGCATCGCGGTGACGCGGTCATTGAGCTTCGCCTTCTCCTCTTCGAGGGTACGGCGTTTTTCCAGCAGCGTGCGATAGGCCGGATGACGTTTGGTGTAGAGCTTAGAAATTTCCGCCTCTTTGAAGGTCAACTCGTTGAGCTGCGCATCAATGTTAACCATCGAGTCCAGCACCGATTTCGCTTCCAGTGGCAGATCGACGGAGTCTTTGTCCTGACGAAACGCGTTCAGTTTGTTCTCTGCATCATCCAGACGTGCGCGCACTTCCGGGAGCTGTTTCGCGAGGAAGGCCAGGCTCTTCGCCGCTTCAGCCGACTTACGCTCGACGTTCTGCTCAAGGTAGTTGCGGGTGATGCTGTTGAGGATATCGCGGATTTGATCCTTATCTTCACCGGTAAAGGTCATGCTCAGGACACCGGTGTCCTTGCCATTTTCGGTGACCGTCAGGTTGTTTTGCAGATTGTTGATCATCCCCAGGGTAGAGAATTTGGTGACGGTAAACTCGCCGCCTTCCTGCGCATGAATAGCGCTCACCATCATGCTGACGCCATCTTTCGTCAACATCTGCCCCACTTCACCGCGCGCGCTGAAGCCGGCGTCACTGGTCAACTGATACTGCTTCGGCCCCAGAACGGTCAGGGTAAAGGTTTGATCCGCACTGCCTTTCGGCAGCACAAAGTCAGTGACTTTTACCGTGTCGTTACTGCGCCCTGTCAGGCGATCCCAGCCGGCACCAAATATCGGGAAGGTATTTTTGGTGACGGAGATATCAAGCCCCAGATCGTGAACCGTTTTGCCCAGCACCAGACGCGACTGGATCAGCTGAATTTCAGCCTCGGAGGCAGGCGGTTTGTTCGCCAGGGCAGAACCAATATCCTGCACCAGCGAGTTGCCGGTGTTCTGCTCAATCTGTACCAGCGCATCGGCACTGTAGATAGGTGTCGCAAACAGCGTATAGACGATCGCCGCGGCGGCAAACACGGCGGTGATCCCAAGTACCCACCACTTCGCCTCTATTACGGTGCCGACCAGGCGACCAATATCGATTTCATCACTGCCCGAAATCGGGGCGGCAGAAGGTTTTGTTTTTTCTGTCATTGTTATCCCTGCTGAGCTTTCAGTGCCTGCGCCCACTGACGGGCAGACTGGTCAAGTAAGGTATACACCGCCTCAAAGGCCTCACGGCTTTTGCGATACGGATCGGGGATTTCGCGTTCATTATCCCAGTGACCAAACAGCATCACTTTGCCGCGCATCTCCGGTGCGATGTCGCATAGCGAGTGAATATGGCGTTTTTCCATCGTCAGGATCAGGTCATACTCCCGGCACATGCGGCCGGTGACCTGACGGGCGCAGTGCCCGTCGAGAGAAAGGTTATGATCGCGGGCCACGCTCGCGGCGCTTTCATCGGCACCTTTACCGACCAGCGCACCCAGCCCTGCAGAATCGACGGTGAGTTCGGGCTGGTAGTGTTTCAGCAACCGCTCAGCCGTTGGGGAACGGCAAATGTTCCCCACGCATACCACCAGAATTTTATTAAACATCGCGGGTTACCAGGTATGAATGTCGCGCGCCGTATCCGTCATGTAGCGAACGCCACTGATGGTTGGCAGCAACTGATTGATCAGACGGTTCCAGCGGGCAACCGGCGCGGTGGTGACATACACCACATCATATGGCTGGAGGCGGAACTCCGTTGCCATTACCAGAGAGGTCGCATCGGACATATCCAGCTGGTAAATATTGGCAATCTTGCCTTTCGCACTGCCCTCGCCTTTCAGCGGACGGATCACGAAGATACCGGTGGCATTAGAGGTAGTGAGATCGATGCCCTCTGCATTACCCAGTGCTTCGGTCAGTGTCATGCCGCTGAAGTCCATTTTGAGGGTGCTCTGTTTCTTCACTTCACCCATCACGAAGACTTTCAGATCGTCATTACGTGGCACGTACAGAATGTCGCCCGGATAGAGCAGACGGTTCTGGGTCAGGTCACCGTTTTGCATCAGCGCCTGCAGAGAAATGCGTTGTTCTTTACCGTTGTGGGTCAGAACGACGTTGCGCCAGTCGGCACCGTCGGTTAAACCGCCCGCGGCGTTAATGGCATCCAGCACGGTCAGCGGCACGTTGGTGATAGCCTGCTGGCCAGATTTGTTCACCTGACCGGAGATATAGGCTTTTTGCGAGCGGAATGCGGCGATATTAACGTCCACCTGCGGATCGGCAATGTACTGCGCTAAGCGGCCGGTAATATCACTACGGATTTCGGCAAGGGTTTTCCCCGCGACATGAACTTTGCCAATATAGGGATAGAACATGGTGCCATCAGACTGGACCCAGTTACCGGTGTCGCTTGAGCTGCGATACTGGCCCGCAGGAGTGGTCAGTTCCGGGTGATCCCAGACGGTGACGTTGATGACATCACCAGGCCCCACGCGATACTGGTAGGAGGCAATTTCCTGGTCCAGCGACATATTCGGCTGCGCAACATTGGGACGTGGACGTAATTGTTCGACCAGACGTGGTGTCAGTGGATAAACATTCACCATCTTGTCGAGATCAAAATCAGCATCCTGTTGTTTGATCACATCCTTACCCATTGTTGACATATTGCTGCCGGGAAAGACTGTACAACCACTCATCAAGGTCACAGACACCAATAATGGCATCAATTTCATTTTGGATTTCATCATTGATTATTTATCACTTTGGCAGAGTAATTATCCTGTGCAATTAAATAAGCCGGGTCGATTTGGCTTTCAGCATGCAGTTGTTCAAATAGAAATATAACTGGCATCAGTCCTAAAAAAAGCTTATTCATCCATTGGCTATTGACAGAATAATCGAGGCTGATTCACACGCTTTCAGGCACGCTACCGCCCTTGGCTTTCAGTTACCAATCCACTGACTAAACAATGCGTTATGGATAGACACCCTCTTGAATAAGGTCTTCTGGAAATATATCAGCCGCTTGCGACACAAGGCGGATAATGAATAACCATCACTGAAGACCAGAACAATAATAGCAACAAGGAGTTTTAACATTTGATGCTGGGAGAATTATTGCAGCTAACCTAATAGCAGGCAAGGAGACAACTGTCCTAATAACGGTTTTTAAGATTAATATTAAGAGCAAAGTTTTGACGTTTTAGGATTTTCTTTATATTGACAAAATTAAAATAAAAACCATTTATTGCGATATATCCTAAAATGGTTTCTTTGTAATTAAATCTACGTATTTAGCTTATTTACAGTTTCAGCAAAGCTCGTCCTTTTAAGCGGATCGTATTAAGAGAAATCTCAGCCCGGCATTGCAATTTCCCCCAGCTTTATCCATGATCGAAGTGTGACATTGCTCAAATAACAGAAGGTATTGCGATTACTATGGAATGGATTGCCGATCCATCAATCTGGGCCGGGCTGGTTACGCTGGTCGTCATCGAATTAGTGCTCGGTATTGATAATCTGGTCTTTATCGCCATCCTCGCCGAAAAACTCCCCCCGGCGCAGCGCGACCGTGCGCGCGTAACGGGCCTGCTGCTGGCGATGGTGATGCGACTGCTGCTGCTGGCCTCAATCTCCTGGCTGGTGACCCTGACAAAGCCCCTGTTCTCCGTTCACGGCCTGAGCTTTAGCGCGCGTGACCTGATCATGCTCTTCGGCGGGTTGTTCCTGCTGTTCAAAGCCACGGTAGAACTGAATGAGAGGCTCGAAGGTAAAGACAGTGAAAACCCCACCCAGCGGCGCGGGGCTAAATTCTGGCCGGTGGTCGCGCAAATTGTGGTGCTGGATGCAGTCTTCTCTCTGGACTCGGTGATCACCGCCGTCGGGATGGTCGACCATCTGGCGGTGATGATGGCTGCGGTGATCATTGCCATCACGCTGATGGTGATGGCGAGTAAAGCGCTGACCCGGTTTGTGAACAGCCACCCGACCATCGTGATCCTCTGCCTGAGTTTCCTGTTAATGATTGGCTTTAGCCTCGTGGCGGACGGCTTTGGGTTCCACATTCCGAAGGGTTACCTCTACGCCGCCATTGGCTTCTCCGTCATGATTGAGGCGCTTAACCAGCTGGCGATTTTCAACCGCCGTCGCTTCCTCTCGGCAAATCAGACATTACGTCAACGCACCGCCGACACGGTGATGCGCCTGCTCAGCGGGAAGAAAGAAGATGCGGAGCTGGATGCAGAATCCTCCGCGATGCTGGCCGATCACAGTGACGGGCAGATCTTTAATCCGCAGGAGCGGCTGATGATTGAGCGGGTGCTCAATCTTAATCAGCGCACGGTTAGCAGCATCATGACGTCGCGCCATGACATTGAGCATATCGACCTCACCGCGCCGGAAGAGCAGATCCGCGCCCTGCTGGATAAAAACCAGCATACCCGCGTGGTGGTGACAGGGGGTGAAGAGGAAGAGGAGCTGCTGGGCGTGGTGCATGTCATCGACCTGCTGCAACAGCAGTTGCACGGTGAGGCACTCAATCTGCGCGCCCTGGTGCGCCAGCCGCTGGTGTTCCCGGAGGGGTTGCAGCTGCTTTCTGCCCTTGAACAATTCCGTAACGCGCGCACGCACTTTGCCTTTGTGGTGGATGAATTTGGTTCGGTTGAAGGGCTGGTGACGCTCAGCGACGTGATGGAAACTATCGCCGGTAATTTGCCCAACGAAGTGGATGAAATCGATGCACGCCATGATATTCAGAAAAACGCGGACGGTTCATGGACGGCCAACGGCCATATGCCGCTTGAAGACCTGGTTCAGTATGTTCCCCTGCCACTGGATGAAAAACGTGAGTACCACACCATTGCGGGTCTGCTGATGGAGTATCTGCAGCGTATTCCTCAACCGGGAGAAGAAGTTCAGGTTGGCAACTATCTGCTGAAAACACTGCAGATTGAGAACCATCGCGTGCAGAAGGTGCAGCTGATTCCGCTGCGCGATGAAGAAGAGATGGATTTTGAGGTGTAGGTAAAAAAAACGGCAACCCGATTGCTCCCTCTCCCGTGGGAGAGGGATGGAGTGAGGGCATCAGGCCGCACTGGCAGCCGTCACCCGGCACAACAAACATCAAAGCTTATCCAGCAGCTTCTTCACATCCTTCCCGGTCTGGGAATCTTTATTCCGATCCGCCCAGTCGTTCAGGCGACGTTTGGCTTCATCCTGCAGATGTTTGCGCAGGAGTTGATCCACCTGAAGGCTGTAGTTCAGCGACTGCCATTTGCCATATACGCTCAGCGGCACCGGCGTCTCTTTCAGGAAGTCGATCAGCTTGCTTTCGCCCTGCCAGCCGGACAGAACCCGTACATTGAAGCGGGTATCCGCCGTCTCTTTCACCAGATCCAGCTTGCCTTCCCCGGTTAATGACAACATGGAAGAAGCCCCCTGCATGCCGTCAAGAGAGAGCTGTCCGTCGTCGAGGGTCAGGTCACTGGTAAAGCTGTCGAGACGCGTGGCGCTGTCGTAGTTTTCCTGTGCTTTCACATCGCTGCTGCGCTCTACCGCCTGCTGCACCAGTTGCTGGAAGTTGAGCCCCTCCATACGTGCATCTTTCAGTTCAAGATGAGCCTGCCCCTGCCAGTCACGACGGAAAGCATCAGCATCGATCTTCGTGCCCGAGAAATCTCCCGCCAGCGTCAGTTGACCGGTCATGGAGATCGGGTAGTCAAAGGCTTTCAGGATGGTGCCAATCTCAACGTTGTCGAGACGGGGCTGAAACGCTGCGGTCGAGTTCTCATTACGCACGTCCAGCGTGCCCGGCAGGGAAAGGTGCCCGGCGCCCATTTTGCCGCTCAATTCCGAAATCACCAGCAAACCGTTCTGGTTGAACATCTGACTGCTCACGTCGGTGAAATCGATCCCGCGCCAGCGCAGGCTGTTGGCCTTCAGCAGAATGTCCGCCGTGAAGCCCCGCAGACCGTTATAGTCAGGCTGATCGAGATTAGACGAAATCACCGGACGCGCCTGTTTCCCCTGGCTTTGCCCGGTCTGCGCGGCATCACTGTCCGTGGCGCTCGCCGGCGGCGGTGGCAGCAGGTTTTCCAGGTTGAGCTTGTCAAACTGCAGATCGAGAACCCATTTCGGTTTCGCCGCAAGGATAACGCTCGCCTGCCCTTTCAGGCTGCTGTCATTGGCCTGCAGGTTGAGATTATTCATCTCCAGCTGTTTTTGCTCTTCACGCCAGACGGCCTGCATCGTGCCCTGGCCGGTGATCCCCTGGGCAGGGAGATCGGCCCCCGTCAGTTGCCAGTTCAGCTGCTGGATGTCTGCCGTGAGCTGATGCGGATAATCAGACGCGTTAACGCTGGCATTCAGCGACAGGGTCAAATCGCGCTGATCGCGGTTCACCCGGCCACTAAACTCCAGCGAAGCAAGATGGTGCTCATCCTGCTCCATATTGAGGTTGATATTGCGTACGGTGACCTGCTCATCATCCTCATGCTGGAAAACCAGCACGCTATCGGCCACTTTCAGTTTGCCGATATCGAATGACCAGCCCGTATCCGACGGTTCATCAGGTAAGGTATTTTCCCGCGGCGCAACCGGCGCATCTGCGTTACGCACGGCTTCAGTTTGCCGGGTAAGCTGAATCACCGCGCCTTTTAACATCACCTGGTTGACCTGCAACTGGTGCGAAAAGAGCGGAATCAGCGCCACATCAAGGCGCATGTTATCGGCAGACACCAGCGGCTGGGCAGCCCCCGGTGCAGTTAACGACATGCGGCCAGAGAGAATGCTGAGCTGGGGCCAGACGTGCCAGCGCAGCGGCCCATCCAGCTTCAGTTGGTATCCACTGCGGGCCTCGACCTGCCGCACCATATAGGCGCGGAAATCATTCGGGTTAACCAGCAGAACCAACGCTGAAAGGCCAGCCACCAGCACCACCAGCAAAATCATCAGCGTTGTCAGAACTCTTCTCATGGCATCCTCAGTGGACTAACTGATCAGTCTTTATCAATACGGCTGGCAACCGCACCCTGCTGGTCGCGATATTTTGCGTCCTGACGGCGGTTATAAGGACGATCGGCCGGGCCGGTCAGCGGTTCGAAGCTCAGCGCACCAATCATCATGCCCGGACGCAGCGCCAGCGGCAGTTTACCGGCGTTGAAAAATTCCAGAACGATACGGCCGGACCAGCCTGGATCGATACGGTGTGCGGTCACGTGTACCATCAGCCCCAGACGCGCCAGAGAAGAGCGGCCATCAAGCCAGCCCACCAGGTCCGCAGGCAGAGTCACCGATTCAAAGGTCACTGCCAGCGCCAGTTCGCCCGGATGCAGATAAAAGGCCTCGCCTTCGTCGATAACGATTTCGTCACTCATCACGCGGTCAAGCGCGGCACTGACTTCATCCTTCGGCCCGCTAAGGTCGATGAACGGTGCGGTATGGCCGCTGAAGGTGCGGAATTTATTCCCCAGTCGCACATCAACGGTAACACCATTGATACGCTCCACGGGTGGACGTGGGGTAATAGACAGGCGGCCTTCATCCAGCCAGGCTTCTATATCGCGATCACAAAGACGCATGGCACTCTCTCCTTTCGTGCATCGTGCCCTGAGGATAACGACTCAGGGCGAAGCAGGTTATCTCTGAACGGTACACAATTCGCGCGGCTTATTCAAAAAACTGGCTGATTTTCGCTTTTAAGATATCAATGGCAATGCGGTTTTTACCCCCGCGCGGCACAATAATATCGGCGTATTGTTTGGATGGTTCAATAAATTGCAGGAACATCGGGCGAACGGTTTTCTGGTACTGCGCCATGACGGAGTCCATTGAACGGCCACGTTCGTTCACATCGCGCTTGATGCGGCGCATCAGGCAAATATCCAGCGGGGTATCAACAAAAATGGAGAAGTTCATTGACTCGCGCAGACGCGCATCGGTCAGAAGCAGGATGCCTTCGAGGATAATGACCTTCTTCGGCTCAATACGAATCGTTTCCTGCGTGCGGGTATGTTCTACGTAACTATAAACAGGCAGTTCAATCGCCTGGCCGCTCTTCAGCGCTTCTAAATGCTGGAACAGCAAGCTGTGATCCATGGCATTGGGATGGTCATAGTTCGTTTTTACGCGCTCTTCCATCGACAGATGGGATTGATCTTTGTAGTAGCTGTCTTCGGGAATGACGCCGATGTGCTCATCACCAACTTGTTCACGCAGTTCGCGGTAAAGCGTACTGGCAATAAGACTTTTACCTGAAGCCGATGCGCCGGCGATGCCTATAATGACGCACTGATGAGACTTATCAGTCATAAATTTAGCGACCTGATTAACCTGGATGTTAAGGAAGGACGACGCCGGAGCGTCAAACGCGGCAATTATAGGGATTTCACGGACGTGATACCAGTCGAAAGCGCAGGTTATGCGAGACAGGCTGAAAAGTGGCTTAACGTTCCCTGAGTGAAATTTTTACGCGTGTTTTTTCAGCGTTTAACATGATTTTTTTACACACTAACTATTTAATAATTCTATGATGTCAAATTATGAGCAGTCGCCATATGAATTGTAAATTGTTTGTACTAGCATAAACCAAATTAGCATATTCACTCGTCCGGACTTCACTCCTGGCGGCATGGCGTCTCTGGATAAAGCGGTAATGAATAAACAACACCAACGGGTTTTGGTTACCACCCCACATCCTCTCATGCGACTTGTCTGTCTGGGCCTGGTCACCTTTATCTTTACCCTTTTTTCACTGGAACTGACCCGCTTCGGCACGCTGTTAGCACCGCTCTGGTTTCCTACCGCCATAATGATGGTGGCGTTTTATCGCCACGCCGGAAAAATGTGGCCCGGCATTGCCCTTGCCTGCTCGTTCGGCAATATTCTGGCCTCGTGGATGCTTTTTTCCTGGTCGTCGATCAATCCGACCTATACCGCCATCAACGTGGTGGAAGCGGTTATTGGTGCGCTATTACTGCGCAAACTGCTCCCCTGGTATAACCCATTGCAGAACCTGAACGACTGGATCCGCCTGGCGATTGGCAGCGCGCTGATCCCCCCGCTGGTCGGCGGCGTTCTGGTGCATTTTCTGGTACCTACTTCTGAGCCACTGCGTAATTTCCTCGTCTGGGTATTGTCTGAAGCCATCGGCGCGCTGGCACTGGTGCCATTAGGATTATTGTTTAAACCGCACTATCTCCTGCGCCATCGTGACCCGAAGCTGCTGCTGGAAACGCTGGTCACCATGGCCGTGACGCTGATGCTCAGTTGGGCGTCGATCACCTGGCTGCCGTGGCCCTTTACCTGCGTTATTGTTCTGCTGATGTGGAGCGCCGTGCGCTTGCCGCGTATGGAAGCCTTTATGGTGTTTCTGGTCACCGTAATGGTGGTTTCCCTGATGATTGCCCGCAACCCTACGGCACTTACCACCCAGCACACCAACGCCATGCTGAATGCGCCGTGGCTGCCGTTTTTGATGCTGCTTCTCCCGGCCAACGTCATGACCATGGTGATGTACGCCTTCCGGGCGGAGCGGAAACATATCACTGAAAGTGAAGAGCGCTTTCGTAACGCGATGGAGTATTCTGCCATCGGGATGGCGCTGGTCAGCATTGAAGGCCAGTGGCTGCAGGCCAACAAGGCGCTGTGTAACTTTCTCGGTTACAGCCAGACAGAGCTACAGTCGCTCACTTTCCAGCAGTTAACCTGGCCGGAAGATCTGCACACCGACCTCGAACAGCTTGAACAACTGATCAACGGGGATATCAACACCTATACCCTGGAGAAGCGTTACTACACCCGCAGCGGAGAAGTGGTCTGGGCGCTGCTTGCTGTCTCGGTGGTGCGCCATGCCGACGGCTCGCCGCTCTATTTCATTGCCCAGATTGAAGATATTAACGATCTGAAACAGACCGAATGGGTCAACAAACGGCTGATGGAACGCATCACCCTCGCCAATGAAGCGGGGGGGATCGGCATCTGGGAGTGGGATCTGGAGCCGGACATCATCAGCTGGGATAAGCGGATGTTTGATCTGTATGAAATCCCGCCGCACATCAAGCCGACATGGCAGCTCTGGCACGAGAAGATGCTGCCTGAAGATCGCGCCCATGCGGAAAAAGTGCTCCGGGATTCCCTGATCGCGCGCATGCCGTTTAAGCTGGAGTTCCGGATTCGCGTTAAAGAAGGTGTGCGTCATATTCGCTCTCTGGCGAACCGGGTACTCAACAAACAGGGCGAAGTCGAACGTTTGCTCGGCATCAATATGGACATGACCGAGGTTAAACAGCTCAACGAGGCCCTGTTCCAGGAAAAAGAGCGTTTGCACATTACTCTCGACTCCATCGGCGAAGCGGTGTTGTGTACCGATGTCGACATGAATGTCACCTTTATGAACCCGGTCGCCGAGAAGATGAGCGGCTGGCTGCAAACCGAGGCCATTGGCCAGCCGGTGCTGAAGGTCCTGCATATCACCTTCGGTGAAAAAGGGCCGCTGATGGAGAATATTCACAGCGGCGATATGTCCCGCGCCGATATCGAACAGGATGTGGTGCTTAACTGCCGTACCGGTGGCTTCTTTGATATCCATTACAGCATCACTCCGCTCAGTACGCTGGACGGGCAGAATATCGGCTCGGTGCTGGTTATTCAGGACGTCACCGAGTCGCGCAAAATGCTGCGTCAGCTCAGCTACAGTGCCTCTCACGATGCCCTCACCCACCTGGCAAACCGGGTCAGCTTCGAAAATCATCTCAAACGGCTACTGCAGACCGTCCAGGAGACGCGCCAGCGTCATGCGCTGGTGTTTATCGATCTCGATCGCTTTAAAGCCGTTAACGATACGGCTGGCCATGCGGCGGGCGATGCCCTGCTGCGGGAGCTGTCGTCATTGATGCTGACCATGCTGCGTTCCAGCGACGTGCTTGCGCGTCTGGGCGGAGACGAATTCGGATTGCTGCTGCCAGATTGCAATATTGAGAGCGCACGCTATATTGCGGGTCGACTGATCCACACGATCAACGACTATCACTTTATGTGGGAAGGCCGCCTGCACCGGATCGGCGCCAGCGCGGGGATCACGCTGATTGATGAAAATAATCATCAGGCGTCGGAAGTGATGTCTCAGGCCGACATTGCCTGCTATGCCTCGAAAAACAACGGTCGCGGCGTGGTAACGGTGTACGAACCGCAGCAGGAGCGAACCCACAGCGCGCGCAGCATGATGTCGCTCGATGAACAGTGGCACATGATTAAAGACAATCATCTGATGATGATTGCCCGCAGCGTTGCCTCCCCGCGTATTCCCGAGAGCTGCAACTTCTGGCTGATTTCGTTACGCCTGTGGACCAGCCAGGGTGAAGTTCAGGAAGAGCACGCCTTTCGTTCCGGTCTGGCGGAGCCTGAGCTTTTGCATGCGCTTGACCGCCGTATTTTTAGCGAGTTCTTCCGCGCGTATGCCGCTCCTGTTGCCAGAAAAGGCCTGGGGGTCGCGCTTCCCCTCTCTGCCGCCGGTTTAGCCAGCGCCACGCTGGTTGATGAATTGCTCGACCTTCTGGATAAAGGGCCATTACCGGGTCGTCTGCTGCATCTGGTTATCGCGATCGACGTGGTGGCCAACCCGGATCAGAACATTCAGACGGGGCTGCAAAAGCTCCGCCACGCCGGCTGCCGCGTGGTGTTGAGCCAGGCGGGGCGCGACATGGCACTCTTCAGCCACCTGAGCGCCAACATGGCGGATTATCTGATGCTGGACGCGGAAGTGGTGACCAATGTTCATGGCAATCTGATGGATGAGATGATGGTGACCATCATCCAGGGTCATGCGCAGCGTCTGGGGATGCGTACCATCGCCGGCCCGTGTAACCAGCCCATCATGATGGATACGCTCTCCGGCATCGGCATTGATTTTATTTTTGGTGACACCATCGGCGAGCCGCAGCCGCTGGATCTACTGCTGAATACCAGCTATTTCGCCATCAACTGATGGCGTCCAGCCGTCGGTATACCAGATATGCAGCAGCGCGTAAGAGCGCCACGGCTGCCAGCGCAGGGCATAGCGACGAATTTGCGCGGGTGTCATGCCGGCAAAGCGCTGCTTAATCAGATAATCATCCGGCAGGAACACGTCTTTCGCCTGCCAGCCGCGCAGGGCAAGGTAATTGGCCGTCCAGCGCCCTATCCCCGGCCGCTGCTGTAACCCCTTCATCCCGGCTTCGATATCCTCAGGCGGAGACAGTGGAAACGTGCCATCGACCACGGACCGGGCCAGGTGAATCAATGACTCCGCCCGTTTAACCGGCATGCCGAGGGCTTTCAGCGCCAGCGGATCCACCGCAGCCAGCACGTCAGGTGTAGGAAAGGACAGATAACCCGGCGCATCCTTTACCGGTTCACCGCACAGGGCCACCACCCGTGAGGCCAGCTTCGCCGCCATCGCTACGCTGACCAGTTGCCCCAGGATCGCCCGCACGCCCTGCTCGTAGGCATCCATGGCCCCCGGTAAACGCAGCCCCGGACGCGCGGCCCCCAGTTCGCCCAGCGCATTCTGAATTTGCCGGGGATCGCAGGCGAGATCAAACAGACGCCCGATGCGCTCAAGGCAGATCTGCGCAACCGGGACTAATCCCGGGCTGAGCGTCACGTTGAGCGTGTGGGTGTTCAGATCCGGGGTGACGCGAAAGATCCCCTGATGCCGCTGGCAGGTGTAACTGCGCTCGTAGTAGCTGTCGGTAACCGTCTCAATGCCCTCTACCGCACGCGCGCCAAGAAAGCCAAACATCCATTGCCAGTCGTAAGGGGGTTGCCAGGTCAGGGTATACATCGTCGCTCCTTTTTTGTTCCCCTCAGCATAAACCGAAAGACCTTGTTTCGCCTTGCTTTCATATTCCTGTTGTCGCCAGACGGGCATTCCGCTAAAGTCTCGCCCCTTCTCACTGGCATGGGGATTAAACGTGTTTATTGGATTCGACTACGGTACGGCAAACTGTTCGGTTGCGATTATGCAAAACGGACAACCACAGCTTCTGAAAATGGAAAAAGAGAGTACGCTGCTGCCGTCAATGCTCTGCGCACCCACGCGTGAAGCGGTCAGCGAATGGCTGTTCCGCCATCATCAGGTTCCGGCCACGGCGGCGGAATCACAGGCTTTGCTGCGCCGGGCAGTCAGTTTTAACCGCGAGGAAGATATCGACGTCACCCCGTCGAGCGTCCAGTTCGGCCTCTCTTCACTCGGGCATTACATTGAAGATCCGGAAGAGGTTTACTTCGTTAAATCGCCAAAGTCGTTTCTCGGTGCCAGCGGCCTGAAGCCGCAGCAGGTGGCGATGTTTGAAGATCTAGTCTGCGCCATGATGCTGCACATTCGCAATCAGGCGCAAACCCAGGTATCGGAGGCGATCGATCAGGCGGTCATTGGCCGTCCGATCAACTTCCAGGGGCTGGGTGGCGACGAGGCCAACCAGCAGGCGCAGGGGATCCTTGAACGAGCCGCACACCGCGCGGGCTTTCGCGACGTGGTATTCCAGTATGAGCCGGTGGCGGCGGGGCTGGATTTTGAAGCCACGCTGACAGCAGAGAAGCGCGTGCTGGTGGTGGATATCGGTGGGGGGACGACCGACTGCTCGCTCTTGCTAATGGGGCCGCAGTGGCATAACCGTCGTGACCGCGAAAACAGCCTGCTGGGGCACAGCGGCTGCCGCGTGGGTGGTAACGATCTGGATATCGCCCTTGCATTCAAGAGCCTGATGCCGCTGCTGGGCATGGGCGGGCAAACGGAAAAAGGGATCGCCCTGCCGATCCTGCCCTGGTGGAATGCTATCGCCATCAACGACGTCCCCGCGCAGAGTGATTTTTACAGCACCGCGAACGGCCGCTTCCTGAACGATATGGTGCGCGATGCCCGGGAGGCTGACAAGGTCGCCCTGCTCTACAAAGTCTGGCGTCAGCGTCTGAGTTATCGCGTGGTGCGTACTGCCGAAGAGAGCAAAATCGCCCTCTCCGATCGCCCGGATCACGCGGTTTCCTTGCCGTTTATCAGTGAAGATCTGGCAACCGCCATTTCTCAGGAAGGACTGGAAACCGCGCTCGCTCAGCCGCTTCAGCGTATTCTGGAGCAGGTCCAGCTGGCGCTGGAGAACGGCAAAGAGAAGCCGGACGTGATTTACCTGACCGGCGGTAGCGCGCGTTCGCCGCTGATCAAGAAAGCGCTGGCAGAACAGCTGCCAGGCATTCCAATTGCCGGCGGCGATGACTTTGGCTCCGTCACGGCGGGGCTGGCACGCTGGGCACAGGTGATGTTTAGCTAGCGTTGGTGCGGTCTGGTGCCCTCACCCCGGCCCTCTCCCACGGGGAGAGGGTCAAAACCGCGGCGCTACTCTCAGACCATTCCTGACAGTCTTCCATATTTCCTCCATTTTTCCGCTGTGTTAGCTGACTAAACTAGTATCATTCCCCGAAGTGTTTCAGGATGAGAACGTATAACGATGAAAGGCAGTCATAAATCCCGCTGGGCAATCGCCGCAGGTATCATTGTGGTGGTCCTTGCCGCCGCCTGGTACTGGCACAATCAATCTGCAACGTCTTCTGCTCCGGCAGGCGCCAGCAGTCAGCCGCAACGCCCTGCGGGCGGGGGGCGCCACGGTATGCGCGGCGGCGCGCTGGCACCGGTTCAGGCAGCTACCGCGGTGAATAAAGCCGTTCCGCGCTATCTCACCGGTCTCGGGACCATTACCGCCGCTAACACCGTCACGGTACGCAGCCGCGTCGACGGTCAGCTCATGGCGATCCACTTCCTGGAAGGTCAGCAGGTGAAAGCTGGCGATTTACTGGCTGAAATCGACCCAAGCCAGTTTAAGGTCGCCCTCGCCCAGGCCCAGGGACAGCTGGCGAAAGACAAAGCCACGCTCGCTAACGCCCGGCGCGATCTGGCGCGCTACCAGCAGCTGGTGAAAACCAACCTGGTCTCTCGTCAGGAGCTGGACACGCAGCAGTCGCTGGTCAGCGAAACGCAGGGCACCATCAAAGCTGACGAAGCCGCGGTGGCCAGTGCGCAGCTGCAGCTGGACTGGAGCCGCATCACCGCGCCGATTGACGGGCGCGTTGGCCTCAAGCAGGTCGATATCGGCAACCAGATCTCAAGCGGTGACACTACGGGCATCGTGGTGATCACCCAGACTCACCCGATTGATTTAGTCTTTACCCTGCCGGAAAGCGAAATTGCGACGGTGGTGCAGGCGCAGAAAGCCGGAAAGGGGCTGGTGGTGGAAGCCTGGGACCGTACCAACAAGCAGAAGTTGAGCGAAGGTTCTTTGCTTAGCCTGGATAACCAGATCGACACCACCACCGGCACCATCAAGCTGAAAGCGCGCTTTAACAACCAGGATGACGCCCTCTTCCCGAATCAGTTTGTGAATGCGCGAATGCTGGTGGCGACCGAAGAAAACGCGGTGGTGATCCCTGCCGCTGCGCTGCAGATGGGTAACGAAGGCAACTTCGTCTGGGTGCTCAACAGCGACAATAAAGTCAGTAAGCACCTGGTGAAAACCGGGATTCAGGACAGCCAGACGGTGGTGATCAGCGCAGGCCTTTCCGCAGGCGACCGCGTGGTCACCGACGGCATTGACCGTCTGACCGAAGGGGCCAAAGTCGAAGTGGTTGAACCTGCGAAACAGGGAGCGAATTCCTGATGCAGGTGATGCCCCCAGGCTCTACAGGTGGGCCATCACGCCTGTTTATTCTGCGCCCTGTTGCCACCACGCTGCTGATGGTGGCGATCCTGCTCGCCGGGATTATCGGCTATCGCTTCCTGCCCGTCTCGGCGCTGCCGGAAGTGGATTATCCCACCATTCAGGTCGTTACCCTCTATCCTGGCGCCAGCCCGGATGTGGTGACCTCCGCCATCACCGCCCCGCTGGAGCGCCAGTTTGGTCAGATGTCGGGCCTGAAACAGATGTCCTCGCAAAGTTCCGGCGGTGCATCGGTGGTAACGCTGCAGTTCCAGCTCTCGCTGTCGCTGGACGTGGCCGAGCAGGAGGTGCAGGCTGCGATCAACGCCGCCACCAACCTGCTGCCGTCAGACCTGCCTAACCCGCCGGTTTACAGCAAAGTGAACCCGGCGGATCCGCCGATCATGACCCTTGCCGTGACCTCTTCCGCCATGCCGATGACCCAGGTGGAAGACATGGTCGAAACCCGCGTGGCGCAGAAAATTTCCCAGGTCTCCGGCGTCGGGCTGGTGACGCTGGCGGGCGGGCAACGCCCGGCGGTGCGCGTGAAGCTTAATGCGCAGGCCATCGCTACGCTGGGGCTGACCAGCGAAACCATCCGCACTGCGATCAGCAATGCCAACGTCAATTCGGCAAAAGGCTCGCTGGATGGTCCAACCCGTGCCGTGACGCTCTCGGCCAACGATCAGATGCAGTCTGCCGATGAGTACCGTCAGCTGATTATCGCCTACCAGAACGGCGCGCCGGTGCGCCTGGGTGACGTCGCCACCGTTGAACAAGGCGCGGAAAACAGCTGGCTGGGTGCGTGGGCCAACAAACAGCAGGCGATTGTGATGAACGTGCAGCGCCAGCCGGGCGCCAACATCATTGAAACCGCCGACAGCATTCGCACCATGCTCCCGCAGCTTATCGACAGCCTGCCCAAATCGGTCACTGTGAAGGTGCTTTCCGACCGAACCACCAACATTCGCGCATCGGTCACCGACACCCAGTTTGAGCTGATGCTGGCGATTGCGCTGGTGGTGATGATCATTTATCTGTTCCTGCGCAACGTCCCGGCAACCATTATTCCCGCCGTTGCCGTGCCGCTCTCGCTGGTGGGGACATTTGCCGTGATGGTGTTCCTCGATTTTTCGATCAACAACCTGACGCTGATGGCGCTCACCATCGCCACCGGCTTCGTGGTGGATGATGCCATCGTCGTGATCGAGAACATCTCGCGTTATATCGAGAAAGGTGAAAAACCGCTGGCCGCTGCGCTGAAAGGAGCGGGCGAGATTGGATTTACCATTATCTCGCTGACCTTCTCGCTGATTGCGGTGCTGATCCCGCTGCTGTTTATGGGCGATATCGTCGGACGACTGTTCCGAGAGTTTGCCGTCACGCTGGCGGTCGCCATTCTGATCTCAGCCGTGGTGTCGCTAACCCTGACGCCGATGATGTGCGCCCGCATGCTGAGCCATGAATCCCTGCGCAAGCAAAACCGCTTCTCCCGCGCCTCTGAGCGGATGTTCGAGCGGATTATTGCCGCCTACGGTCGCATGCTGGCGAAAGTCCTCAACCACCCGTGGGCGACGCTCGGCGTGGCGCTCGGCACGCTGGCGCTTAGCGTCATGCTGTGGATCGTTATCCCGAAAGGCTTCTTCCCGATCCAGGACAACGGCATTATTCAGGGCACGCTTCAGGCGCCGCAGTCGGTCTCCTTCGCCAGCATGGCGCAGCGTCAGCAGCAGGTGTCTGAGATCATCATGAAAGATCCGGCGGTAGAAAGCCTGACCGCGTACGTGGGGGTCGATGGCACCAACCCGTCACTCAACAGTGCGCGTCTGCAGATCAACCTCAAGCCGCTGGACGACCGCGACGATCGGGTCAACGCCGTCATTGAGCGGCTACAAACTGCCGTGGCGCGCGTGCCGGGCATTGAACTTTACCTGCAGCCGATTCAGGATTTGACCATCGATACCCAGGTCAGCCGCACGCAATACCAGTTCACGCTCCAGGCCACCAGCCTTGACGCGCTGAGCACGTGGGTGCCGCAACTGGTTAACAAACTCAAGGCGCTGCCGCAGCTTTCTGACGTCAGCAGCGACTGGCAGGACAAAGGGCTGGCGGCGTATGTGAACGTCAATCGCGATACCGCCAGCCGTCTGGGTATCACCATGTCCGACGTGGATAACGCGCTTTATAACGCCTTCGGCCAGCGCCTTATCTCCACCATTTATACCCAGGCGAATCAGTATCGCGTGGTGCTGGAACACAACACCGACAACACGCCCGGCCTGGCCGCGCTGGACTCGGTGCGCCTGACCAGCAAAGACGGCGGCATTGTGCCGTTAAGCGCCATTGCCAGCGTGGAGGAGCGCTATACGCCGCTGTCGATTAACCATCTCGATCAGTTCCCGTCCACCACCATCTCGTTCAACGTACCGGACAACTATTCGCTGGGCGAAGCAGTCGAGGCCATTCTGGGCGCGGAGAAAGAACTTAACTTCCCGTCCGATATTCAGACCCAGTTCCAGGGCAGCACCCTGGCGTTCCAGGCTGCGTTGGGCAATACCATCTGGCTGATCGTGGCTGCGGTGGTGGCGATGTACATCGTCCTCGGGGTGCTGTACGAAAGCTTTATCCACCCAATCACCATCCTCTCCACCCTGCCGACCGCCGGGGTGGGCGCGCTACTGGCCCTGATGCTGGCGGGCAGCGAACTGGACGTCATCGCCATTATCGGCATCATTCTGCTTATCGGGATCGTGAAGAAAAACGCCATCATGATGATCGACTTCGCCCTTGCCGCCGAGCGCGAGCAGGGCATGTCGCCGCGTGACGCCATTTTCCAGGCGTGCCTGCTGCGTTTTCGTCCAATCCTGATGACCACGCTCGCCGCCCTGTTAGGTGCGTTGCCGCTGATGCTCAGCACTGGTGTCGGTGCGGAGCTGCGTCGTCCGCTGGGTATCGGCATGGTCGGCGGTCTGCTGGTGAGCCAGGTACTGACGCTGTTCACCACGCCGGTCATTTATCTGCTGTTTGACCAGCTGGCTCTGTGGACCAAAAGCCGCTTCCCGAAACGTGAAGAGGAGGCGTAAGTGAAGTTTTTCGCCCTCTTCATTTACCGCCCGGTGGCGACGATTTTAATCTCGCTCGCCATTACGCTGTGCGGCGTGCTGGGCTTTCGCCTGCTGCCGGTGGCTCCCCTGCCGCAGGTGGATTTTCCGGTGATCATGGTCAGCGCATCGCTGCCGGGCGCGTCGCCGGAAACGATGGCCTCGTCGGTTGCCACGCCACTGGAACGCTCGCTCGGGCGGATTGCGGGGGTCAACGAGATGACCTCCAGCAGTTCGCTGGGCAGCACGCGCATCATTCTGGAATTTAGCTTTGACCGGGATATTAACGGTGCGGCGCGTGACGTGCAGGCGGCGATCAACGCCGCGCAAAGCCTGCTGCCGAGCGGGATGCCGAGCCGCCCGACCTACCGTAAAGCCAACCCGTCCGACGCGCCGATCATGATCCTGACGCTGACCTCAGACACCTACTCGCAGGGGCAGCTCTACGACTTTGCTTCAACCCAGCTGGCACAAACCATTGCCCAGATTGACGGCGTGGGGGATGTGAGCGTCGGCGGCAGCTCCCTGCCCGCCGTTCGCGTCGGCCTGAATCCGGAGGCGCTGTTTAACCAGGGCGTGTCGCTGGACGATGTGCGCTCCGCCATCAGCAGCGCCAACGTGCGCAGGCCGCAGGGGGCGATAGAGAACACCAGCCACCGCTGGCAGATCCAGACCAACGACGAACTCAAAACCGCAGCGGAATATCAGCCGCTCATCATCCACTATAATAACGGCGCGGCGGTGCGCTTAAGCGACGTGGCCAGCGTCACCGACTCGGTGCAGGACGTGCGCAACGCCGGGATGACCAACGCCAAACCGGCCATTTTGCTGATGATCCGCAAGCTGCCGGAAGCCAATATTATCGAAACGGTAAACAGCATTCGGGCGCGTCTGCCGGAGTTGCAGGAGACCATCCCGGCCGCCATTGATTTGCAGATTGCTCAGGATCGCTCGCCGACCATTCGTGCCTCGCTTGAAGAGGTGGAACAAACGCTGGTGATCTCCGTGGCACTGGTGATCCTGGTGGTATTCCTGTTCCTGCGCTCCGGACGGGCAACGCTGATCCCGGCGGTGGCGGTGCCGGTCTCGCTGATTGGCACCTTTGCCGCCATGTACCTGTGCGGCTTTAGCCTCAACAACCTGTCGCTGATGGCGCTGACCATCGCCACTGGTTTTGTGGTGGATGACGCCATCGTGGTGCTGGAGAATATTTCCCGCCACCTGGAAGCGGGCGTGAAGCCGCTGCAGGCGGCGCTGCAAGGTACGCGCGAGGTCGGTTTTACCGTGCTCTCCATGAGCCTGTCGCTGGTGGCGGTATTCCTGCCGCTGCTGCTGATGGGCGGGCTGCCGGGCAGATTACTGCGCGAGTTTGCCGTCACGCTCTCCGTGGCGATAGGTATCTCGCTGGTTATCTCGCTCACGCTCACGCCGATGATGTGCGGCTGGATGCTCAAGCGCAGCAAAGCACATTCGCAGCCGCGTCGCAAAGGGTTTGGCCGTTTCCTGATGGCAATGCAGGAAGGGTACGGTAAGTCCCTGAAGTGGGTACTCAACCATACGCGGATTGTCGGTATGGTGCTTATCAGCACCATTGTGCTCAACGTCTGGCTGTATATCTCCATCCCGAAAACCTTCTTCCCGGAGCAGGACACCGGCGTGCTTATGGGCGGCATCCAGGCTGACCAGAGTATTTCCTTCCAGGCGATGCGCGGCAAGCTGCAGGATTTTATGAAGATCATCCGCGAAGACAAGGCGGTGGATAACGTCACCGGCTTTACCGGCGGGTCACGCGTTAACAGCGGGATGATGTTTATCACCCTTAAGCCGCGCGGCGAGCGCAATGAAACGGCGCAGCAGGTGATAGACCGGCTGCGAATGAAGCTCGCCAAAGAGCCAGGCGCCAACCTGTTTTTGATGGCCGTTCAGGATATCCGCGTGGGCGGGCGTCAGGCGAACGCCAGCTACCAGTACACCCTGCTCTCTGACGATCTGGCCGCGCTGCGCGAGTGGGAGCCGAAGATCCGTAAAGCGCTGGCCGCCCTGCCGCAGCTCGCGGACGTGAACTCAGACCAACAGGACAACGGGGCAGAAATGGCGTTGACCTACGATCGTGAAACCATGTCACGGCTGGGCATTAACGTAGAAGCCGCCAACAGCCTGCTGAATAACGCCTTTGGTCAGCGCGAGATTTCCACCATCTATCAGCCAATGAATCAGTACAAGGTGGTGATGGAAGTGGACCCGCGCTATACCCAGGACATCAGCGCGCTGGATAAAATGTTTGTGATCAACAACGACGGTAAGGCGATCCCGCTCTCTTACTTCGCCAGCTGGCGGCCTGCCAATGCACCGCTCTCGGTTAACCATCAGGGGCTGTCGGCAGCATCGACCATCTCCTTTAACCTGCCCACCGGCTCGTCGCTTTCCGAGGCCAGCGAGGCCATTAACCGTGCCATGACCCAGCTCGGCGTGCCCTCGACCGTGCGCGGCAGTTTTGCCGGGACCGCGCAGGTCTTCCAGGAGACGATGAACTCGCAGGTGATTTTGATTCTGGCGGCCATTGCCACGGTCTACATCGTGCTTGGCGTACTGTATGAGAGCTACGTCCATCCGCTGACCATTCTCTCGACGCTGCCGTCAGCAGGCGTGGGGGCGCTGCTGGCGCTGGAGCTGTTTGGCGCGCCGTTTAGCCTCATCGCCTTAATCGGGATCATGCTGTTAATCGGTATTGTGAAGAAAAACGCCATCATGATGGTGGACTTTGCGCTGGAGGCTCAGCGTAACGGAAACCTGACGCCAGAAGAGGCAATCTTCCAGGCCTGCCTGCTGCGTTTTCGCCCGATTATGATGACCACGCTGGCGGCGCTGTTTGGCGCGCTGCCGCTGGTGATCTCCGGTGGCGATGGTTCAGAGCTGCGCCAGCCGCTGGGGATCACTATCGTCGGTGGGCTGGTGATGAGCCAGCTGCTGACGCTCTACACCACGCCGGTGGTCTATCTGTTCTTTGACCGCCTGCGGCTGCGTTTTTCTCGTAAAAACAGAACCACGGTGACCGGGTAAATGACTGATCTTCCCAGTAACGTTCGCTGGCAATTATGGATAGTAGCCTTCGGCTTCTTTATGCAGTCGCTGGATACGACCATCGTCAACACCGCCCTCCCCTCAATGGCAAAAAGCCTGGGGGAGAGCCCGCTGCACATGCACATGGTGATTGTCTCCTACGTACTGACGGTTGCCGTGATGCTCCCTGCCAGCGGATGGCTGGCGGACAAAGTGGGAGTGCGGAATATCTTCTTCAGCGCCATCGTGCTGTTTACCGTGGGGTCGCTGTTTTGCGCAATGGCGAATACGCTGGATCAGCTGGTGATGGCGCGCGTTCTGCAGGGCGTCGGTGGGGCCATGATGGTGCCTGTCGGGCGGCTGACGGTGATGAAGATAGTGCCACGCGAGCAGTATATGGCGGCAATGACCTTTGTGACCTTACCAGGCCAGGTGGGCCCTCTGCTGGGCCCGGCGCTGGGCGGGATCCTCGTGGAGTATGCCTCCTGGCACTGGATTTTCCTCATCAACCTGCCGGTGGGCATTATCGGCGCCATCGCCACCCTGACGCTGATGCCTAACTACACCCTGCAGACGCGGCGCTTTGATGTCCTCGGTTTTCTGTTGCTCGCCACCGGTATGGCGACGTTGACCCTCGCCCTCGACGGGCAAAAAGGGCTGGGGATTTCGTCCCTGACGCTGGCCGTTATGGCCGTCATCGGGGTGAGCGCTATTCTGTGGTATCTGTGGCACGCCAGAGGAAATGAGCGCGCGCTGTTCAGTCTGTCACTGTTTAAAAATTCCACCTACCGTATTGGGCTGCTCGGCAGCTTTGCGGGACGCGTCGGCAGTGGCATGCTGCCGTTTATGACGCCCGTCTTCCTGCAAATCGGTATGGGCTTTTCACCGTTTCACGCGGGGCTGATGATGATCCCGATGGTGCTGGGCAGCATGGGAATGAAGCGCATTGTGGTGCAGGTAGTCAACCGCTTTGGCTATCGCCACGTGCTGGTGGCCGCCACGCTGGGGCTGGCACTGGTCAGCCTGCTGTTTATGGCTGTAGCGCTGATGGGCTGGTACTACGCCCTGCCGCTGGTGCTGTTCTGCCAGGGCATTATTAACTCCATGCGCTTCTCCTCAATGAATACCCTGACGCTGAAAGACCTGCCGGATGAACTGGCAAGCAGCGGCAACAGTCTGCTGTCGATGATCATGCAGCTCTCCATGAGCGTGGGGGTCACCCTTGCCGGTTTACTGCTCGGCATGTACGGTCAGCACCATCTCAGCATCGACACGCCGGTGGCGCATCAGGTCTTTTTATACACGTATCTCAGCATGGCGGTTATCATCGCCCTGCCCGCTTTCATCTTCGCCCGCGTGCCGGATGATACCAGCAAGAACGTCGTGATTAGGCGCGGCAAAAGGAGAGGCTCATGAAATTCTGGCGTCCGGGTATTACCGGCAAGCTTTTTGTGGCGATATTTGCCACCTGTATCGTTCTGCTGGTTACCATGCACTGGGCGGTGCGGATCAGCTTTGAGCGCGGCTTTATTGATTACATCAAACACGGCAACGAGCAGCGCCTGCAGGGGCTGAGCGATGCGCTAAGCGAACAGTATGCCCTGCACGGGAACTGGCGTTTTTTACGCAACAACGATCGTTTTATTTTCCAGATCCTGCGTTCGCTGGAGCACGATAGCGGCGAAGATCGTCCCGGCCCGGGCATGCCGCCGCACGGCTGGCGCACTCAGTTCTGGGTGATTGACCAGGATATGCGCACGCTGGTTGGCCCGCGTTCACCCATCCCGCCGGACGGCACCCGGCGGGCGATCAAAGTCAATAACGCCACCGTTGGCTGGGTTATCGCCTCCCCGGTGGAGCGGCTGACGCGCAACACCGATATCAACTTTGACCGCCAGCAGCGCCGGACAAGCTGGCTGATTGTCGCCCTCTCCACCCTGCTGGCCGCGCTTGCCACCTTCCCGCTGGCGCGGGGTCTGCTCGCCCCGGTGAAACGGCTGGTGGAGGGCACGCATAAACTGGCCGCCGGGGATTTTTCCACCCGCGTGGACACCCGCAGCCAGGATGAACTGGGCAAGCTGGCGCAGGATTTTAACCAGCTCGCCAGTACGCTGGAGAAAAACCAGCAGATGCGCCGCGATTTTATGGCCGATATTTCGCACGAGCTGCGCACCCCGCTGGCGGTGCTGCGCGGCGAACTGGAGGCCATTCAGGACGGCGTGCGCCAGTTTACGCCCGAATCGGTAGCCTCCCTGCAGGCGGAAGTGGGTACGCTGACCAAACTGGTGGACGATTTGCACCAGCTCTCCATGTCAGACGAAGGGGCGCTGGCCTACCAGAAAGCACCGGTGGATGTGATCAACATTCTGGAGGTGATCAGCGGGGCTTTCCGCGAACGTTTTGCCAGCCGCAACCTGACCATTGATCTCTCCCTGCCGGACAGTGCGGTGGTGTTTGGCGATAAAGATCGTCTGATGCAGCTCTTCAACAATATGCTGGAAAACAGCCTGCGCTACACCGACAGCGGCGGCGGACTGCATATCTCCGGCAAACAGGAAAACGGCCGCTTCGCCCTCACCTTTGCCGACTCCGCTCCTGGCGTTCAGGATGCGCAGCTGGAAAAACTGTTTGAACGTTTTTATCGCACCGAAGGCTCACGCAACCGCGCCAGCGGCGGCTCCGGGCTGGGGCTGGCGATTTGCGTTAATATCGTCGAGGCGCATAATGGCACCCTCCGTGCCGCCCATTCGCCTTTTGGCGGGGTTAGCATTACAGTAGAGTTACCGCTGGAACGGGATTTATCGAGAGAAGCATGACCGAATTACCGATTGACGAAAACACGCCACGCATTCTGATTGTGGAAGACGAGCCTAAGCTTGGGCAGTTACTGATCGACTATTTACGAGCAGCCAGCTACGCCCCGTCGCTTATCAGCCATGGCGATCAGGTGTTGCCGTACGTGCGCCAGACGCCGCCGGATCTGATCCTGCTGGATTTGATGCTCCCCGGCACCGACGGCCTGACCCTGTGCCGGGAAATTCGTCGCTTCTCCGACGTGCCGATCGTCATGGTAACGGCAAAAATCGAAGAAATCGACCGCCTGCTGGGCCTCGAAATTGGCGCGGACGATTACATCTGCAAACCCTACAGCCCGCGTGAAGTCGTCGCCCGCGTGAAAACCATTCTTCGCCGCTGTAAACCGCAGCGCGAACTGCAGATGCTGGACGCCGAAAGCCCGCTGATTGTCGACGAGAGCCGCTTCCAGGCAAGCTGGCGCAGCAAGCTTCTGGATCTCACGCCCGCTGAGTTCCGCCTGCTGAAGACCCTTTCCCACGAACCGGGGAAAGTGTTCTCTCGCGAGCAGTTGCTGAACCACCTGTATGACGATTACCGCGTGGTGACTGACCGCACCATCGACAGCCACATCAAAAACCTGCGCCGCAAGCTGGAAGCGCTCGACGCCGAACAGTCATTTATTCGCGCGGTGTATGGCGTGGGGTATCGATGGGAAGCGGATGCATGCAGGATTGCGTGACGCCCCACCTCTGAAACCCGCCACCAGGCGGGTTTTTCTTTTCTGGAATCAATTCAGGAATCAACCATACTCTTTTTACCGGTTCGTTTACTTATAACTGGTACGGATAAGTTAACTGTCGATCAAGGAGTGCCTATGTCTGGTTGGTTCGAATTAAACAAGAGCAGTGATGGTCAATTCAGGTTTGTGCTGAAAGCGGGAAACGGAGAGATTATTCTTACCAGTGAGCTTTACACCAGTAAAAGTGCCGCTGAGAACGGTATTGCTTCCGTACGCACGAACAGCCCGCAGGATGAGCGTTACGAAAAGAAAACCGCCTCTAACGGTAAGTTCCATTTCAATCTTAAGGCGGGCAACCATCAGGTGATTGGCAGCAGCCAGCTGTATGCGACCGAACAATCGCGTGATAAGGGCATCGCCTCAGTCAAAACCAACGGTTCTACCCAGACGGTAAAAGACAATACCTGACAACCCGAAGCACGCCGGGTGAGCGGTGACGCGACCCGGCGCTTTACCTCCCCGTCACGCAGCGCTACAATGCCCGCCCTTAAAGTGGGGGATCTCCCCTTACCGCTGCACCTGGTGCACGCGGATCTGACCTGTCATCAGAACGAGAACAAACATGTTTAAACCGGAACTCCTTTCCCCGGCGGGAACGCTGCAAAATATGCGTTACGCTTTCGCTTATGGTGCCGACGCCGTCTATGCGGGCCAGCCTCGCTACTCGCTGCGCGTGCGCAACAACGAATTCAACCACGAGAACCTGCAGCTCGGCATCAACGAAGCGCATGCCCTGGGCAAAAAATTCTACGTGGTGGTCAACATCGCGCCGCATAACGCCAAGCTGAAAACATTCATCCGTGACCTGAAGCCGGTGGTGGATATGGGGCCGGATGCGCTGATCATGTCGGACCCGGGTTTAATCATGCTGGTTCGGGAAAACTTCCCGGAGATGGATATTCACCTCTCCGTGCAGGCTAACGCCGTGAACTGGGCGACGGTGAAGTTCTGGAAACAGATGGGGCTGACCCGCGTTATTCTGTCGCGTGAACTGTCCCTCGACGAGATTGAAGAGATCCGCACCCAGGTGCCGGATATGGAAATCGAAATTTTTGTTCACGGTGCGCTGTGCATGGCCTACTCCGGGCGTTGCCTGCTCTCCGGTTACATCAACAAGCGCGACCCGAACCAGGGCACCTGCACCAACGCCTGCCGCTGGGAATATAACGTCCAGGAAGGCAAAGAGGACGACATCGGGAATATCGTCCACAAGCATGAGCCGATCCCGGTCACTCACGTTGAGCCTACGCTGGGCATCGGCGCGCCAACCGACAGCGTGTTTATGATTGAAGAGGCCAAACGTCCGGGCGAGTACATGACCGCCTTTGAAGACGAGCATGGCACGTACATCATGAACTCAAAAGATCTGCGCGCCGTCGCCCACGTTGAACGTCTGACCCAGATGGGCGTGCACTCCCTGAAAATTGAAGGCCGCACCAAATCCTATTACTACTGCGCGCGTACCGCACAGGTGTACCGCAAAGCGATTGACGACGCGGCAGCCGGTAAACCGTTCGACACCAGCCTGCTGGAAACCCTGGAAGGCCTGGCGCACCGCGGCTACACAGAAGGTTTCCTGCGTCGTCATACCCATGACGACTACCAGAACTACGAGCACGGCTACTCCATGTCCGAGCGTCAGCAGTTTGTCGGCGATTTTACCGGCGAGCGCAAAGGTGCGCTGGCCGCCGTGGCGGTGAAAAACAAGTTCACCAAAGGCGACAGCCTGGAGCTGATGACCCCGCAGGGCAACATGAACTTCACGCTGGAGCACCTGGAGAACGGCAAAGGCGAAGCCATTGAGGTTGCGCCGGGCAATGGCCATACCGTCTGGCTGCCGGTACCGGAAGAGGTGGAGCTGGAGTTCGCCCTGCTGATGCGCAATTTCAACGGTGAAAGCACCCGAAATCCGCATAGTAAATAGTCAACCAGGGAAATTTTTTCATGCCGGGAAAATTCTTAGAATCGGATCACATACCGCTTCGTTCAATACGGGTATTATCCCCAGCGCTGAAAAACATAACCCATAAATGCTAGCTGTACCAGGAACCACCTCCTTAGCCCGCGTAATCTCCCTTACGCGGGCTTATTTTTTCGCTTTAATAAAATGAAATAAAAGGATTTTTTTCTGGTCACGCTCACCCAATACCCACATCGATATAAGACCGCATGAGCACTGAGAGAGCCCCGAACCGCACCAGCGACGGAGCAGGCTGGCAAACACGGGAATTAAGACGAATGCAAACTCATGCAACCGATGCATGCGCGACTTAAAACGGGAAAATTGCGAAAAATGGCATAAAAAAACCGGCACTTTGAATGCCGGTCTTATGGCTTCATTCAGGCGTCAGTTCTGCCATGAAATGATGTCGTCCAGACCTGAGAGCAGGTCTGGCAAATAGCTTTCATCAATATCGAAGGAATCCTCAAGCGTAATACTGTCAGCATGGTTTTCAGGCTTCAGTACCATGCTGACGCCAACATCTCCGGCAAAATGTGCCTGATGAAACTTAAGCACAACCTGCTCGAATGCCGAGGTTAAATTAATATCCTTAAATTTCGCCCCTGTTTTTAAGGCCTGATGGAAGCCATGGATATCATGCCTGAACTGCTCTAACTGACCGACAAAAAACTCTGCAGCAAACGCCGTTTTTAAGGCAGGGATTGAGAATTCAACCCATACCATAATACGGCTATAAGCTGGCTCCTCGGGCTCAGTCAGCCTTTCATAAGGCGTTAATTTAAGGTGTCTGTCACCGCTTGTGATATCTATCATGATCCCTCCTTACGGCATGTACTGAAAATGCATGATAGTCCAGTCAGTTTCTCTGACCAAAACCTCAAGACGATAAGACTTATAAATGTAAGTGCCTTTATTTTGCCTGTCTTCCACAAGCTTATACATACGCGCTTCGTACCGGAAAAGCCCAGGCTTTTTTAGTGGGTCTGGCGTTCTGGTACCATAACGAATGGCCTTTTCCTGAATCTGTAAAGGCACATAACGACCTGGGGTCAGCATAATGGACGTTTTTACTTCAATCTACCTTTCTTAACTCTGGTTTTATCGACTTAGAAGCTAACGCCTCGCGGGGCCCATTGTTCAACACCATCAGCGATGAAAAAGAGTTTTCAGCACCGGGGCGTTTGCTATCGTCGACGTGGCGGAGGAATCATTGCAGTTGCTCTTAGCATGAGTTGTTAAACACCATTTCAAACTCCTCAGCCTTTGTGGGAAGTGCTATCTCAGGTAATATCAGAAATCCGCAGAATGTTGTACAAACGGGTAAATACATTTTTGGTTTAATTCAGTCTTTTTCATTTACAGGAAGTTAATAACCCAGCCATGATGAAATACATTAAAAATAGCCTCGCATTAAGTGCTGTGGTTAAAAGTAAAATGGCGACCGTTGATCTCCATCAGCTTGAGCCATTAAAAGAGGAGTTAAAAGCGCAGTTTGGCGTTCCTGTGGGTGTACATATGACAGGAATTCCTTTGGCATTGAGTACCTTACTTGCTATTTTTTGCTACGCCATGCTGCAGGTTTCCCTCTGGTTGCTGCTGTTTCGCTGGCTCGAACTGCCAGAGTTTAAAGTCATGATGGGAGTATTCAGTGCAGCAAGTGTGTATTGTCTGGCAGTGATGAGCACGATGTTTATGACGATACGGGGTTCTTTGTCTGGATATAAACTGCATATTTTTGTCATTACGCTGACAGGCTTGATGAGCATCGTTTATTTCCTCTCGACATGGATTTTGCTTTTATTCGGCCCCGTTGACAATTACACGCCGCAAATAACCTCTTTATTGGGTCTGGGATTTTTCTGTCTGAATATCATGTGGATGAATACATCGATTTTTTACCGTTCCATTGCGTTAACGCTACATAACCGTGTCTGGCGTAAGCAGTTGAAAATTGAGGCAAAGCAAATGTCAGGGCTCAAATGATAACCGCAAGTGACAGGAGCATGCTATGTAAGCGCTACGGGCTTCGTTTGGCGGTATAACGGCCCCGCTTACGCGGCCTTATTTTTCCATTTCATCCTGTTCTTACCCGCTTTTTTCCGCACTGCTATACACTCTTACTAACGCTAAAAAAGGGAGCAGCGAGGATGGCAACCTATCCAGACAGTTTATTGATTCTCAATGGTAAAAGTGCAGGCAACGATCTGCTGCGTCAGGCAATCACTGATTTGCGGGAAAACGGGGCGCGGATCCATGTACGGGTCACGTGGGAAAAAGGCGACGCGGCACGGTATATCCATGAAGGCCTGACGTTGGGCGTCGAAACCATTATCTCCGGCGGCGGCGACGGCACCATCAATGAGATCGCCGCTGCGCTTGTCGACCTGCCCACAGAAGACCGTCTGGTGATGGGCATTTTACCGCTCGGTACCGCCAATGATTTTGCCACCAGCGCCGGCATTCCGGAGGAGTTGAGTAAAGCCCTGCAACTGGCGATCCTCGGCAAAGCTACCGCCGTGGACATTGCGCAGGTGAATGACAAAACCTGCTTTATCAACATGGCGACGGGCGGGTTCGGCACGCGGATCACCAGCGAAACGCCGGAAAAACTCAAAGCGGCGCTGGGCGGTGTCTCTTATCTGATCCACGGTCTGATGCGCATGGACACCCTCAAGCCTGACCGCTGCGAAATTCGCGGCGAGGATTTCCAGTGGCAGGGAGACGCGCTGGTGATTGGCATTGGCAACGGTCGTCAGGCAGGCGGCGGGCAGCAGCTATGCCCGGAGGCGCTAATTAATGACGGTCAGCTTCAGTTGCGTATTTTCACCGGCGACGGCCTGCTGCCCGCGCTGTTTACCACGCTGACGCAGCCCGAAGAGAGCCCAAATATTATTGCCGGAAAATCCGCGTGGTTCGAAGTAAATGCCCCGCACGGGATGACGTTTAATCTGGATGGGGAACCGTTGAGCGGGGAGCATTTCCGCATAGAGGTGTTGCCCGGCGCGCTGCAGTGCCGGTTGCCGCCGGATTGTGTGCTTCTGCGCTGATCCCCTCTCCCTGTGGGAGAGGGAGCCGTCTGTGCAGGCATTATTTATGGGGATCCTTCAGCCCACCGGGAGAAGGAGTACTCACGCGATCGTCACTTTGCTGTCCAGATAGACATCCTGAACCGCATTGATCAGCTTCACGCCGTCAGCCATTGATTTCTTAAACGCCTTACGGCCGAGGATCAGCCCCATACCGCCTGCGCGTTTGTTGATAACCGCCGTGCGTACCGCGTCAGACAGGTCAGTATCTCCACCCGCCGCACCGCCGGAGTTAATCAGCCCGGCGCGTCCCATGTAGCAGTTCGCCAGCTGGTAGCGCACCAGGTCGATCGGGTTATCGCTGGTCAGTTTGCTGTAGACACGGTCATCGGTATAACCGAAGTTCACCGCCTTATAGCCGCCGTTATTCTCGGCCATTTTCTGCTTCACGATGTCAGCGCCAATGGTTGCGGCCAGGTGGTTCGCCTGGCCGGTCAGGTCAGCTGAGACGTGGTAATCCACCCCGTCTTTTTTGAACGCGGAGTTACGCAGATACGCCCACAGCACGGTCACCATCCCGAGCTCATGGGCGCGTTCAAAGGCGGCGGAAATCTCTTCAATCTGACGACGGGATTGCTCAGAGCCGAAGTAGATCGTCGCCCCAACCGCTACTGCGCCCATATTGAACGCCTGCTCCACGCTGGCGTAGAGCGTCTGGTCATATTCGGTTGGGTAGCTGAGAGTCTCGTTGTGGTTCAGTTTGACGAGGAAAGGGATGCGGTGGGCATAACGCCGTGAAACAGACGCCAGCACGCCATAGGTAGAGGCCACACAGTTACAGCCCGCTTCAATCGCCAGCTCTACAATGTTCTTCGGATCAAAGTAGAGCGGATTGGCTGCAAAGGAGGCGCCTGCCGAGTGCTCAACGCCCTGGTCAACCGGCAGAATCGAGAGATACCCGGTACCGCCCAGCCGCCCGGTGTTATAGAGCGTCTGCATATTTCGCAGCACGGCCGGTGGACGGTTGTTATCCACCATCACGCGATCAACGTAGTCGTGGCCGGGCAGATAAAGCTGGTCGGCTGGAATGGTCATACAACGATGCTGTAAAAGGCTGTCGGCGTCTTTGCCAAGCAACTGCGCAATATCAGTCATAGCGATGCTCCCGTAATTCCGACGTCATGTCGGTGAGTGTTTATCCAGACCCACATTTTTATGGGCAGACTAAGCCTGGTACCGACTTAACAGATTTTCCAGCATTTGCATTTTTTTTCAGCACAATCTGCTGGCTCGATTCGTGTACAACAAAACTGTTACATTGATCAAACAATCACCACAAAGGTATTTTAAAGGTATTATTGAATGGTATGTTAAAGGCGTACTCTCACTGACATGCAGGATTAAACAATGAAAACGAAAGTCCAACTGTCATTCATGATGTTTGTTGAATGGTTTATCTGGGGAGCGTGGTTTGTGCCGCTGTGGCTATGGCTGAGCAAAAGCGGCTTTACCGCCGGGGAGATTGGCTGGTCCTACGCCTGTACGGCCATTGCGGCGATCCTGTCGCCTATTCTCGTCGGCTCGCTAACCGACCGCTTCTTTGCCGCCCAGAAAGTGCTGGCGGTGCTGATGTTTGCCGGTGCCATTCTGATGTACTTCGCCGCACAGCAAACCCAGTTCAGCACCTTCTTCCCGCTGCTGCTGGCCTACTCCCTCACCTATATGCCCACCATTGCGCTGACCAACAGTATTGCCTTCGCCAACGTCGATGACGTGGAAGCCGATTTCCCGCGTATTCGCGTGATGGGCACTATCGGTTGGATCGCCTCCGGTCTGGCATGTGGGTTCCTGCCGCAGATGCTGGGCTATAGCGATATCTCTGATACCAATATTCCGCTGCTGATGACCGCAGCCAGTTCCGCCCTGCTGGGCGTATTTGCCCTGTTCCTGCCGAATACGCCGCCGAAAAGTACCGGCAAACTGGATTTCAAAGTGATGCTCGGTCTGGACGCGCTGATCCTGCTGCGCGACAAAAACTTCCTGGTGTTCTTCTTCTGCTCTTTCCTGTTCGCGATGCCGCTGGCCTTCTACTACATCTTCGCCAACGGTTATCTCACCGAGGTGGGGATGAAAAACGCCACCGGCTGGATGACGCTCGGCCAGTTCTCGGAAATCTTCTTTATGCTGGCGCTGCCGTTCTTCACTAAACGCTTTGGTATTAAGAAGGTCTTACTGCTGGGTCTGCTCACGGCCGCCATCCGCTACGGCTTCTTTGTTTACGGCGGTGCGGAACAGTACTTCACCTATGCACTGCTGTTCCTCGGCATTCTGCTGCACGGGGTGAGCTACGACTTCTACTATGTAACCGCGTATATCTACGTGGATAAAAAAGCGCCGGTGCATATGCGCACCGCCGCACAAGGCCTGATTACGCTGTGCTGTCAGGGTTTTGGTAGCCTGCTGGGTTACCGCCTGGGCGGCGTGATGATGGAAAAAATGTTCGCTTACAAAGAGCCGGTGAATGGGCTGACCTTCAACTGGGCCGGGATGTGGACATTCGGGGCGATCATGATTGCCGTGATTGCCGTGCTGTTTATGCTGTTTTTCCGCGAATCGGACAAAGAGATCACCGCAATTGAGGTGGTTGATGGCGATGCTGCGCTGACACAAGGGGAAGTTAAATGAAACAAGAACGTATTCTCGGTGCTCTTTACGGGCAGGCGTTAGGGGATGCGATGGGTATGCCCTCCGAGCTGTGGCCGAGAAAGCGCGTCAAAGCGCACTTCGGCTGGATCGACCGCTTTTTACCCGGCCCGGCAGAGAATAACGCGGCCTGCTATTTTAAGCGCGCGGAGTTCACCGATGATACTTCGATGGCGCTGTGCCTGGCCGATGCAATTATCGAATGCGACGGGGAGATTGACGCGGATGTCATCGGCAAACATATCCTGAACTGGGCGCTGGATTTCGATGCCTTTAATAAAAATGTGCTGGGGCCCACCTCAAAAATCGCGCTTAACGCCATCCGCGACGGCAAACCCGTCAGCGAACTGGACAACAACGGCGTGACCAACGGGGCGGCGATGCGGGCCTCCCCGCTGGGCTGCCTGCTACCGGCGACGCGGCTGGAACATTTTGTCGGGCAGGTCGCGCTGGCCTCCAGCCCGACGCATAAATCGGACCTCGCCATCGCCGGGGCCGTGGTGATTGCCTGGGCAGTTTCGCGCGCCATCGACGGTGAGCGCTGGCAGAACATCGTCGATGCCCTGCCCGGCATTGCCCGCTATGCACAGGAGGCGAAAACCACCACCTTCAGCGCCTCGCTGGCGGCTCGTATTGAACTGGCGCTTAAGACCGTGCGGGAAGCCCATGGCGTCGACTCCGCCAGCGAGCAGGTTTACCAGCTCATTGGTGCGGGCACCAGCACCATCGAATCCGTTCCGGCGGCGATTGCGATGGTGGAGCTGGCCGGCACGGACCCAAACCGCTGCGCGATTTTGTGCGCCAACCTCGGCGGAGATACAGACACCATCGGGGCGATGGCAACGGCCATCTGCGGGGCACTGCACGGCGTGCAGGCGATTGACCCGGCGCTGAAGGATGAACTCGACACCGTAAACCGGCTCAATTTTGACCACTACTGCGAAAAACTGCTGCACTACCGGGAGCAAAGGGAGGGCGTATGAGTACGTTAGCCCAACGTCTTGAAACATTACAGGCCACACGCCCGGTTACGGTGCTGGGCGCGGCGGTGATCGACGTGATCGCCGACGCGTACGCCCTGCCCTGGCGCGGGTGCGACATCGAGCTGAAACAACAGGGGGTGAATATCGGCGGCTGTGCGCTGAATATTGCCATCGCCCTGAAGCGGCTCGGCATTGCGGCGCAAAACGCCCTGCCCGTCGGCCACGGCGTATGGGCCGAGATCATCCGTAACGCCATGGCCAGGCAGGATCTGCACAGCGCCGTGGAGGCCGAAGCAGGCGATAACGGCTGGTGTCTGGCGCTGGTAGAGCCTGACGGTGAACGCACCTTTATGTCGTTCAGCGGCGTGGAGAACCAGTGGCAGCCGCACTGGCTGGATGGGCTGAATGTCCCGCCGGGTAGCCTGGTGTATCTGTCCGGCTATCAGCTGGCATCACCATCGGGTGAACTGCTCACACGCTGGCTGGAGTCGCTGGAAAATGTCACCGCGTTTATCGATTTTGGCCCCCGCATTGCCGATATTCCCGACGCGCTGATGGCGCGGATCATGGCCCTGAAACCCATCGTGTCGCTCAATCGTCAGGAGGCGCAGATTGCCGCTGAGCGCGCTGGCATGGACGTTGATACCTTAGGCGTGCAGTGGCAGCACCGTTATGACGCCGCGCTGATTATTCGCCACGACAAAGATGGCGCAGCCTGGTATGAAGGCGACGCATCAGGTTATGTTCCCGCGTTTCCCGCCACCGTCGTCGATACCATTGGCGCAGGCGACAGCCATGCGGGCGGTACGCTTGCCGGTCTGGCGGCAGGATGGCGTCTGGCGGATGCCGTGACTCTGGGGAATGCCGTGGCGGCCTGGGTGGTCAGCCACCGCGGCGGGGATTGCGCGCCGACGCGCGAGGCATTACTCCTCGCACACAAAGACGTATAGGTCGCTGCGACAGTAGCTGATGCTGTACTCAATCGGCCGGTGCTGCTGGTCAAGCGCAACCTGCTTGATCACCAGTACCGGTATTTTGTCATCCATACTAATATGCGCCTGAAACTCGCTGTCCGGCATCCGGGCGCTGACACGGGAGCGGGTGCGTTGCGGAAAGATATTCTGACTACGGAAGTAGTCGTAGAGCGAGATGCCAATTGCGTCCGGGTCATGAATTAACTCAACCGGAACCCAGGACTCCTCAATCGACACCGCGTCATCGTCAACGTAACGAATGCGCTTAAGCAAGAATACCTCGCTGTCCGGGGGTACCGACAGCTGGCTGGCCACCTCTTCCGGACACTTCACCACCCGTTTATTCACCCATAGCGTGTTAGGTTTTTTACCGCGCAGCACCACCTGCTGAGAAAAACCGCGCGCTTCCTTGAGCGAATATTCAAAGATGTTGTTGATCTGCGTCCCGTACCCCCGGGCACGCGTTACCACGCCCTCTTCTTCCAGCGCCTGCATCGCTTTGCGCACGGTAATGCGCGACACCCCGGTTAACTGGCTCAGATCGCGCTCGCCGGGCAGAATATTGCCGTGCTCCAGCATCCCGCTGCGTACCGCGTTTTTTACCGTTTCGGCAAATTTCAGATACAGCGGCATGTTGTCGGGCGCGGCGATCCGTTCATTCAGTTGAGCGATTAACCGGGTATGCGCTTGTTCCATCTCTGTTTTCTCAGGCGTGGTGTTTCCTGCCAGTATACTGGCTTACCACCATGCATGAAAATGATGAACCGGCCCAATACCGTGACCCACTTCCAGAGTATCGGCTTTTGCCAGCGCGGCGGAGAGCCACATTTTGGCCTCGCGTACCGTATCGTTCCAGCTGTTGTGCCGTGGACGCAGCGCCGCCAGCGCGGCAGAGAGCGTGCACCCCGTACCGTGGGTATTTTTGGTGTGCACACGCGGGGCCGTGAAACGCAGTTCACCGTCACGGGTAAAGAGCCAGTCCGGGCTTTCATCGTCATCAAGATGGCCGCCTTTCATCAGCACCGCGCCGCACCCCATCGCCAGCAGGGCATTCCCCTGCTCTTTCATTTCACGTTCATTCTGCGCGTGCGGCGCGTCTAACAGTGCGGCCGCTTCAGGCAGATTTGGCGTAATCAGCGCCACCTGCGGCAGCAGTTTCTTGCGCAATGTCTCAACAGCAGATACAGAGAGCAGCGGGTCGCCGCTTTTAGCCAGCATCACCGTATCCAGCACCACATTTTGCACCTGATAACGTTGCAGCCGCTCAGCCACCGCCTCGACGATATCCGTTTCCGCCAGCATCCCGATTTTGGTGGTGTCGATGCGCACATCGCTGAACACCGAGTCCAGCTGTGCACCGACAAAATCAGGCTCGATACGGTAGACCGACTGCACGCCGCGCGTGTTTTGCGCCACCAGCGCGGTGATCACCGAGCAGCCGTAAGCGCCAAGCGCCGAGAACGTTTTCAGGTCGGCCTGGATACCGGCACCGCCGCTTGGATCGGTACCGGCAATCGTCAGAGCATTAATTCGTTTCATGCCTCCCCCTCCAGGTTGTGCAGCGCATCAAGGAACGCGCTGGCAAAGCTGCCCGGCCCGTAAGACTGCGCAACGGCGATCGTTCCGGCGCGCTTCATCCATCCGCAGGCAGCGGCAACATTGTCCAGCCGATCCCCCGGCAGGGAACAACTCGCCGCCACCACCGCCGAGAGCGCGCACCCGGTGCCCACCACGCGGGTCATTAACGGATCGCCGCCCGCAACCGTTCGGGTGCGCTGGCCGTCGGTGACGTAATCCACCTCCCCCGTCACCGCCACAATGGCATTGGTCTGGCGAGCCAGCGCCTGCGCGGCGGGTAGCGCGGCGGCGGCGGTGTCGGTGGTATCGACACCGCGTCCCCCTGCGCTCATCCCCGCAAGGGCGAGAATTTCCGAAGCATTGCCGCGAATCGCTGCCGGTTTCAGGGCAAGGATTTGATGGCAAAAGCGGGTGCGAAACGCCAGAGCGCCCACCGCCACCGGGTCAAGCGTCCACGGTTTGCCTGCCGCCACCGCGCTCTCGATGGCCCGCCGCATCGACTGGGCGCGGGGCGTGGTGAGGGTACCGACGTTAATCAGCAGCGCATCGGCCATCCCGGCAAACTGTTCTGCCTCTTCGGCCTCAATCACCATCGCGGGGGATGCGCCAAGCGCCAGCAAAACGTTGGCCGTAAAGGTCTGCACGACATCGTTGGTCATGCAATGGGTGAGCGGAGAACGGGTTCGGAAGTGGTGTAAAACGTGTAAATCGAGCAGGTCAGGCTGCATGGTTTCGCTCCTGCCTTGCGTGAAGAAGCGATGACCAGGGGAGGCATCTGACTTCCCTACGCTGGCATTATCCAGATCAGGTAATACGGGTATTTCTCAGCCTTCACAAAGAAGGGCACCCCGAGTCAAATAAAACAAAATCAAAAGCTTGCGATTAACGTCCCGTTAATCCCTGTTCTGGATCATGCCAGCGGGAAGCCAAAGACTCAACCCTAAAAAATCCTCTGTGTCCCAGTTTGTGTCTCACGTTGTGTCCCACAGATAAATGGCAGGCACAAAAAAACCGCCCATAAGGCGGCTTAAGAAAATAATTTTAATCGTGATGATTTAAATGGAATCTATTCTCTGCATACGCTTTCTTCATGCAGTCGAAGTGCTTTTGCCAATTCCAATTGGAATGCAAAGGAAAGGCGGGAACGGCTGATCTTTATACCATCAATAATGATGTATGTAGGGTAAACAGTGACCATGCGGCCCAAGTATTGAAAGTGTTTAGGGTGGTTTGACTTATCGTTATTCATTGTGTGCCATCCGTCTGGGTGGGGGTAATCCCGGCAACGGATGATTGATCTAAAATCGATCAAAATCAACAACTTAACAGATCACCAAATCCAGGGGGTGTACACTGGCGAGCCTCCCTCAGCCTAACCTATACACGACCATAAAATAGGGGCGGATTCCTTCCAGTTGGGTGGGAAAATATCCGGGAGTTTGGATATTGTTGCTAGGCCCCTCGAACTGAGGCCCCGGGTGATGAGAGTATTTTCGCCAAATATCTGGGGGCACTCCCTACCGGATGGCCTGCATTCTGGTCAAACATTGCCCAACCTTCCGCTCTTACAGTGCGCTCGCTCATATATCCCTTTATTCTCAATTACTTAATAACAACACAATACCATTCTGTTGTTTTATCCTGTGGACCAGTGGCCCAGCCGGGCCACCCTGGAGGCGTCCGCCTCCCCTGTGCGCCTGTGGCGCGTTATCTTATGGCAAGCAATACAAACCCACAGGGTTAAGAGTGGTAGCGCCACAGGCGCATACAGAGAGCGGGCCTACAGAGGCCCTTTGAGGGGCGAAGGATTTCGCCCTGATTGGTATTGAGAATAACTATCGTTTACAAATAACATTGATTCTCTTGTGTGAATAAAAAAGCTGGGGATTTTTTCTTGAGGGTAAATTGAAAATTTGCCAGGCAACACCATTACGAAACAATAATTAATTATACACAAATACAGTAACTTAAAGGCGATTGGGGAGTCAAATCATCTTACCCGCCTTGTGGTGACAGTACATTAAGTAACCATCTTTTACCCACATAAACAGCCCATAAGGGCCGTTTCTCTCCCCTGCCGGATCATTACTCTGCCATTAAACGCGATTAAACCCGATTTAATTCACTAAAAAGACACAACTTAAAATTAATAATTTTTGTCTTTTACAAGTGCCTGTTTTTTGATCAATAATTGATCACAGTTAGGATCTGGAGGGTACAAAATGAATTTCGTAGAGGGTTGTAAATCAGTTCAGGAAGTGAAAGCGGTAGCGGTTGAGCTACTCAAACAGGGCAAGGGGCTGACGCTGTACCGTGACGCCTGGTTATTAGGTTATGAGTTAATGCTGAGGGTGTCGGACCTGCGCTCTATCCGTTATGACGACATCAAAGGCGATCACCTTGTCCTGTCCCAACAGAAAACGGGTGAATCTGTCCGGGTGAGGCTCACCGATACCGCTAAACGCATCATAGCGGCCCGGAGAGAGGCGAACCCTGATCATGTGTACCTCTTACAGTTGAACAGCCACAGGAGCAAGGGAAAGCCTGTGAGCCGCTCCAAATTGCATGAGGAAATTAGCTACGCCGGGGAAAAGCTGGGGCTGAATCTTTCGACCCACAGCATGAGGAAGAGTAAACCAACAATTGGTTATGACAATGGGGAGGATATAGCCGTAATCAGTAAGGCATTAGGGCACAAATCGTTATCAAGTACGCTCCATTACATTGGGGCCACACAACGCAAAGTAGATGATTTTAGTGATAAATATTCAATAGCGGATCTGTAATGAAAAGCCAGGATATTAGGAATTATGAAAGAGAAAAGGCTCCCACTAGAGGAGCCTTTTTTGTATGGGCAGTTAGTTAGGCCCGCCCTGCATAAGCATGTTGAAAGCGTGCTGGTTGTTGCTCTCGACTTCAGAGCGTACCAAATCTTTAACTTGACCATCCTGCACTTTCACATTGACGTTAACGTTAAGAGGCTGGTTTAGCCACGCTGGCGGGGCCATCAGTGCGTTACTGTATCCACCTGTAACCGTCGCTGCATCTGGTGGGGTGAAGGTTGGGACAGCAACACGAACAGTCTGATCGAGTGCTGCGGTCTGTGCTGCCTGCTGGGTTGCGTTCTGCTGCTTTTCGTACCAACTACCGGAGAAAGCCTCCATGATGTCGGTCCACAAGGTTGGACGGTCTCTATTCTCCTGCACCTTGCGCTTAAACGCTTCCGGGTCTGCCTGAATCTGATCAAGGCGGTCATTCAGTGATACAGCGGCGATAATAGCCGGGAGGCCAAAGTTAACGCCACGGCCCGCGCTGATCGGTTTGGTATTCTTCCCAGGTTTGCCCGGTTTACCGTCTTTACCTGGCTTACCATCGCCCAGAGCTTCAGAAGCGGCTTCAATGCCACCAATAGCGGCGATCCCCTTCATGACTCCCAACAGTTTGGTAAGAGGGTTCAGCATGGTGAGAACCCACTTGAAAGCCCCGCCCAACTTGTAAACAGAGCCAGCGAACAGAGCCACTCCGGCGGCGTATGCTGCCATTTCTCCCCAGGCTTTGAGCTGCTCCCCATTGATCCCCATTTTGGCGGCGTAATACTCAATCACACGGAAGGTAAAGATCACAGTGTCATGCAACTCTGTAAACGCATCTGTGGCGCCTTCAACAATCTTCCCGGCGATATGCCCGAACATCTCAAAGGCTCCACCAGACCCGTCAATAGCGGCGCTGATTGAGTCGAAAGCGTTGGTTAATTCGTTGCCGAAGCCAGAAGTAAAGAAAACATTCATAGCATTCTGCATACTGGTATTGAGGCGCTGCCATGATGCCCGGTTGGACTTCATAGCCTTGTCAAGTGCTCCGCCGTTCCGGGCCGCTTCCTTCATCTGTTTAGCCACGTGTGGGAGGATGTCCTTAGAGAACAGCTTCCCGTCTTCCATCAACTTAAACAGATCTTTCTCTGTCAGGTTGGTAACGCCTTTCATGTCGTTAAGAGCCTTAACGAACAGACCCACAGAACCGGGGAGAGCTTCCGCCAACTGGCCCTTCAATTCCTCAGACATGACCTGGCCTTTAGCCATCATCTGGTTAAGGGCTTTCAAAGCACGTGATTGCTCATCTGCGGATGCACCAGTTACAAGGCCCCATTCACTGGCCCCCTCAAAGATGGATCGCATCTGGTCTTTAGGGAGTTTATCCCCAACAGAGGCCGCAAATTGTGTGTAATCCTTGCTGGTCTTAATGAGGTCGAGGCCCAAACGGTTGGACTGTTCTTTGAGATACTCAAACTCTTTAGCGGCTTTCTCTGTGGAACCGGTGATCGCTGTAAGACCAGATATAGCGGATTCAAAATCCTGTCCGGTGGTCATGATCTTGCCACTCAAAGCCACAGTTGCGGCAATGGTGATCGCCCCGCCTGCACCCTCGATCATGGAGGTATCAAGTTTGTTTACTTTCGCGGTTACTGGAATTGTGGCTCCCCTCATGCCTACCCGGCCTTGTTGGCGCATGGTTTGCTGAAGGCGTGACACACGGGCGTTATATTCCTGCAATGCCATAGACCCGGCGTGATACTGGCGGGTAAGCTGTCCAAACTCCTGGAGGTGTCCAGCACGTTGGGCCGGGGTAACGTTGGCGTTAGCGGCTGAAGTGCTGAAGCGGATAGCTTTAGCGCGGATTGTCTGGATCTTACGCTCCGCTGCGATCTGTGCTTTGGATGCTTTGGCGTCTGCTGCCGCTTTGGCTTTGGCTTCTGCCAGTGCTGCTTTTGCGGCGGCGTCCTGCTGTTTCCGGCGGATCTTGGTGTAGGCGTTTTCCTCAAACTTGAGGCGTAGCGGTTTCATCTTGGACGCTACTTTGTCCCACTCTTTCCCCACCTGTTTGATACGGTCAACGGTGCGCTGATAGCTTCCACGGTCGGTCTCAAAAGTTACCCGGTTCGTCGTTTTCGTAACAATCACGTTACCGCTCATTATTCATCCCCTTCCAGTTTGGTAGCCTTCAGGGTGCGCCCTGCTGCCTTGTTGATGATTACCCGGCGGTGACCTGCTGGCAGGTCTGCGGATTTGGTCAGGAGAGAGACCGGGCGACCGTTGGCGCTGAATCCCTGATCCTTGTGACACAGAGCAATTCCCCGGCTCTTAATGGCGCGGCCCTTCTGGGCGCTGTCTGCGGCATTGGTGGAGGCTTCCAACTGGTTGGCGTACAAAGCGATAACCTCATCCAGTGACAGATCGGCCTGTGCCTTGCGGAGTTCGTTCTGTTTGGTTGCCTCTTCGGCTTCCCGCTGGCGCTGCTCTGCCTTCTGAATTTCCAACTGATTGAGGAGGTTCTTAAATGCTTCCATGTGAGAGGGTCCTTATATGGCGAGGTGACAAAAGAGAAAATAGAGATTTACAAGGGCGTAGATAATCCACAGGGACCATCGCCCAAAAGGGAGAAGTAAATATTGCAATGGGGCTAGTAGGTCCGACTGCGGGCCGGGGGGGTTATGCGGCTCGTTTGGAGGGGATGATCACGGTGCGGAGTTCCTTCCGCCCGGCGCTGATAATCTTGCGTACTCTGGTCATGCTGGTCCCCAACTTGTAAACCGGGTTAGCCACATATCGAGGAGCACGAAGATTAGCCAGCACCTGATCGTAAGGTAACATCTGGTCTGCCAGATACTTAGCCGGGGTCACCTGGGAGAGGGTCTCCACAGTCTTGATATTGATCCCCAACATTTCACCAATCATCTGATCCGGGAGATTGTCCGCTTTCATCTGCTGAATCATCACGGCTTTCTCGGGAAGGGTCAGCACGGCCTTTTGATATTTCACAGGGTTGTATTCCCGTTTCATCTTCAGGGCATACGCCAGGGACACCTTGAAAGCTGCACAGATCGCCTTAGCACTATGACCCATCACACAGGCCCGCTTGATTTGGACAATCTGATCCGTTGTCAGCTTCTTTTCATCCATCGGGGGGCGTGGCTTACTGGTAGCCAGCTTGTCAGAGAGAGCGGCGATCATCGCTTCCTCTTCAGGGGTTAGGGCTTTTACTTCAGTTGTGATAATGCTCAAAAGGAATCTCCAGAAAATTATTGACTTCACACGGGGAATTTGACATCATGCGTATAATGGGGATTTACATTTAAATTTTACCAAATCAAAAAGCTGGGTCTAAATCCCACTCTCTCGACGGCTCCTTGACTTCCCCTCTTGGGTATGGCGTCACCGCTGGCACCCCCACAGGAACCACTTCCCCCGGTTGGGGATCAGCTTGCTCCACCGTTTCCACCCTCCCGCTGTAAACATCCAGCAATGTGATCGGCGCTGCTGGCCCTGGCGTTGCTGGCACAATCTCAGGCGCTTCTACAGGCTCCGCTGTGTGGTTGGACTCCTGCACCTCTTCCCGCTCCGCTGTGGCCCGCTGTGGACGTGTGGCGGACGGCTTAGGCGTAGGCGCTGCTTCTTCCGTGTTAGCTTCGACAATAGGCAGGCATACCAACAGATCCACATCATGCGGGCCACGTCCGACACACTCGATCAGACCTGCCTTTTTCAAAGCGCCGATCACGTTGCGGGCCGTTCTCAGTGAGCACATGAGAAAATCAGCTAATTCCGCCTGACCAAAAGCGGACGGCATCCCCTGCTTAATGTGACCGTTAGCCATACGCTGATCACGGTTGAATGAAGCGATCAAGTCGTATGTCAGAACCATCTCTAAAGAGACTTTTACGCCGTTGTACGTTTTCAAGCGGCGCAAGGTTCGGGACGTTTTCACAAAGTCTTTGGAGTAGAGCTTATTTAGAAATTCGGTCATTGTGGGAATCCTTAACAGAATCGGAATTAACGGTTTTCAAAAACTGGCTGACTGCTTTCTTAACAATGGTGTGAACGCTGCCATGTTCACGGGTGGAGGCCAACGCGAAAAGCTGCTCCATCACATAGGGATCGAAGCTGATCCCCAACTCTTTATTTTTACTCACAGGCAAATCTCCTTTAATTCTGCGATGTCTTCAGCGGTGAGGTTGAGGCCGAACCAATCACCCCACCATGACGCAGGGGCGGTGATCGCCGGGTTACCGATGGTAATCATGCCAGAGGGGCTAACCTGCTGGAGCATTTCGCGGATGTCGTCGTAAAGGTGCGGGGCAGACTCATCATTTTGGATAGCTTCCACAATCTGGCTTGCATATCCAGACAACAGGCGGGATTCCGACAAGTCTGTATAAACGTGATTCATTGTTACCCTCCCAAATTAAGTTACTGATTAATGTACAATAATTGGTAGCTCGCCTGTCATGTCCTCAAAATCCGCTGATGCTTTCAACATTAACAGGGCCATCACCTCATCGTGGTCCAGGGTTACACCTTTAGCCTCAAAGAGGGATTGGAAAGCCAGCACAATAGAGGCTTGCAGATCCGTAGACTTGGAAGCGAACAGCGCAACGGTTGCTTTAAGCTCTAATGCTTTCTCTGCGTCCATCTCTGTAATTTTGGTGGCAATGCGCTGAGACTGGCGGAGGACTCCAGATGCCTTGGATTTGGTCAATTCAAGGGCCTGAGTAATCGCTTCAACTTCTTCCATGCGCCCTTGTGCTTTAAAACGGCTACGGGCTTCTGTTAGGGTCTGTCGACGGGTGTCGCCATGGTCGACACGATCAACCATTTTTTCAACATCAAGGTAAATACTCATTGCACTCTCCGATTGGATGGATTATAATTCAGAGGGAAGCGCTCCGCATCATTATGTTATATATTTTACACCGTTTTGCAATAAAACGCAATAAAAACATTGTGTTTTGTTGCGACTGGTTGTTAAGTGAACAAACTGCATGGGTGTGCCTGTCCGGCGTTCTGTGACGCTTTAGGCGTTGATAAGGTGTTTCCTTGTCCACGTAGGAGAGAGCGCCACAGCGGTGCGTTTAGGTGGGTTTCTGTGGGTTGTGGTTCTGTACGCTGTGCGGCACTGTGTACCGGGCCGGGCACCCCCACCCCGCCGCCCAGATGTCACGGTTTCCCAAAGGCAGAAAAGAAACTCGCTGGAGCGAGTTCTGTTTCTGCTATTCCCAAAGAGTCGAACCTGTGGAAGGTTCTCTCCCAAGATACGGGAACAGGGTTCCCTGTCTCAAGAGTCTGATCTCTTGATTATTCAATCAATAACAATACTCACACTCTCTAGGTCTTGACCTGGCCCTCAAGGGCGCAAGCCCTCTTATCAGAAGGTGTGTTAACAAGGGTTCATCTTGTTAATCTTATAGTGGGCAGATTTTGCCTGACTTCGGATATTAGCTTAGGCAGATTTTGCCTGACTTTGGAAGTTGGGCAGGAATTGCCGGATCAGCAAGTTAGGCAGATTTTGCCTAAGCTGCCCCACCGGGTCCATATTGACCCCGGATCAATCTCCTGATCAGTACGTCAATCTGACATACCCCGGAAAATATTTCCGCCCGGAAGATTCTTCCTCCCCGGGAGTGAGCCTCATCAGGCGAGACTCCACATTGTGGGAAAACAGGCCAACGGCCTAAAACCTGGTAAGCCCGGAGGGGCGAAAAGGTTTTAAGAGGCTAGAATTTAAAAGAGAAATAATTAAGAGCCTGAGCGATTAATTATTGAACGATTAAATTCTAAGATTAATAAAACCGTAGCCCGGAGGGCGAGCGTAGCGAGGTTTTATGTAGTTATATACTCTTGTGTGCCTTTTGGGCTACATGGTTTGTTGTCAAAAGTGCCAACATGTAAACCCACAACCTACCCGCCAGTTAATAAAAATTGATTTGCCTCTCTTCCCAATATGTGGGGAAGTCACGCCATACCACAAATAAAATAGGAATACAATTAATATTTATTGATAATCATTCTCATTTGTGATAACATAGTATTCATGGTGTGGGATGTGGTGAGTATGTCGAAATCGCCGTTTTGCAGCTTACCGCCCCGCACCTGTACAGAACTTTCATTAACGTGTGCTTTAGCCAGCCCTTGTGGGTCTGTACTGAGTGAGCCGGGCGGACTTCTCCCCCGTCCCGGCCCTCACCCAAAGCGTTCTTTCAACCCCACTTGCCAGAATGCTTTGTGTGCGGTCCTCTCCTCAAGTTCCGCCGATTGTTTCACTCCTACGATTCAAAACGCCTCTAATCATAGGGCTTGCGCCACAGGCCCTATTCTAAAGCGTCGCTAGCTGCGGCTCTTCAGAATACAAGCGATCTCCACGATTGTAGCGACCCTCCACGGGGTCCACAGTTGGGCCGGGGGTGGTTCCCCAGTTGCAACGATAAACTATTGATTTTCTTCGATGGTTTCCGGGCGTATTTCAGGCGTCCGTTTTCCTCTGTGGCTTCTTTGCTGAACCATGAAAGCAAATCATGTAAGGCATTGCGGCTACACAGGAAAACAAGTGATCAGACAGTAAGTTACATTGCCTTCATCCCGGTGTCTCTTTCCGGGTTCTTTTTTGTGGTTATTTGCCCATCGGCTGGCGGTTGCTCCCGTGACGCTGGCGGGTGAGTGACCACAAAAAAGAGGTTTACACCTCCCCCCACCCTAGCGAGGGTGAGAGAGAGCCAGATTAGAAAGGGCGGCGCGGATGCCGCCCTCTTCTATTCAGCCCACGGCCTCCCATCTTCCAACAATTCGGATTGTCCTCTGTGGCGGTCCTTATATCCGGCGTTGCACCGGATCACCCTGTGGACTCTCTCCACATCTAAAACCCTCCATAAGGAAAACCTTTATGAAAACTTCCGAGCGCTACCCGGTAACGCAAGGTGACGTAATCGTGAATTACGCCTCCAGCCTGTTTGACCGCACCGAAGTAACCGCCCCAAGCCTCCCGGCTGACGTCTTCTGTGGCGATATTCTGGACAGCAAAACTTTTGCCCTGTTCGACTCCGCCGCCGCTGACGCTGGCAAGCCGATCATTAACCTTTCCAATATGTCCGCCGATGGCAAGCCCAAAACGCTGGTTATCGTGGATCGCCATGTTGTGATTACCGATTTTGCTCTACGTGCCAAAGACGCCGCGAGCAAAAAAGCCGCACTGACCGCCCTGACAGCTTCCGGTGACGTTCGCCTGGCTATCAACGCCGATTACTTCAAAGCATAAGGAAATCACACAATGGCTATTGATTTTAAACAGTTTGAAAAGCTGGACACCGTAGCGGCGATCAAAGATGTGCCAGCAGGCAATTATCTGATCTCTGATCTGGGTATCTTCTCCGATGTTAACTCAACCACTCCACGCGCCCAGGTTCTGGATATTGTGGAAACTCAGGTTAGTGAACTGGAACAGGTTGCCCGCTATGGCACCGAAGTAAACGCGATCAAGATGGATAAAACCATTCTGCGTGACCAGGAGATCCCACACTATGCCACCGAGGCGGACGTAAAAACCGCTGACTGGCAGGGTCTGGTAAGCCCGGCTAACCCGGATCAGGTTGAGGCTGTTTCCTCTGTGATCGCTGCTAAATCTATCCGTATGCGTAACTATCACCTGGAGACGGTTGAAAGCACACTGGCCCGCGCCCTGTTCAAACAGTCCGCTAAAGCGGCTAAAACCGATGACGGGGATGTCGATTTTAATGCGGTATTCGGCACGGCCCCGCTGAGTTTCGACCTTGACGGATCAGCTGGCGCTAACGTCTATGCACAGCTTGCGAAGATTCGCCGCATGTTGGTTAAAGAGTACGGCGCGAGCCGCTCCTATCTGGACCGCTTCTATTGCTTCTGCTCCCCAGACCTGTATGACGTTCTGGCGAGCCACCCAGAAGTAACCAGCCTGATCACCAACAAAGTGGCTGAAGCTGCAAAAGGCGCTCTGATCCCGGTTAACACTGCGGGTTATGACTCCTTCAGCATTGGCAACATTACTTTCATTCTGGCGGACGATGACCGCTACGAAATCGAAGAAGGTTCCGGCCTGTTCGTTCCTAAGTTCAATGCAGCAGATCGTAACCCGTTCAAACTGGTACACGGTCCTGCCTCCAGGAATCAGGACGTCGCCGCTAAAGGCGTGATCAGCCCTTACTACCAGAAAGTAATGACTGACCGTTACGGCATGGTGACCATTCACCAGGAGGCGAGCTTCATTCCGCTGAACCTGCGCCCGAACTACACGCTGAACGTCAAGCTGAAGTAATGCACATTTCCTCCGGTCGCGCCCTTCCGGTACGGCTGGGGGTTATCTCTTCCGGTTATATTCATTTTTACTTTTACACTGAGGTAACACATGAAAGTTTCAATCAATATCCCCGGCGCTGGTCAAGTCTATGTATCTGGTACGGCGGAAGTAATTAACCGTAAGGCGCTGTGTAAGAAGTTGGGGATCTGTAATGTCACCCTTTGTCGTTTAGAGGCGCAACACGGCTTTGAATATGCTTTGAATGTGCTACTTGGGAAAAAGCATAAAATTCGCTAACTCACTGAATTTTAAAAGGCTGACCTTATCGGGTTGGCCTTTTTTATTGTTCAAAGATTGATGAGAATGAAATATCTCTCTTCACAATGCTGCGCTAATCAACCATTGTTGTGCTTCACCTCGCCGGAGGAAGGCAAAATCATAACGAACAAGAGTTGCATGGGGGAAGCACCTTTGTACTTACAAAAATACCACTTATTCACTTACTTTAGTTACTCGCTCGCAGTAGAACCCACATCCAGATACCTTCGACAGTGTAAAAACGAAAGGCTTTTAATTGTTCAAGGTCTCTATATTTAAAGAAAAAAAACAATGTATAATCTCAGAACATTTAACCTAATGAGCACATAGATATGCTTAAACATACCCTGGTAAAAAACATACTTTTTTTCATGGCGTTAGCATTAATTCTTTTTGGTATTTATGCAACTTTCACTTTGAGTGCTACGAGAGGAACCGTCATAATTGGAGCAGGTCTGGGCATAATGGTTATTACTCAATTCGATTGGAGCGAGATAAAAATACTTGGGCTTGAAGCAAAGTTAAGGGATACAATAAGCGATGCAGAAAATGTATTAGATAGTTTGAGAAAAGTTTCCATACCTATTTCTGAAGTTGCAATTTCATTGGCATCGAGAACAGGAAGAATGGATACCGCCACTTCAAACAAAGACCTGTTTAATCTTGTGACGTCTATATCAAATGAATTAAAAAAAATTAATGTAAGTGACAAAGAATTAGATGAAATAAAGAAGGATTGGTATTATTTCACAACTTTTGATATGTGCTCTATCTTATTAGAAGAAGCAAAAACAATTTTAAAAACACATCATGATAAACTAGAACAACAATATCGACTTTGGATTGGTAACAAACCTATTTCAGATCATGTGACTAATCAAAAAATGATTGAGCAGGTTGAACATGCCAAAAAAGAATTGCAATATTTACGTAATCTCTTATGGAAAAAACCTTACTATGACATGCCATTTATCCTCAGGAAAGCTATAGATGAAAGCTCAGTCATTACTGCCAAAGAAAAAGAGTCTTTCTGGAAAAGCAATGATGAATTATGGAAAGATATTATATTTTATATAGAACACAAGAATTTTAGACGCCCACAATTATGGTTGTCCAAATAAAAAAGGGGTGCAAGCCCCTTTTAAATTTTTTAGAAAAGCACAAAAAAAATAATAGTGTACTCTAATCTTAGTGTTTCACTATTTATAATTTTCCAAATTCCTTACTAATTCATCCCTTTCCTTTAACAAATCATCATGCATATTTCTCGACATTGGATCAGTAAGATCAAATGCGCCTTTCCCCAAATTTAAATTTTTAACACCATCAATGAGCGCTGTTCTAACAAGATTTCTATCGTTCACATCATTTACGTTATCCATTAAATCAAGGATATTTTTGTGTAATTCCAAGAGTGAATTATATATAGACATTACTGAATTTTTTTTGTTTACTCTTGTTTTGTAACTAATTTCATTTATTTTTTTATTTATATTATCAAGTGAGCCAACAATTCCTTTTCTAGCCTCAACCCTGATAATTTCACTCTTACTTCTAGATTTTGTCTGGAACAAAACTTCAGAGTTGACAACATCGCTTAATCTTGCCACATCAGAAACAATCGTTTTTATTCCATTTCTGTATGAATCATAGTTTGCAACAAAGTTTCCGACTGGATTAAGAGCCGTTAATAATACGCATATTTTACCATAAGCTGTAATACGAGCCTTTATAGAACCATCTTCGAAAGTTACTTCAATATCGACATCATCATAGAGGAAGAACCTCATTCGTTCTTCGGCATGGGTTTTAATGATATTCCTAATTCTTTCAATGGCTTCTTGTTTTTTCTCTCCATTAACAGTTAAAAGCCATTCAGGCTCAACATGTACATATGACTGGCTAAGAATGTTACTATTAATATAATCAGCCATGATAGTCCTTTATAATTTTTACTTTTCTGTTTATGAATAATACAAGGTTTGCCCGTCTAATTGCTGCAAAAAAATCTTTATTGCATATTATTAATGACAGCAAGCATACCTTGCGACCTTTGGCTCAGAGCCAGTCTAACTCATCAATAACATAACAAACTGTGAAGAGGGGGAAGGTATGCATATATCTTTTTGTGATCCCTGTCCCAGTTTTCTCATGCCCGACTACCTGTTGTAAATGCGCTAAGTTGCCAACCCATCCGGCTAAACAGGTTGAAATCATGGTATGTCGGAAGCTATGCACCAATCGCCGCTGCCCATAGTCATCAAGATAAGGAATACCAAGCTGATCACGCACATCTGCTAAAACTTTGCCGATCTTCGGCATGTTCTTACCCGACACAGGCGAGAAGATTTTCTCTTTCCATTGGCGGTTTACAAAATCAAGGAATCCCCATTCGATCAGTTTGGGATGTATTACAACCTGTCTAGTCGCGTTCTCAGTTTTCCCCTGCCCTCCTTCCGCGATCAGGAGATAGTGCCGCTGACTATCCTCATCATATTTGATATGAGATTTTTCCAGCTTTGCGATCTCGCCTCTTCTGGCTCCCGTGTACGCCAACAAAAGAGTGATCCACTTCTGCCAACCGTCAGGCTGCTTGAGCGCCCACCCCACAAACTTTCTCATTTCTGCTGCACTGTATGCTCCAAACCTCGCTTTAGACGGTGCGGCGACGATCCCATCTGTCGGAGACTTCTCCAGAATATCTTTATTATCAGTCAGGAAGGTTTTGAATAGCGATTTATACATCTTTAAATGCTTGTGGATAGACTCAGCGCCAACTAAATCTTCGGGCGGAACATCATCACTCTCGATTAGTTGCTGAACCGTCATTGACCGATAAGGCTGTACAACACGCTTAGGCAAGTTTTCAACAACCTCCATTACCTGTTTAATGTCTTGCTTGGTAATCGTGGTTACATCAGTTGACGAACCCAAGACAATCAACATCACCTCCATAAAGCGCTCATTGGCTTGAGAGATAGCCTTCGTCCAGTTTTGGGCTTTCTCCTCTTTATACATATTCCACGCGCCAGCCAGTGTTAACACGTGTTCTGGTTGTGCTTCAGTTTGTTCTTCCTCATCTACCGAAGGAGAGACAACCTCGCGGTCTTCATGAACAACTATCGGCTGAATATTGCGCCGCGCATCATTCAGAAATTGGTGCGCCAGCCATTTTTCATTCTGCTGCTTCAGACTATTGCCATACTCAGAAAGACGCTTACCGAAGTGATCCGGTTGGATGGCTCCACGTTGAACCAGAGGAATTACAGGAGAAGCAAAAGACATGAGCAACTGCGCCTGGGTGTGGCTGTCAGTCTCTAACGACTTCCGGAAAAACTTATTATCAGGCAGGCGAAAACGAACGTAATAAACCCCGTTACGTTTAATGGTGTGGCGTATGGTCTGGTGTCCCATTTCGTGAGCCTCGATGTGATCGGCTAAACAAAACGGTTCGAAAATCGCAGATAAGTCTTTGATTTTACCTTGAATAATCGCCAGGACTACGCTGGCATTATCCAGATCAGGTAATACGGGTATTTCTCAGCCTTCACAAAGAAGGGCACCCCGAGTCAAAATACTTATAATACAATAAATTAAATGATACTCATTGCTACTATTTAGTGTAACCGCGGCGGCAGGCCAGGTGCAAGGGCTTTCGAGTTATCACGGTACCGGGCAGAGTGATATCACACAGCGATAGCGTAATGAATTATCTGATACAGACTCACCTGCTTATTTTTTCCTTTTTATAACATTACACTCACGCATTTATTGCAATTTGGCCTGAACACTTTCTCGCTTTAATTTTCAACATAAATATTTTTTCAGGAAAAACCCCACAATATAAACCCCTCACTGCAACTTTCATTCAAAACATAAGTCAGATTCGAAAATAAAGAAGTAAGGGCAACCTATAAATAGGCATTAACTATTTTGAACATTTTGCACCATTTTTGCTTAAAACACTTAAGGATTACTTAAGTGTTAATATTTCGAAACTCTTCTTTCATCCATTCTTCAAAAATAACTAAGTCATTGTATTTTATGAGTTTAAAACCAAAAGCATTATAGATCACCCGTTTAGCTATTCATGCTATTTATGATTTAGATCAATAATTATTATTGCACATTGATAGATAGTTGCCACGCGTTACGAAATAAGTTATCAAACCAAAATTTCGTAATTTATCCCAGATATAACAAGAGGTTGTATCTTCCCGCCAGGATAGCAATCTGATCTTTATTGATTTAATGATGAGAACTTTCTAATGAAATTTATCAAAACAGCTATAGCGTCTATTACTCTTTCGGCTATTTCTGGTTCTGTATTTGCTACCACTTACTTTTCATTGCAAGAAAAGTCAGACGCGATTCAGCAAGTAAGGACTGAAGCAAATGCTGCTGCTCGGCTGAATAGATTTATAATTCTGAAATATAACAATGATCGCGCCAACTTTAACCAGCAAGATTGGGATTTTTATCATAAGACCGAGGAAACATTAGAAAATACAAATGCTCGAATTGCAGAGATTATGCGTGCTCCCGTTGTTGCGATGCCTTCCAGACCAAATCCACCAACACCGACAGTCACTCCGTTGATGCAACCTCACATGGTACCTAATAAGGTACCCACTCCTGTTGCTAATAACGTGTTGTCTAACGTTGTTATTCCTGCCGCGACGTTAACCGCAGCACAAAAAACGCCGACACCGTTAACACCAGCCATCCCTCGCAGCGTGTTTGGTGCAGCGTATATTGATGCTAAAAATAACCAGAGTGTTTTCACGCCTCCGCCAAGGACCGTCATTCCTGCCGCGACGTTAACCGCAGCGCAAAAAACGCCGACACCATTAACACCTGCCATCCCTCCCAGCGTGTTTGGTGCAGCGTATATTGATGCTAAAAATAACCAGAGTGTTTTCACGCCTCCACCACGGACCATCATTCCTGCCGCGACGTTAACCGTAGCGCAAAAAACACCAACACCGGTTGCTCAACAGGTACCGTCCAAAATTGTGATTCCTGCGACGTCCTTGACCGCAGCGCAAAAAACGCCGACACCATTAACACCAGCCATCCCCCCCAGCGTGTTTGGTGCAGCGTATATTGATGCTAAAAATAACCAGAGTGTTTTCACGCCTCCACCACGGACCGTCATTCCTGCCGCAACGTTAACCGTAGCGCAAAAAACACCAACACCAGTTGTTCAGCCAGGTGTTGCGATGGCCAACCTGACTCCACAGAAATTGAACGGCTCGCAGCATCCTACAAATGAGCATCACATTTCTGATGCTCCAGTCAAACAGCCATATAATGTACCCGTACAGACAGCTACCCATTTTGTTAGCCTTACACCGTCTGTCAAACCACAGGGCGTTCCCACGCCGAAATATAACAATATCGCTTTGGTGGGTTCTCATCTTGATAGCAATGTAACTGACGCACAACGTCTTAGATCTATTTTAGAAAATGCGCCAAAAGCTGTTAACGGTGTGGATGGTAAAAAAGGCGCGAAAGGCGATACCGGCGCGACAGGTGCTCAAGGTGTAACGGGAATTAAAGGGCGCGACGGCATTAATGGTCATAATGGTAAAGACGGCGTGACAACCACAGTGACACGCATGCAGGTAGACACGGTAACACAAACAAAAGTCGCTAATAATAGCCATGCTATTACCACAACCGCTCAGGATCTGCAGGCAACCAAACAAACATTACAGGCAATGAATAATAACACCAGTCAGCAATTTAAATCATTGCGCGATGAAGTGGATAATAATAAGAAGCAGGCCAATGCCGGTATTTCAGGCGCAATGGCGATGGCGGGGTTACCGCAAGTACAAACAGATCAACGCGTCATGTTCTCTGCCGGTGGTGCGACTTATAATGGTGAAAGTGCCCTCGCAGTCGGAGCATCGGTGAACTTCAATTCACATGTCATCGGGAAAGTGAGTTTCTCTGATGATACCGCCAATAATATGGGTGCTTCTGTTGGTATCGGAATGGGCTTTTAAATAAACACAAAAACCACCACAATAAAAAACACAATTACGTTTATAACCCGCTCGTCTCTGATGAGAATAGCGATGATAGCCAAAAACATGTCCAGATATATATTTATCTCAGCGGCCCTGTACCTGATGCTATTGGGTGTCGGAATTTGGATCGGCGTGATGTATGTGTCCTATTATCTGTGTAGTTTATAAGGTAATAAAATGAAAAAAGTATTAATCACCGTGGCTGGCGCACTTGTGCTGGCGGGGTGTGTATCGCCCACTCAGCGTATCGCGAATTGCACAGCGAGTGGGGTCAGCTATGACACGTGCTATTTATCCGAACAACAAAGGCAACAAAGGCAACAAAGCATAAATAATGCGTCCCTGTCTGCGGCTTATGCAAATGCGGCCAGAGCGACAGAGACGAATAAACACACTCACCACAACTAAGGTTTAACAATGAAAACGCGATTAACTTTAATTGCTCTGTTGTTCACTGTCGCGGCGACGCCGGCTCATGCGATAAACGCACACTATCGTGCTCAATTAGCGCGTTCGGGATGTACTGAAATAAACGCCAACGATGGCACTTGCGATATCCACAAAAGCAAAGCCCAAAACGCGGCACAGCCGTCATCCGCAGCGATCCACGATCCGATGCGTGAAGCTTCATTCTCATCGGATGCACTTAATGCCACGATTTCAAACGGTTTTTTTAGCGCCACCGTTAATGGTAAGAAAGCAACCGTTAAGCGTGTGAACGCAAACTTCTATGAAATCCATGGCGGCGGGTTCGTTATCTCTTTAAGCCTTGATGAGAACGGTATTACCGGTGCATCCTGGAATAAAACGAAGGGTCGCGACCACGGCATTTTGCAGGTTACGCAGAAATAACGATCGCAAGGAGGCCATGTGCCTCCTTTTTCTTCGACGAAAGGCACGATTTGTCACACTCTTTTCTCTGTGTTTACAGTTCTGACAATGCCCTCGTAACTGGCTGTTTTTATTGCACATAGAACGTAATTTTCTTTCTTAAAACGGGGAGTTCCCCTCCCCTGTGCCCTCTGTCACAAAACAGTAAACAAATTAACCATTGAGCCCCGTGGCAAAAGGCTCTATATTGGCGGCGTTTTTTTCAGGCCCCCATCTGTTTTTAACTTTTTATTCAATCGTGGCTCATAACGAAGCGGCGGTTGTAGGAGTGATATGATGACGGATAAAGTCCGTATTGACACCGTAGATGCCCACAAAAGCAACGAAACCTATCTGGCCCGTCAGGCCGAGTTTGAATCTAACGTCAGGAGTTATCCGCGCAAACTGCCTTTAGCTATTACTAAAGCAGAAGGCGTGTGGATCACCGATGCAGATAATAAAGAATACCTTGACTGTTTAGCAGGCGCAGGCACCCTCGCGCTTGGCCATAACCACCCTGATGTGCTGAAAAGCATCCAAAATGTCATTACCAGCGGCTTGCCGTTACATACTCTGGATCTGACTACGCCTCTGAAAGACGCGTTTTCCGAATACCTGCTCTCTCTGCTGCCTGGTCAGGGCAAAGAGTACTGCCTGCAGTTCACCGGTCCATCCGGGGCTGACGCCGTGGAAGCGGCGCTGAAGCTGGCGAAAAAAGTCACCGGCCGTAGCGGTATTATCAGCTTCTCTGGTGGTTACCACGGTATGACTCACGGCGCACTGTCCGTGACCGGTAACCTGTCTCCGAAAGAAGCGGTAGACGGTATGATGCCAGAAGTGCAGTTCATGCCTTATCCACACCAGTACCGTTGCCCACTGGGTATCGGCGGTGAGGCTGGCGTAAAAGCGCTGACCTACTATTTCGAAAACCTGATCAACGACGTCGAAAGCGGCGTGCGCAAACCTGCTGCGGTCATTCTGGAAGCCGTTCAGGGTGAAGGCGGCGTGAACCCGGCTCCGGTTGAGTGGCTGCAGCGCATCCGTAAAGTGACTCAGGAACACGGCATTCTGCTGATCCTCGACGAAGTTCAGGCTGGCTTTGCCCGTACCGGTAAATTCTTCGCCTTAGAACACGCTGGCATTGAGCCAGACATCATCGTGATGTCTAAAGCGGTTGGCGGCGGTCTGCCACTGGCTGTGCTGGGTATCAAAAAGCAGTTCGATGCCTGGGCACCAGGTCACCACACCGGCACCTTCCGCGGTAACCAGCTGGCGATGGCAACCGGTCTGACGACGCTGAAAATCCTGAAAGATCAGAACATCGCGGGCAAAGTGGCGGCACAGGGCGAATGGCTGAAAGGCCAGCTGAACGAGATGGCGAAACGCTATCCGGTTATCGGCCACGTTCGCGGTCTGGGCATGATGATCGGTATTGAGATCGTTAAGCCACATGAAGCGGCAGACCACATGGGTTGCTTCCCGGGTGATGGCGAGCTGTCTGCTCTGATTCAGAAGAAGTGCTTCGAAGCCGGTCTGATTCTGGAGCGTGGTGGTCGTAACGGTATCGTTCTGCGTCTGCTGCCTTCTCTGCTGATCAGCGATGATGAGCTGAAAGTCTTCCTGGATAAATTCGAGCAGGCACTGCTTGCTGCGGGCGTTCGCCCGGCGTAACCGGAGTTGTTGATTACGATGTCTGATTCAAACCCAATTTTGTTCTCCTCTGCGCAGAGCATTGAAGCTTACCAGCAGGCGATTGAACAAAGCACTCAGGCTGTGATGCAGTGGCTGAAGCAGCCTGAGATGTATCAGGGCAAAACGGTCGCGGAACTGCGCGACCGCATTAAGCTGGATTTCAACCCGAAAGGGCTGGGTAACGAAGCGGCGATTGAACGCGCCGTAGAGTTCTTCCTGAAAGACAGTTTGTCCGTTCATCACCCGCAGTGTGTGGCGCACCTGCACTGCCCGAGCCTGGTCGTTAGCCAGGCGGCGGAAGTGCTGATTAACGCCACTAACCAGAGCATGGACTCCTGGGATCAAAGCCCGTCCGCAACCATTATCGAGATCAAACTGATCGAATGGCTGCGTACCCGCGTGGGTTATCAGGCTGGCGACGCGGGTGTCTTCACCAGCGGTGGCACCCAAAGCAACCTGATGGGTCTGATGCTGGCACGTGATGCGTTCTTCGCGCGTCAGGGCCACTCCGTTCAGCAGGATGGTCTGACGGGCGATCTGCGTAAGATCCGCGTGCTGTGCTCGGAAAATGCGCACTTCTCCGTGCAGAAAAACATGGCGCTGATGGGTCTGGGTTACCAGTCCGTCGTGCAGGTAAAAACTGACGAATTCTCCCGCATGGATCTGACCGATCTGGCGGCGAAAATCGAGCAGTGCAATGCCAACGGCGAGCAGATCCTGGCGATCGTGGCGACAGCAGGTACCACCGACGCGGGTGCTATCGATCCGTTGCGCGCCATTGCTGAACTGGCGGCGAAGCAGAATATCTGGGTACACGTTGATGCGGCCTGGGGCGGCGCGCTGCTGATGTCTGAGCAGTATCGTCACTACCTGGACGGCATTGAACTGGTGGATTCCGTTACCCTGGACTTCCACAAGCAGTTCTTCCAGACCATCAGCTGCGGCGCATTCCTGCTGAAAGAAGCGCGCCACTATGAACTGATGCGCTATCAGGCGGCTTACCTGAACTCTGAGTTCGACGAAGAAGCCGGCGTGCCGAACCTGGTGTCCAAATCGCTGCAGACCACGCGCCGTTTCGACGCGCTGAAGCTGTGGATGAGCCTGGAAGCGCTGGGTCAGGAGCAATACGCGGCGATCATCGATCACGGCGTGACGCTGGCACAGCAGGTTGCGGCTTATGTCAAAGAGCAGCCTGCTCTGGAACTGGTTATGCAGCCACAGCTGGCAAGCGTGCTGTTCCGCTTCCGTGGCGAGGTGCAGGCAGATGATGCAGGTATCGCCCTGCTGAACCAGAAAATTGGTGATGCGCTGCTGGAGTCCGGCCGTGCAAACGTCGGCGTGACCGAACATAACGGCGTGACCTGTCTGAAACTGACACTGCTGAACCCAACCGTGACGCTGGAGGATATTAAAATCCTGCTGTCTCTGGTTGAGCGCACTGCGCAGGAAGTTCTGGCGAAGTAATGCAAAGCCCCTCTCTCATCGGGAGAGGGGCTATTTTTATAACCCTGCCCACCACATCCTGACTTTCAATCCCCAGTAGCTTGTCCAGCCCGTTGTTGTACTGACGACATTGCCTTTGGATACCAGCACCAGCGTCGGGGTAACGCTTACCTGCCATTGCTGCGACAGCGCACCGTTTTCATCATTGACCACCGGCATTTTCAGCTGTTTCTTTTCAACCCAGCGCGCAAGCTTTGCGTCATCCCCGGAACGCATGGCAACACTCACCACATTGCCACCTTCTTCTGCCAGTTTATTGACCGCAGGCGTGGTATAACGGCAGATGCTGCACCATGTCGCCCAGACGTAGATCAACAGCGGCCGGTCCTGACTGAGCGCCGCAATGTCGTGCAGCGTGCCATTAATGTCCTGCATCGGAGTGGCACTAAACGTGGCGGGTAATGACGGTTTGCGGTACTGATCCACGCCCCACATCACGGCCAGCGCCAGCAGAGCGAGTATGATCCCTTCCCGCGCCCAGCGGCGCAGTTTGCTGAATTTGCGGTTTTCCATTGTGACCTCGTGATTTAACGAAGGTCATCTTAGCGAGCTACGCACCGTTTCGCTGTAAAGAAGTGTCGCCCTACCTGGTGCGTAAGGTATCCACCATCAGGGTAAAGCAGGATTCAATGAGCGCAGGCAGCGCCTGCGGGGCTCGCATCAGCGCCACCGTACGCGCCAGGGCCGGTTGCTGTAGGTGGACCACCTTAAGCTGCGGGTCCTGCAGGTGCGTGGTGTACAGTTGCGGCAATATCCCCACGGCAAGCTTCGAGCGCACCAGCCCGTATAGCGTCTCGATATAGTCCACCTGATAACGGGTCTGCAGAGACAGACGGTGGCTTTCGGCAAGCGCATTGACCAGCCGCTGAATATTTCCTTTTGAGAACACGGCAATATCCCGGCCAACCAGCTGTTTCCAGGGAACATGTGCCGACGCGGCGAGCGGATCGTCGCAATGCAACACCGCCACAAACGGATCTTCCTGCAGCGGGAACACGTCCAGCTGTTCGGGTACCGAACTGTCCAGCGCCCCGATGCCAAAATCAATCTGCCCTTTCAGCAGTTGCGCCACCAGCGCATCATTGGTCTGGTCGTGAAACTCCACTCTCAGGCGCGGAAAAGCCTGCGCCAGCGTCTGCGGCAGCAGCGGGAACAGCAACGAACTCACAGAGGGTACCAGGCCAATACGCACCGTGCCGTCACCGCCGGCCTGCACAATCTGCTGCATATCATCAAACGCCAGCTGCGCCACGCTGAGCACCCGCTGGGCGTGTGGCAGAATGGCGTGACCCAACTCGGTCAGCGTGACCGCCGACGCGGTACGATTGACCAGTTTGCCGCCGAGTACCGTTTCGATTTGCCGCAAGGCGCTACTGAGTGCCGGCTGGCTGATAGCCAGCTTACTGGCGGTATCCGTAAAATGACGCAGCTGCGCCAGAGTGACAAAATACTGTAGCTGTCGAAGGGAGAGCGCAGGCAAGCGCTGCCAGGGTTCCGTCATCATTATCCATTACACCCGTCACAGAATAACCCGGGGTTATCGGGCGATAAATTTTATCAACTGGGCAAACGTTTGCCGGGTGCATAGAGTAACGTCAATATTTCAATGCTGGAACTGTTAATTGCATGACTGCCGATACCCGACGCCGCGCCGTTATGGCTGCACGAGGCGACACGCCGTTTGATCTGTTGCTCACCCATACCCGAATTGTTGATATGGCAACCGGTGAGATCCGCGACGCGGATGTGGGTATCGTCGGTTCGCTTATCGCCAGCGTCCATCCGCGCGGCAGCCGCAACGATGCGTATGAGACGCACGATCTGAACAACCAGTTCCTCTCTCCGGGGCTGATGGACACGCATGTTCACCTTGAAAGCTCGCACCTGCTGCCCGCACGCTACGCGGAGATTGTACTGGCGCAGGGCACCACCGCCGTTTTCTGGGATCCGCACGAGCTGGCGAATGTGCTGGGGATTGAGGGCGTCCGCTTTGCCATTGAGGCGAGCCGCAACCTGCCGCTGCAGGTGATGGTCGCGGCACCATCGAGCGTCCCTTCCACGCCGGGGCTGGAGATGTCAGGCGCAGACTTTGCGGGCGAAGAGATGAATACCCTGCTCGGCTGGCCGGAAGTGCGCGGCGTAGCGGAAGTGATGGACATGCACGGGGTGCTTAATGGCAGTCAGCGTATGCTGGAGATCCTGCAGGCCGGGCTGGAAAGTGGAAAGCTGATTGAAGGCCATGCGCGAGGACTCAGCGGCGCGGACTTACAGGCGTATCTGGCGGCGGGCGTCACCTCTGACCATGAACTCACTTCCGCCGAGGACGCGCTGGAAAAATTGCGCGCCGGGCTGACGCTGGAGATCCGCGGCTCGCATCCTTATCTGCTGCCGGATATTGTCAGCGCGCTGAAAACGCTGCCGCATCTCTCGTCGCAAATCACGGTCTGCACCGACGATGTGCCGCCAGACATGCTGATGGAAAAAGGTGGCATCATCGCCCTGCTCAACCTGCTGATTGAACATGGTCTTCCGGCGACGGATGCGCTGCGGTTTGCCACCCTGAACGCCTCCCTTCGCCTGCAGCGTAACGATCTCGGACTGATTGCCGCGGGCCGTCGTGCGGACCTGGTGGTGTTCGATTCACTGGATAAACTGACGGCTCGCCAGGTGTACGTCGCCGGAAAATGCATTGCCCGTGACGGAGCGATGATCGAGCCGCTTGTCGATACGCCTCTGACTCTGCCCCGTGATACCGTGCGCCTGTCGGCGCTGACCGCCAGTGATTTTTACATGCGCATCGATAACGCAAACCACGGTGTGGCGCGCCTGCGTCATATCAGCGGCGCACGCTTTACCCGCTGGGGTGAAATTGACGTTCAGGTGCGTAACGGACGCGTTGACATACCGGCTGGTTTTAGCCTGATCTGGGTTCAGCACCGCCACGCACGCCACGCGGCAAAACCGCAAATCGCCCTGCTTGAAGGCTGGGGAGAGCTGCGGGGAGCTATTGCCACCAGCTACTCCCACGATTCACACAATCTGGTGGTACTGGGGCGCGATCCAAATGACATGGCGCTGGCCGCTAATACGCTGATCCAAAGCGGTGGCGGGATGGCGCTGGTCCAGAACGGGGACGTGATTGCCCATGTGGCGATGCCCATTGCGGGGATGTTGTCAGAACTCGCCCCTGCGGAACTGGCGCGCCAGTTCCGTGAGCTGCGCGAACGCAGCAGCCAGATTGCCGACTGGGAGCCGCCATACAGAGTATTTAAAGGGATTGAAGGGACGTGCCTTGCCTGCAACGCCGGGCCGCATTTAACCGATCTTGGACTGACCGATGGCAGCACGCGCCAGATTGTCGATCCGTTGATTTCTTACCGGGAAACCCCGGACACTACACAATAATACCGAAGGAGAGCCGGATAATGGCCGACAACACCGTTAATTCGCCAGCACCAGGGAGCTGGCTTGAACGTCGTTTTGCACTGCATACGCGCGGCAGTACCGTGCGCACAGAGTGTCTGGCCGGTCTCACCGGTTTTCTTGCCGCCGCCTATTTGCTGGTGGTCATCCCGGGGCTTCTCGCCGTGGGCGGGATGGACAAAGGCGCGGCGACCACCGGCACTATTCTGGTGTTTGTGGCCGGTACGCTGCTGATGGCGTTTTACGCCAACCTGCCGTTTATTGTCGGGCCCGGCATTGGTGGCTCGGTGCTGGTCGGGGTAACGCTGGCAGGCAGTGAAGGCATCGGCTGGCAAATTGGTCTGGGCATTGCCTGCTGGTCAGGAATTTTGTTCTTCCTGCTCACCCGTTTCGGCCTGCGTGAAGTGGTGACCCGCTCCGTACCGCAGTCCATCAAGCTGGGGCTGACGGCCTCTATCGGTCTTTTTGTTGCGGTACTGGGTTTTCGCAATGCCGGGCTGGTGCTGGCCAACGCGAAAACAAACGCGCTGATGCTGGGTGATTTTCTCTCACCCGGTGCACTGGTGGCACTCACTGGTCTGTTCCTCGCCATTGCCCTGCAGGCGCGTCGCATACCGGGCGCCATTTTGTGGGCCATTTTATTTGCCACCCTTGTGGGTATCCCGATGGGGGTGACCCGGCTTCCCGCCAGCTTTATCGATATGCCTCACTCACTGACACCGGTGCTGGGCCATATCGACATGGTGGGTGCGCTGAATATTGCCTTCCTGCCGTTCCTGTTTGTCTTTTTCGCGTCGGAATTTTTCTCCACCATGGGCACCACGCTGGCGGTGGGGGGCGAAGCCGGACTGCTGGATGAAGAGGGCAATATGGCCAATATCAATCGTCCGTTTATGGTGGACTCGATTGCCGCCGCCATTGGGCCGTGGGTGGGTATTCCTGCCGCCACGGCGCTGATTGAATCCTCGGCGGCCGCAGAAGCGGGCGGTAAAACCGGCATGACGGCACTGGCAGCAGCGGTTATGTTCCTGCTGATGCTGCTGTTTACCCCCGTTGCGCTGATGATCCCAAAAGAAGCCACAGCCCCTGCCCTGATCCTGATCGGTCTTAATATGTTCAGCGGCCTGCGCAAGGTGGATCTGGCGAACTTCACCGACGGACTGCCGGTGCTGATGATGGTGATGATTACGCTCATCGCCAACAGCTTCGGGACAGGGATTGCGGGAGGGTTGCTGTTTTACATCGTGATCAAAGCGATTGCAGGAAAATGGCGAGACATCCCTGTTGGACTTTGGATCCTCGCCATCCCGCTGGTGTATTACTTCGCCACCCTGGTAAAACATTAATCCTTGCGCGGTTGCCGTGTCGGGCTTTGGCCATACTCGTAATGGCCATAGCCTGCGCGGTAATAGAGCGCTGCGGACTTCACCACGTCGTTCAGCACGGTGCCGTTGATATAGGCCCCCGTTTGCTGCAGACGCTTGATGCTGTTTTCCATCTCTTTCAGGCTGGTTTTCGCAAAGCGGGCCACCAGCAGTGAGGTGGCGGCCACCGGGGCAGCCACGGAGGCATCGGTAACGGCCAGTACCGGCGGAGTATCCAGGATCACAAGATCGTACTGCTCATTTGCCCAGGTCATTACCGCCCTGAAGCGTTCGCTCATCAGCAGTTCAGAGGGGCGCAACGGAACCGGCCCGCAGGTCAGCACATCAATGTTGCCTTTTTCATAGCGTTGTATCGCCTCCTGACATTCACATTTTCCGTCAAGCACGCCGGACAGTCCGGTATGGTTAGTTAAACCGAATACGTTATGGACATAGCCCTCGCGCATATCCGCATCAATGAATAGCACCCTCAGCCCGGCCTGCGCCTCAATCGCCGCCAGCGACGTGCTGACAAGCGTTTTTCCGCAGTCCTGCGTCGGGCCAGAAATCATGACGATCCGGTTAGCGGCATCCTGCAACGTGAAATGGAGACTGGTACGCAGTCCGCGCACGGCCTCGACAAAAATATCCGCTGGCCGATCAACCGGCAGAAAAGGCACGTCGGTGATCCGGTGTTTCCAGCGTGTACCAAACGCGCGTTTTCTGCGCAGGTTGGTTTTTTTCCACAGCCACGCAGAACGCGGCAAGGTGGCCATCACCTGGACGCCCAGCCCTTCCAGTTGATCGGCGGTGTTGATGCCGCGTCTGAGCGCCATGCGGACCAGCACCAGGCCTACTGATAATATCAACCCCAGCAGGATGCCAAACACGATGACCAGCGCCTTTCGCGGTTTAATGGGATCGGGCTGGGTTACCGCGCTGTCGATAATTCGCACGTTACCGATGGCGCTGGAACGGGAAATGTTCAGCTCTTGCTGACGGGTAAGCAGTTGCAGATAGATAGTGCGGCCTGACTCCACGTCCCGGCTGAGACGCAAAATGTCCTGTTGCGTCGACGGCATAGCTGCGACACGCTGATTCAGACGGATCCTCTCCTGCTCCAGCGTCTGGCGTTTTTCACGCAGGGCGCGGTAGTTCGGGTGATCTTTCTTGAAAAGCTGAGAAATCTCTGCCTCACGAAACGTCAGCTCGTTGAGCTGGTTTTCAATATTCACAATCTGCTCGAGAACCGATTTCGCTTCCAGAGAGAGATCGACCGAGTCACGCTGTTTGCGGTACTGATTCAGCCGCTCTTCGGCCAGATCCAGCTCGCTTCTGATTTTGGGCAACTGCTGCTGCAAAAACGCAAGACTGCGGGCATCCTGCGCTTCCTGGCGGGCGATATTTTGCTGCAGATAATTGTTGGCAATCCGGTTGAGCACCAGGGCAATACGGTCAGGATCGGTGCCGGTCAACGTGAGCGTTAGCACCCCGCTCTGCTTTGCCGATTCAACGACGCTAAATTGGGTACTCAGCAGATTAATTGCCTCCAGGCGGGGACGGGTTTGTAGCGTGAATTGCGTACCCGTTGGGGCATTCAGTTTCGACACCAGCAGGGAAACGCCCTCCTTTTCAAAAGGTTTTCCCTCCATGCCCTCAGCATAAAAATTGTCGCCTTCCAGCCGGTATGCGCCTTTTTCCAGCACAGTGAGCACAAGCGTGCGTGGTTTGTCTTTGACAGGTGGCAGTTGCAGCCAGCCAAAGTCGATCGTCTCCGGTTTGCGGCCCTGCAACCGTGCCCAAAGCCCCCCCACAACCGGGAAAGTACGCTGCGTCACATGCTGCGCTAATCCTAATTCATCAACGGTAGCGCCCAGGATCATGCGCGATTTAAGCAGGAGAATTTCGGGTTGCACATCGGGAGACATCTCACTGCCAAACTGTTTTAAATTTTTGAGCAGGCTATTATCCTGCTTTCCCTCCACCTGAATTAAAGCATCTGCGCGATAAACGGGCGTGGCCAGAAAGGCATACAGCCCCGCCAGCAGAGTGAAAATGAACGTAATTGATAATATGACTGCACGGTGATCGATCATCTCGCCAAGGAGACGAATGAGATCAATTTCATGATTTTCCGGTGCGGCCGCACCGTAACTTTCTGATGTGTAAGACGACATTAACGCTTCATTCCTTGTTGACTCAAACGATGAGCCCATTCCTGGCTGGCTTTGCCCAGCAGCCCGAAAACATAGTCGAACGCTTCACGACTTTTACGATAGGGATCGGGGATGTCCTGCGGTTCAAGCCATTGCCCAAAGAGCAGCGATTTGCCGCGAATTTCCGGGGCCATGGCAGAGATAAAGCGAAGATGGGCAGGTTCCATCACAAGAATAAGTTCCGATTCCCGCATGAGTTGCGGAGTCAGTTTGCGCGCACGATGTCCATCAAGTGAGATCCCATGTCGACTGGCCACATCCTGAGCGATGATATCCGCCGGGCTTCCCTCCAGCCCAAATATGCCTGCCGAGGTTATCCGTTTCCCCGGCAGCAACTGGCGCAACAGCCGCTCGCCAATCGGCGAGCGACAGATATTGCCGGTGCAGACCACTAAAATGGAATCGAACATTACTGCGGCCACGATCTGATGTAACGGACCGTTTCGGTCAGGTCATGAACACCGGTGATGGTGGGCACGAGCTGGGTAATGACGCGGTTCCAGCGCGACAGCGGCGCCGTGGTGACATACACAATGTCGTAGGGCTCAAGCTGGAATTCGGTGCCCAGCACCATCGCGGAGGCATCTTGCGCGTTAAGCTGATAAACGTTGGCGATTTTTCCCGCATTGTTGCCTTTGGCAATGGAGCGAATGACAAAAATGCCCGTCGCATCGGCCATGTCCTGATTCAGCCCGCCCGCATTGCTCAGCGCTTCGGCAAGGGTCATCCCGCTCCTGTCCATCTTCAGTGTGCTCTGCTTGATCACTTCCCCCATCACAAAGACTTTCAGGGCGTCATTGCGAGGTACAAAAAGAATATCGCCCGGGTAGAGCAGTTTATTTTGCGTCAGGTCGCCGTGCTGCATCAGCGCGTAGAGAGAGAGGCGCGAATCTTTGCCCTCGTGAGTGAGAACCACATTGCGCCAGTCCGCGTCGGCAGAAAGCCCACCCGCCGCGTTGACGGCATCCATAACCGTCAGGGGAATATTGGTGATCGCCTGCTGGCCAGATTTGGCGACTTCGCCAGTGACATAGGCTTTTTGCGAGCGGAAAGCGGCCACGCTGACATCCACCTGCGGGCTTTCGATCACGCTATCCAGCCGTTTGGCGATCTCCTCCCTGACTTCAGAGACCGTTTTTCCCGCCACGGGGAGTTTTCCGACATAGGGATAAAAGAGCGTCCCGTCGGCATTCACCCAGTTGCCGGTGTCGCTGGCACTACGATACTGCCCGGCCGGTGTTGTCAGTTCAGGGTGATCCCAGACGGTAACGGTCAAAATATCACCTGCGCCAATACGGTACTCCCAGTGTCTGACCTGCTCATCCAGATTAGGATTTGGCTGAGATTTCGCGGCGGCAGGACGCAATTTCTCAATCAGGGAAGGGGTAAGAGGATAAAGATCCACGCGCTTATCTATATTATTATTTTCATCACCCGTCGTGATGATGTTTTTCCCCGATGAGCGTAATGTTTGCCCAGGAGAAAATACGCAGCCAGTCAACAGACTTATCGCTAAGAATATTACAGAGAGTGTGGTTGTGTTTTTCATTAAAATTAATTTATCAATCATGAGCGCAAAAAACGCATAACAGGCCATTCCGGAAGAATCGCCTGGTTTTACAATATGCTGTTTTTCAAGCAATTAAGTAAAAATCCCACATCATTGAACGATGTGCAGAATTAACTGAAGGACCGGAACCACGTAGAATTGAGAATTAAACCGCTCCACTTTTTTAAGTTTAAAACGTCTTTAAATAAAATGCATGCATTTCAGGTCACAAATGTAGAGCAAATTTATATTTTCAGAATTAATTAAAAAAAACATTTCTGCACTGAATTAGTCTTAGAAAATATCATTCATAAACAAAATAGTATTAAACGTTTGATCTACACAAAACCGTCCACTTTTGTTACATTTTTTTTCGAACAGACTCTGCTGGGATACTTAAAATAGGCTGTCTGCCACACCGTCATCACAACAGCAGACTGAGAGTATCAGTAACGGTATAACTGGAGAAAAAATGGCTAAGCGTACATGGCTGCTTCTGGGTGTAGTAATGTCTCTTGCGAGCGCGGCTTATGCGGCCCCGCAAACGGCGTCAGCATCTGGTGGCATCAAAGCTTATGAAGAACAAGAGTTCATCGCTGATTTCACGAAGTTCAAAATTGGTGACACGGCTCCGGCGCAATATCAAACCCCTGAATACACCATCAAACAGTATCAACTGCGTAACCTTCCGGCACCGGATGCGGGCACACACTGGACCTATATGGGCGAGAATTACGTCCTGATCGGTGATGCTGATGGCAAAATCTACAAAGCGTATAACGGAGATATCTTCTATCATCGCTAATACCGTTCAAATCCGGACGTGGCAGGAGAGCGATCGCCCTTTCCTGCGCACGCTTTACCTGCATGCCCGCCGCGAGGCGTGGCCGTGGCTAAACGGTGCCGAATGGCAGCTCGAAGACTTTGACGAGGCCACCCGCGACGAAGTGATTTGGGTCGCCGTGCAGAACGGTCATCGTGTGGGCTTTGCGTCAGTCTGGACGAATGATAATTTTCTGCACAATCTGTTCGTTGACCCGCAGTATCAGAGCCTGGGCGTAGGCCATTTGCTGCTGGAACAGGTGCAAAAAACGTTTACCAGTACCGGGGCGCTAAAGTGCCTGGTGAGAAACGAACGGGCTATCGCGTTTTATCAGCGTCATGGCTGGCACATTGAAGCAACGGGAGATTCTCCGGACGGAGAGTACTATCTGATGCATTATCGGCTTGGGTAAAGTCAGGTGGCGCTTCGCTTACCTGACCTACAAAACCGTATTTCGTAGGCCGGGTAAGGCGAAGCCGCCACCCGGCAATCCGGCGCTGGAGATTACACCGCGCGGAAGGCGATTTCGCCAGGAATAACTTCACCCTGCCAGTAGAGCTGCGCCGCAACGCGTCCCGCCAGCTGACGATACATCTCAGCAAACTCGCTGTCCGGACGGTTGACCACCGTCGGTTTCCCGCTATCCAGATCTTCACGCAGCGTGATATGCAGCGGCATCTGCCCCAGCAGTTGGGTGTGATACTGCGCCGCCAGTTTTTCTGCACCGCCGGTGCCGAAGATAGGCTCATGATGACCACAGTTGCTGCAGATGTGCATACTCATGTTCTCGACGATACCGAGTACGGGCACCTCGACTTTCTCGAACATCACGATGCCTTTTTTGGCGTCGATCAGCGCGATATCCTGCGGGGTGGTTACCACAACGGCCCCCGTCACGGGAATGTTCTGCGCCAGCGTCAGCTGAATATCACCGGTACCCGGCGGCATATCCAGCACCAGATAATCCAGATCCGGCCACAGGGTCTCCTGCAGCATCTGCATCAGCGCTTTGCTGGCCATCGGGCCACGCCAGACCATCGCATTGTCATCAGTCACCAGATAACCGATGGAGTTGGTCGCCAGACCGTGCGCCATGATGGGCGCCATGTGGGTTCCATCCGGCGAGGTTGGACGCTGGTTTTCTGCACCCAGCATATTTGGAATTGACGGCCCGTAAATATCCGCATCCAGAATACCCACCTTCGCCCCTTCGGCCGCCAGCGCGAGCGCCAGGTTGACAGCAGTAGAGGATTTCCCCACCCCGCCCTTACCAGAGCTGACGGCGATGATGTTTTTCACACCATTCACGCCAGGCTGGTTCTTCACCCGCTTGAGGGTGGCGATGCTGTGGGTCAGTTTCCAGTCAATCGCTTTCGCACCGGTAATGCGCAACAGCTCAGAGCTGGTTTGCTCTTTCAGCGCGTCAAAGGCGCTGGTCCAGACGAAGGGCATCTGCAGCTCAATGTGCAGCGTCTCGTCCAGCCATGCGACATGGTGCAACGCTTTCAGCGTAGTGAGATTGTGCTTCAGGGTTGGATGCTGAAAGTTAGCCAGCGTCCCGGCGACCATTGCTCGTAAGGCTTCCGGTGATTTGGCCTGGGATTGAGAACTCATCCCGACTCCTTTGTTCTTGTGAATAAGACCTTAGATGAACAAGTTTACCTGAAAGGCCGCGGTTTGTGCTTACTTAATAATGCCCCTTTTGGTAATATCAAAAACCCTTTTCACAGTTAAAAGAAGTAATGCCTACTATGACTCAAGTCGCGAAGAAAATTCTGGTAACGTGCGCACTGCCGTACGCCAACGGCTCAATCCACCTCGGCCACATGCTGGAGCATATCCAGGCTGATGTCTGGGTCCGTTACCAGCGAATGCGCGGCCACGAGGTTAACTTCATCTGCGCGGACGATGCCCACGGCACGCCGATCATGCTGAAAGCCCAGCAGCTGGGTGTTTCCCCTGAGCAGATGATTGCCGAAATGAGTCAGGAGCATCAGACCGATTTTGCTGGCTTTGACATCAGCTATGACAACTACCACTCCACGCACAGCGAAGAGAACCGGGAGCTGTCTGAGCTCATCTACACCCGTCTGAAAGAGAACGGTTTTATTAAAAACCGCACTATCTCTCAGCTGTACGATCCGGAAAAAGGCATGTTCCTGCCGGACCGTTTCGTCAAAGGCACCTGCCCGAAATGTAAATCACCGGATCAGTACGGCGATAACTGCGAAGTGTGCGGCGCAACTTATAGCCCGACAGAGCTTATCGACCCGAAATCGGTGGTCTCCGGCGCCACGCCTGTAATGCGTGACTCCGAGCACTTCTTCTTCGATCTGCCCTCCTTTAGCGAGATGCTGCAGGCGTGGACCCGCAGCGGCGCGCTGCAGGAGCAGGTGGCGAACAAAATGCAGGAGTGGTTCGAATCCGGCCTGCAGCAGTGGGACATCTCCCGTGATGCGCCCTACTTTGGTTTCGAAATCCCAAATGCACCGGGCAAATATTTCTACGTCTGGCTGGACGCGCCAATCGGCTACATGGGTTCCTTCAAGAACCTGTGTGACAAGCGTGGCGACACCGTCAGCTTCGACGAGTACTGGAAGAAAGATTCCACCGCCGAGCTGTATCACTTCATCGGTAAAGACATCGTCTATTTCCACAGCCTGTTCTGGCCAGCAATGCTGGAAGGCAGCAACTTCCGCAAGCCGACCAACCTGTTTGTTCACGGCTACGTGACGGTGAACGGCGCGAAGATGTCCAAATCTCGCGGTACGTTCATTAAAGCCAGCACCTGGCTGAACCACTTCGACGCGGACAGCCTGCGTTACTACTACACGGCGAAGCTCTCTTCCCGCATCGACGACATCGACCTGAACCTGGAAGATTTCGTGCAGCGCGTGAACGCGGACATTGTTAACAAGGTGGTTAACCTGGCCTCCCGTAACGCGGGCTTTATCGCCAAGCGTTTTGACGGCGTGATGGCGGCCGAACTGGCTGACCCTGCGCTGTACAAAACCTTCACCGATGCGGCGGCCACCATTGGCGACGCGTGGGAAACCCGCGAGTTCGGTAAAGCGGTGCGTGAAATCATGGCGCTGGCAGACCTGGCTAACCGTTATGTGGACGAGCAGGCGCCGTGGGTGGTCGCGAAGCAGGAAGGCCGCGATGCCGATCTGCAGGCGATCTGCTCCATGGGCATTAACCTGTTCCGCGTGCTGATGACGTATCTGAAGCCAGTTCTGCCGCAACTGGCAGCCCGTGCAGAAGCGTTCCTCAATACCGAACTGAGCTGGGATGCCATTCAGCAGCCACTGCTCGGCCACAAGGTCAACACCTTTAAGGCGCTCTACAACCGCATTGAGATGAAACAGGTTGAAGCCCTGGTGGAAGCCTCGAAAGAAGAGGTGAAAGCGGCCGCAGCACCGGTGACCGGCCCGCTGGCTGACGATCCGATTCAGGAGACCATCACCTTTGATGATTTTGCCAAAATCGACCTGCGCGTGGCGCTGATTGAGAACGCAGAATTCGTGGAAGGCTCTGACAAGCTGCTGCGCCTGACGCTGGATCTGGGCGGTGAGAAGCGTAACGTCTTCTCCGGCATCCGTTCTGCCTATCCTGATCCGCAGGTATTGATTGGCCGTCAGACCGTCATGGTCGCGAACCTGGCACCGCGTAAAATGCGCTTCGGCATCTCTGAAGGGATGGTGATGGCCGCAGGCCCTGGCGGGAAAGATATCTTCCTGTTAAGCCCTGACGAAGGCGCGAAGCCGGGTCAGCAGGTGAAATAACAAAAAAGCCGGAGATTATCTCCGGCTTTTTTGTTCTCCCTCTCCCACAGGGAGAGGGCTGGGATGAGGGCAGCAGGCCGCCCCCATTCCGCAATCACGCCTTCGTGTTATGCACCCGGTGGGTCAACCCGCGCAGGAAATTACGCATAAACTGGTCGCCGCACTCGCGGTAATTTTTATGGCCCGGCGCACGCATCATGGCGGTCACTTCCGGCACGGATACGCGGTATTTTTGCTCGGTCATGATCGCCACAATATCATCCGTTTTCAGCGAGAACGCGATACGCAGCTTTTTCAGCACCGTGTTGTTGTCCACCCGACGCTCCAGCGCCAGTTCAGGTGCAGAATCATCTTTGCCACGCTTATCGTAGATCAGGCCGTTCAGGAAGCCAGACAGGATAATGTCCGGGCAGCGAACAAACCCCTCTTCGTCCTCTTTGGTCATCCAGGTGTCGAAACCGGCAGAGGTGGATTCCATGGCAGACAGCGCAAGAATGCGCACCATGTCGTTGTTGTTTGCTTTCAGGGTGTAGCGCAGGCTACGAAGAATATCATTACTAAGCATGAGTGCCTTTAACTGTCGATGATGCAATGGCGCGCAGTGTACCAGTTTTACAGGCCAATCGCCTCTTTCAAACTTTTCAGGTAGCGGCGACTGACGGGCACCGTTTGACCGGCCCGCAGCACCAGCTCGGCCTGGCCGTTATCTTCCAGACGGATTTCTTTCAGATGCGCCATGTTAACCAGATACTGCCGATGGCAGCGGACAAGCGGCGTGCGGCTCTCCAGGGTGCGCAGCGTCAGCTCGGTAAAGCCTTCATTGCCCTCGGCGCTGGTGACAAACACCCCGCTCAGGCGACTGCTGACGAAAGCCACATCATCCATCTGCAGCAGGTAAATCCGGCTATGCCCGGTACACGGGATAAACTTCAGCGGCTGCTGGTTTTCCGGCAGCAGCGTGACGTCCTGTACCGTACGCTCCTGGCGTAAACGCGTCAGGGTCTTTTCGAGCCGCTTCTCTTCAATCGGCTTCAGCAGGTAATCGAACGCGTGTTCTTCAAAGGCCTTCACGGCATATTCGTCAAACGCCGTCAGAAACACGATATACGGGCGATGCTCCGGATCAAGCATGCCGACCATCTCCAGCCCGCTGATACGGGGCATCTGGATGTCGAGGAACAGCACGTCCGGGCGCAGTTTATGCACAGCACCAATGGCCTCAATGGCGTTGGCGCACTCTCCCACAATCTCAATGTCACTCTGCTCCTGCAACAGCACGCGCAGGTTTTCCCGTGCCAACGGTTCATCATCGACTATCAGCACTCTTAACATGCGGTCTCCTCCAGCGGCAATCGTAACGTAATACGGGTAAATCGGTCCGGCTCACAGGCCACGGTAATGCCACATCCATCACCAAAGTGAGCGCGCAGGCGTTTATCCACCAGGCTCATCCCCAGCCCGCCTGACGCGGACGGGACGTAAAGCCCGGCATTGTCTTCAATATTCAGCACCAGATGATGATTAAACCGGCTGGCAGAAATGGTGATCTCCCCATTCCCCAGAAGCTGCGATGTCCCGTGCTTAATGGCATTTTCCACAATCGGCTGCAGGGTAAAGGCCGGAAGATGCTGATACGCCAGTTCATCCGGCACGGATAGCGACACTTGCAGACGTGACTGGAAGCGCGCCTGCTCAATCTGCAAATAGGCGTTTACATGCTCAATCTCATCGGCCAGGGTGACAATTTCAGACGGCCGTTTCAGGTTCTTGCGGAAAAACGTCGACAGGAACTGCACCAGCTGCGCGGCCTGATCGCTGTCGCGGCGTATCACCGCTTTCAGGGTGTTGAGGGCATTAAACAGGAAATGCGGGTTCACCTGAGCGTGCAGGAGCTTAATTTCCGACTGCGTTAACAGGGCTTTTTGCCGTTCATATTGCCCCGCCAGGATTTGCGCGGAGAGCAGCTGCGCAATCCCCTCCCCCAGCGTTCGGTTGATTGAACTGAACAAGCGGTTCCTGGCTTCATAGAGCTTAATGGTCCCCATCACTCGCTGGTTTTCACCCCGCAGCGGGATGACCAGCGTAGAGCCAAGCTTACACTGTGGGTGCAGCGAACAGCGGTAGGGCACCTCGTTTCCGTCGGCATAGACTACCTCACCGGTCTCTATCGCACGAAGCGTATACGCGGACGAAATCGGTCTGCCGGGAAGGTGGTGATCGTCGCCGGTACCGGTAAAGGCCAGCAGCTTTTCACGATCGGTAATCGCAACGGCACCGATGTCCAGCTCCTGATAGAGCACCTGCGCCACCTTCATGCTGTTTTCTTCGTTAAAGCCCTGGCGCAGGATCCCCTCAGTTGAGGCGGCGACCTTCAGTGCTGTCGCAGAGAACGCCGAGGTGTATTTCTCAAACATGGCGCGCTTGTCGAGCAGAATGCGCATAAACAGCGCCGCGCCCACGGTGTTGGTGACCATCATCGGGGCGGCAATACTGTTCACCAGATGCAGCGCATCCTCAAACGGTCGGGCGATAAGGAGGATGATCGCCATCTGCGCCATTTCGGCCACAAAGGTGATCGCGCCCGCAGTAAGCGGGCTGAAAACTTTATCCGGGCGGCCACGTTTAATCATGTAGCTGTGCACCAGGCCACCAAGCAACCCCTCCACGATGGTGGAGATCATGCAACTGAGCGCCGTCATGCCGCCCATGGAATAACGGTGCAGGCCGCCGGTCAGCCCGACGAGTCCGCCGACCACGGGGCCACCGAGCAGCCCCCCCATCACCGCGCCAATCGCGCGGGTGTTAGCGATCGAGTCTTCAATATGGAGGCCAAAGTAGGTCCCCATAATGCAGAAAATGGAGAAGGTTACATAGCAGAGGAGTTTGTGCGGCAGGCGGACGGTCACTTGCATCAGCGGGATGAACAGACGCGTTTTACTCATCAACCAGGCGATGACAAGAAACACGCACATCTGCTGAAACAACAGCAGCACCAGATTAAACTCGTACATACTCAGGAACCGCACCTTCTGAAAACGCGTAACATACACTGAAGGCGCCGAAGTTTCTTTGAAGCAGTCCAAAAAAGCGGTAAATCGTGTCCGCCATCACATCTTTTGCCGAACATAACGCATGCTTCGCATTATTTGTACAAAAAAAGAGCAATTCTTCCTGGTTCGACAAACTGGGTCTACAGTTAAGCTGGGGACGCGTTAGCCAGGGGGCGATTATGGCGCTTTACACGATCGGTGAAGTGGCACTCCTTTGTGACATCAATCCCGTCACGCTACGGGCATGGCAGCGACGGTATGGTTTACTCAAACCGCAGCGAACGGACGGTGGTCACCGTCTTTTTAACGATGCCGATATCGACCGGATCCGCGAGATCAAAAGCTGGATCGACAACGGTGTACAGGTGGGCAAGGTTAAGTCGCTGCTCAGCCATGACGATCCCGACACACAACACCTCTGGCGCGAACAACAGGAAACCCTGCTGCGGCTCCTGCAGGCGGGTAACCTCCAGCGCCTGCGCGCGTGGATAAAAGAGCAAGGCCGCGATTATCCGGCGCAAACGCTAATCAGCCATCTTTTCATCCCGCTTCGTCGACGGCTGCAATGTCAGCACTCCACCCTGCAGGCGCTGCTGAGTATGCTCGACGGCGTCCTTATCAACTACATCGCCGTTTGTCTTGCCTCGGCGAGAAACAAAGGCGGAAAAGACGCGCTGGTTGTCGGCTGGAACGTGCACGACACCACGCGGCTGTGGCTGGAAGCCTGGATCGCCACCCAACAGGGCTGGCGTGTGGATGTTCTGGCGCATTCGCTTGCCCAGCTGCGGCCCGAATTTTTCGACGGCCAGACCCTGCTGGTCTGGTGCGGCGAAGTGCCCTCCGCCTCGCAGCAACAGTTGCTGACGGAATGGCGGGAACACGGTTATCCGGTTTACGCCCTCGGTCCCGACGAGCCGTAACGGCATTTAATGGTTCATTAACAGCTGCGCTTCACCGTATAATTGTTCCGTTAATAACAGGAGCAGATGATGAAGGCAACCAAACTGGCCGTAATTACCCTTTTTGTACTGATGGCCGTCAGCGGCATCGGCGGCGTGATGCTGGCCGGGTACTCATTTATTGTTCGTGGCGGTGTCGGCTGAGGAATTGAGCCAGCCGCTCAAACAGGCGATCGACGACGATGGCCGCCAGCGCGACCAGTACCGCCCCCTGGATTATATAGGCCGTATTAAACCCGCTTAAGCCGATGATGATCGGCGTTCCCAGCGTATTGGCCCCCACCGTAGACGCGATGGTCGCCGTGCCGATGTTAATAATCACCGACGTACGGATCCCCGCGATAATCACCGGTGCCGCAAGCGGCAGTTCAACCTTGCACAGTCGCTGACCGCTGCTCATGCCCATCCCTTCGGCCACGCTCAGTACCGATGCCGGTACCGACGCAATGCCCGCCAGCGTCCCCTGAAGAACAGGCAGCACGCCGTAAAGAATCAGCGCAATGATGGCCGGTTGCTGACCAAACCCGATCACCGGCACCGCAATCGCCAGGACCGCCACCGGCGGAAATGTCTGCCCGATAGCCGCAATTGTCTCCACCAGCGGGCGAAACTCTCTCCCCCAGGGCCGTGTTACCGCAATCCCGGCGCCCACGCCCAGCACCACGGCAATCGCGCTGGAGAGCGCCACCAGCCACAGGTGCGCCAGGGCAAGATTGACAAAACTCTCCTGCTGATAGACCGGTCGCGGCAGGCCGGGAAAGAGTGAGCTGAACAGCGCCGCGCTGTGCGGCATCAGAAACAGCAAGGCAACAAAAAGCCCTGTCAGCCAGAGGAGCGGATCACGCATGACCTTCACGCGCCACCTCCCCGGCCAGCAGATCGCGAAAATGCAGGGTGCCGCACGGTGCGCCTGCGGCATCCGTAACCGGCAAGACTTCGCACTGGCGCGCCACAAAGGCGGAGAGCGCGTCCCGCAGGCTCATCTGTTCCTGTAACGGTTCACCGCTTATCGCCACATCCTGTCGACGCATATAATCGCTGACGGTTCGCAGGGAGAGCAGCCTGACGCCCAGTTCGCTGCGGCCAAAAAACTCGCGCACAAAATCGTTCTTCGGATGGGTCAACAGGTCAAGCGGCGTGCCCTGCTGGATCACTTCGCCGTGATCCATCAATACCAGATGGTCGGCCAGCCTCAGCGCCTCATCAATATCGTGCGTCACGAGGACGATCGTCCGCCCAAGGATCCGGTGAATGCGGGTCATCTCGGTCTGCAGCGCCCCGCGTGTGACCGGATCCAGCGCGCCAAAAGGCTCATCCATCAGCAGCACCTGCGGATTGGCCGCCAGCGCGCGCGCCACCCCCACACGCTGCTGTTGCCCGCCCGAAAGCTGATGCGGGTAGCGGTCACGCAGCCCGGGCTCTAACCCCAGCAGCGACATAAGCTCGTCCACTCGTGCGTCAGTCTTTGCCCGCGACCATTTTTCCAGCTGCAGCACGGTGGCAATGTTCTGCGCGACCGACCAGTGGGGAAACAGGCCGATGGACTGGATGGCGTAGCCCATGCGACGACGCAACTCCAGCACCGGCAGGCTGCGGATCTCTTCCCCGGCAAAACGTATTACACCGCTGTCGTGCTCCACCAGGCGGTTGATCATCTTCAGGGTGGTGGATTTCCCCGAACCCGAGGTGCCAATCAGTACTGAAAACGCCCCCTCGGCAAAATTCAGGTTCAGGTGGCTTGCCGCCGGACGGCCGGCAAACGTTTTACTGACATCGTGAAATTCAATCATTGGCTCTTCTCCCGAGCAACGCGAGCCATAAGGCAAACAGCGCATCGATGACGACCGCCAGTGCAATCGTGGGCACCACGCCCAGTAACACCAGATCCAGCGCGCTACTCAGCAGCCCCTGGAACACCAGCGCACCAAAGCCACCAGCGCCAATCAGCGCGGCGATCACCGCCATCCCGACGGTCTGGACCGCCACCACCCGCAGGCTACGCAGCAGCAGGGGCAAGGCCAGCGGGAGCTGGATCTGCCAGAAGCACTGGCGCCGGCTCATCCCCATTGCATGGGCGCTCTCCAGCACATCCGGCGCGACCTGGCTTAAGCCCGCCACCACGCCGCGGACCAGCGGCAGCAGCGCGTACAGCACCAGGGCAATCAGCGCGGGGGTTAATCCGGTTCCGGCGATACCGACAGCGGCTAAGGCCGGAAATGACTTCACCAGTCCCGCAAGCGGCGCAATCAGCAGGCCAAACAGAGCCACGGAAGGAATGGTCTGGATCACGTTGAGCACGGCAAAAACCCCGCCCTGGCGGGAAGGGTGACGGTAACACCACATGCCCAGCGGTACCCCCAGCAGTAACGCCGGGAACAGCGTGCCGAAGAGGATCGTCAGGTGTTGCGCCAGTGCATCATCAAACACCTCCTGACGGTTGGCGTACTCTTTTAACAGCGAGAGATTATTCAGCTCACCGCTGAACAGCAGCAGCAACGGAACACACCAGATCTGGGCATTGAGCACCCAGCGCCAGGCAGACGACGGGATCAGGCGGCGGATCGCATCGCTGCAGGCCAGCAGACACAGCGCCAGCCACAGCCACAGTCCACTGCCCACGGTGGTTCGCGCCAGTGGACTTTCCGCCGAGGTCATGTGCGTGGCGGCAAGCCCGGCACTCCAGAACAAGGTGATGAAGAGGCCTTCACTGAGGAGTAGCGTCAGCCATTGTGCAACCCGCCCACGGCTGAGCGAGAGCACAACCAGTGCACCCAGCGCTACAACCAGCAGCAGCGGCGTAAACGGCCAGACCTGCCAGAGTGCGCGCCCTTCCCCCGACATCAGGCGGTTAGGCGCCACATTGACAAACGGTAGCGCGACCGCCGCCATGGCCACACAGGCCAACAGCAGCAGTACGCGGTTATGACATTTTATTGGCACAGCCCTGTCCTGTTACTTCACAAGCCCTTGTTGTTTCAGGAAGTCGGCGGCCACTTTTTTGGCATCCAGTCCCTCTACGGCAATGCTGGCGTTGAGCTGTTGCAGCGTTTTCTCATCCAGTTTTTCAAAGACCGGTTTGAGCCATTCAGCGATATCCGGGTAGGCTTTCAGCACCGCCTCACGCACCACGGGCGTTGGGGCATAAATAGGCTGAACGCCTTTCGGATCGGTTAAGGTTTGCAGACCTAGCGCCGCGACCGGGCCGTCCGTACCGTAGGCCATCGCCGCATTGACGCCAGAGGTCTGCTGCGCCGCCGCCTTGATGGTCACCGCGGTGTCACCGCCCGCGAGCGAGAGCAGCTGTGCCTGGTCGAGCTTGAAGTCGTAGGCTTTTTCGAAAGCAGGCAGCGCGTCCGGACGCTCGATAAACTCCGCGGAGGCCGCAAGCTTAAAGTCGCCCTTCTCTTTCAGATAGCGGCTGAGATCCGCCAGCGAGGTCAGTTTGCCTTTCTCCGCCACGTCTTTACGCACCGCGATGGTCCAGGTGTTGTTGGCCGGAGCCGGGGTCAGCCAGACCAGCTTGTTCTGTTCTGCATCGAGTTTTTTGACTTTTTCATACCCGGCTTTGGCGTTTTTCCATGCCGGATCGTTTTCATCTTTGAAGAAGAATGCCCCGTTGCCGGTGTATTCCGGGTAGATATCCAGCTCGCCGGAGGTGATGGCGCCGCGTACCACGGGCGTGGTGCCCAGCTGGACTTTATTGACGGTTTTCACGCCGTGGCTTTCAAGTACCTGCAAAATGATATTCCCGAGCAGCGCACCCTCGGTATCGATCTTCGAGCCCACTTTTACCGGTTCTGCCGCCTGTAGCGGCAGGCTTAGCGCCGCGAGCAACGCCGCAGAAACCATCATCCCCGTTTTAATCGTCATTCCACTATCCTCATTTTTTTGTCGCCTTTTTCAGAGGCTTGAGAGAAAAGCGTAGCTTAAAACGGCGGATTTACCCGGCAAAATGCCTTTTTAGCATAAGGTAAGACGCATCCCCCGATGAACGGGGGATGCAAAGGAAGGAAAGGTTACAGCAGCTCGAACTCGCCTTTATTGACGCGAGCCGAATCCACACCAATAAACACATTGAACTTGCCCGGTTCCGCATCGTATTTCATCTGCTGGTTCCAGAACTTCAGGGCATCCACGTCGATCGGGAAGCTGATGGTTTTGGTTTCACCAGGTTTCAGGTTGACCTTCTCAAAGCCGCGCAGCTGTTTCACCGGACGGCTCATGGAGGCGGTCACATCCTGAACGTACATCTGGAGCACCGTCGCACCTTCACGTTTGCCGGTATTCGTCACCTCAACGCTGGCAGTCACTTTACCGTCACGCTTCAGGCTCGGGGCTGACATTTTCACGTCAGAGACCTTAAAGGTGGTATAGCTCAGACCGTAACCAAACGGATACAGCGGACCGTTCGCTTCATCGAAGTAACGGGAGGTGTACTTGTTTGGCTTATCAGCGTTATACGGACGACCGGTATTCAGGTGGCTGTAGTACACCGGGATCTGCCCGACAGAGCGCGGGAAGGACATCGGCAGTTTGCCCGACGGGTTGTAATCACCAAACAACACATCGGCGATGGCGTTCCCCCCTTCCGTACCGGCGAACCAGGTTTCCAGAATGGCGTCAGCCTGCTGATCTTCTTTCACCAGCGCCAGCGGACGGCCGTTCATCAGTACCAGCACCAGCGGCTTGCCAGTGGCTTTCAGGGCGGCGATCAGATCACGCTGGCTTTGCGGGATCGTGATATCGGTACGGCTGGAGGCTTCGTGTGCCATCCCCTGCGCTTCACCCACCACCGCAACCACCACATCAGACTGTTTCGCGGCGTTTACCGCTTCGTCAATCATCTCTTTTGGCGTGCGCGGATCGACCTTCACCGCCTCTTCATACTGATTGAGGAAAGTCACGATATCTTTATCATCAGTGACGTTCGCCCCTTTGGCATAGATCACCTTCGCGTTTTCACCGACCGCACTCTTAATACCGGTCAGCACCGTCACGGACTGATCGGCCACACCCGCCGCAGACCAGCTACCCATCACGTCGCGCTTGCTGTCTGCCAGCGGGCCAACCACCGCAATGGTGCCGGATTTTTTCAGCGGCAGCGTGTCGAGTCGGTTTTTCAGCAGCACCAGGCTTTCACGCGCCACTTCACGGGCCTCTTTACGGTGCAGACGGCTTTCGGCGTTGGTGTCTGCCGGGTCAGACTCTTTCGGGCCCAGGTGGCTGTAAGGATCGTTAAACAGCCCCATGTCATATTTCACGTTCAGCACGTGACGCGTGGCATCGTCCAGCTCCGCCATCGTCACCTTGCCGCTCTTCACCAGCCCCGGCAGGTACTTGCTGTAATACTCGTCACTCATGCTCATGTTGATGCCGGATTTGAGCGCCACGCGCACCGCATCTTCCGGGTCCGACGCCGTGCCGTGTTTGATGAGTTCTTTAATGGCGCCGTGGTCAGAGACGGTGATGCCCTTGAAGCCCCACTGGTCACGCAGCACGTCTTTCAGCAGCCAGGAATCCGACGTGGCTGGCGTGCCGTTGAGCGAGTTCAGGGCGACCATCACCGCGCCGCTACCGGCATCCAGGCCTGCTTTGTACGGCGGCATATAGTCGTTAAACAGGCGCTGCGGGCTCATGTCGACGGTGTTGTACTCTTTACCGCCTTCCACTGCACCATAGGCCGCGAAGTGCTTGACGCTGGTCATGACCGAATAGCGATCCGCCGGGCTTTTACCCTGCATCGCTTCCACCATGGTTTTCCCCATCGTGGCGGTCAAATAAGTATCTTCACCAAAGCCCTCTGACGCGCGGCCCCAGCGCGGATCGCGGGAGACATCAACCATCGGAGCCCAGGTCATGTTCAGGCCGTCGTCGGCGGCTTCATATGCCGAGACGCGCCCGACGGTTTTCACCGCGTCGAGGTTAAAGGAGGAGGCCAGACCGAGGCTGATAGGGAATACGGTACGCTGTCCGTGTACCACGTCATAGGCGAAAAACAGCGGAATTTTCAGGCGGCTAAGTTCCATCACCTGATCCTGCATTTTGCGGATATCCTGACGGGTTACGGTGTTAAAAATCGCCCCCACCTGGCTCTCTTTAATCATCTCGCGGATCGCCTCTTTCGGGTTATCCGGGCCGACGCTGATAAGACGCAGCTGGCCGATCTTCTCATCGACCGTCATTTTCTTGAGCAATTCCGTGACAAACGCGTCCCGTGCTTCAGGCGTAAGCGGGTGATTGCCAAACAGTTCATCTGCCAGCGCAGGTTGCAGTGCCAGGCTGACGGCGACACCTACAGAACATAGCCATTTCATGTCGTTTTACTCTCTCATCAATTTCCGCCGGAAGATCTCGGCCAGGGCGTGCGAAAAGCGCAGTGTGCCACAAACCCTCAGAACGTTGCAGGGTTATTCTCTGATTTTTCTCGCAAATACGCGCCCTCTAAACGGCTAATCGCGCTATGCTTTACAGCGAGAAATTTGCCCCACCACAAGGAGTGGAAGATGTCTTCTGTTCGAACTGCCGATAACACGACTTTTATTCACGAACTGTCGCGCCTGGTTGGTCACTCTCACCTGCTTACCGACCCGGCCAAAACTGCCCGCTACCGTAAGGGCTTTCGTTCCGGACAGGGCGATGCGCTGGCGGTGGTTTTTCCCGGCACGCTGCTGGAGCTGTGGCGCGTCCTGAGCGCCTGCGTCGCCGCCGACAAGATTATTTTAATGCAGGCGGCTAACACCGGCCTGACCGAAGGCTCGACGCCGAACGGCAACGATTACGACCGTGATATCGTCATCATCAGCACCCTGCGTCTCGACAAACTCCACCTGCTGGATAAAGGCGAGCAGGTGCTGGCCTTCCCCGGCACCACGCTCTACTCGCTGGAAAAAGCGCTTAAGCCTCTGGGGCGCGAACCGCATTCGGTGATTGGTTCATCCTGTATTGGCGCCTCCGTTATTGGTGGGATCTGCAATAACTCCGGCGGCTCGCTGGTGCAGCGCGGACCCGCTTATACCGAAATGTCGCTGTATGCCCGTATTGATGAAAACGGCAAGCTGACGCTGGTTAACCATCTGGGAATCGATCTGGGCGTTACCCCGGAGCAGATCCTGAGCAAGCTCGACGACGATCGCGTGAAAGATGAAGACGTGCAGCACGATGGCCGTCATGCCCACGACCACGATTACGTCACCCGCGTGCGCGATATCGACGCGGATACCCCGGCGCGTTATAACGCCGACCCGGACCGCCTGTTTGAATCCTCCGGCTGCGCGGGCAAACTGGCCGTTTTCGCGGTCCGGCTCGACACCTTCCCGGCCGAGAAAAAGCAGCAGGTGTTTTACATCGGCACCAATCAGCCTGACGTGCTGACCGAAATCCGTCGTCATATTCTGGGCGAATTCACGCACCTGCCGGTGGCGGGCGAGTATATGCACCGGGATATCTACGACATCGCCGAACGCTACGGCAAAGATACGTTCCTGATGATCGACAAGCTTGGCACCGATAAAATGCCGTTCTTCTTCACCATGAAAGGCCGCACCGACGCGATGCTGGAGAAGGTGTCGCTGTTTAAACCGCACTTCACCGACCGCTTTATGCAGAAGCTGGGGAATGTCTTCCCCGCCCACCTGCCGGAGCGCATGAAAACCTGGCGCGATAAGTATGAACATCACCTGCTGCTGAAAATGGCCGGGGACGGGATCGCCGAAGCGCAGACCTGGCTGAGCGAATTCTTTAAAACCGCCGAGGGGGATTTCTTCGCCTGTACGCCTGAGGAGGGAAGCAAAGCCTTCCTGCACCGTTTTGCCGCTGCGGGTGCCGCCATCCGTTATCAGGCCGTACACTCAGAAGAGGTAGAGGATATTCTGGCGCTGGATATTGCGCTGCGACGCAACGATACCGAGTGGTTTGAACATCTACCGCCGGAAATCGACAGCAAGCTGGTGCATAAGCTCTATTACGGCCACTTTATGTGCTACGTCTTCCACCAGGATTACATCGTTAAAAAAGGGGTCGACGCGCACGCGTTGAAAGAGGAGATGCTCGCCCTTCTTCGCGAACGTGGCGCACAATATCCTGCGGAACACAACGTCGGGCATCTTTACAAAGCCCCCGATACACTTAAGCAGTTTTATCGCGAGAATGACCCTACAAACAGTATGAATCCCGGCATTGGTAAAACAACGCGGAATAAATACTGGAAGGAGAGCGTTAACGCGGAGCAGTCCATAACGCAAGCGTCTGATTAATTCATACAGCCATATTTAAGAGATTGTTAAGCACAGCTCAATCGTACTAGAGTACCTGCACTCGCCGGAGAAACGTTTCTCCGGCAATCTTTGACGAGGAGCAGGCACATCATGTCGGCTGTTGATATCTTATCCGTAACCGAAGTGGAAGTGCGCGATGCCCTTCCCGACGATGTGCATGCCATTTCGGCTATTTACGCATGGCATGTACTTCACGGACGCGCGTCGTTTGAGGAAATTCCCCCCACCGTTGATGAAATGCGTAAGCGTTTGAAAAACGTCACCGATAACGGTTTGCCCTGGCTGGTGGCGCTGTATCGCGGCATTGTGGTGGGCTATTGCTATGCCACCCCCTACCGTCCACGACACGCATATCGCTACACGCTGGAAGAATCTATTTACGTGGATGCCAGCACCACAGGACGCGGTTTTGGCAGCGCATTAATGGGCGCGCTGATTGAACGCTGCGAGCAAGGCCCCTGGCGGCAGATGATTGCCGTTGTGGGTGATGGCAATAATAATGCCGGCTCATTGCGACTGCATAAAAAGCACGGTTTTGAAGTCGTGGGTCAGTTGCGTAGCGTGGGTTACAAAAAAGGCGACTGGCGGGATACGGTGATTATGCAGCGCCCGCTCAACGACGGAGACTGGACGCTGCCGGAATAGGCCCAGTGCGGTCTGGTGCCGTCACCCCGGCCCTCTCCCACAGGGAGAGGGAGAAAACAGAAAAAAACGGTAACATAGTTACCGTTTTGCTTTTACCTAATCGTTCTGCGCCGTCGCCATCTGCTCGGCTTTCTGCTTTTTATACGTCAGCGCCGCAGCCGGAACCGGCTGCACTTTCCCTGTTTCAATCCAGGTGCGCAGTCGGCTGGCATCGGCGAAGTGAGTATATTTGCCGAAGGCATCCATCACCACCAGCGCCACCGGTTTACCGTTGAACACGGTACGCATCACCAGACAGTGACCCGCCGCGTTAGTAAAGCCGGTTTTGGTTAACTGAATATTCCAGTTCTCGCGGTACACCAGGTGGTTGGTGTTGCGAAACGGCAGCGTATAGGCCGGATTCGCAAAGGTGGCCATCTCTTCACGCGTGGTACTGAGTTGCCCAATCAGCGGGTACTGTTTACTGGCAATCAGCAGTTTCGTCAGATCGCGCGCCGTGGAGACGTTGTGAATCGACAGACCTGTCGGCTCAACATAATGGGTATTATTCATACCCAGCGCTTTGGCTTTGGCATTCATCGCGCGAACAAAAGCGTCATAGCCACCCGGATAGTGGTGGGCGAGGCTCGCTGCCGCGCGGTTTTCAGACGACATCAGCGCCAGCAGCAGCATGTTTTTACGGCTGATTTCACTGTTCAGACGCACGCGGGAGTAAACCCCTTTCATCTCCGGCGTGTGGCTGATGTCCACTTTCAGTTTTTCATCCAGCGGCAGATGTGCATCCAGCACCACCATCGCGGTCATTAATTTGGTTATCGAGGCAATCGGGCGCACCAGATCCGGATGGCTGGCGTAGATCACCTTATTGGTGTTGAGATCAACAATCATCGCGCTGCCGGAAGCGATTTGCGGTTGGGCAGCAGCGGTGGTCACCGCGGGCGTTTTGGCGAGAGCTGGCACGCCAGCAGACGCCCCCAGCAACAGTGCCAGGCTAAGTAAAGAAACTCGGAATTTCAGCATGGTGAGACTTCTGATAATTATTCACGCACGTTATGACGTACACCGCCTGTGTCGACGGAGAAACACAGGCTGGCTCCGGCATCATAGCGGTCACCGTGCATTGTCGCCAGCGGATAATCGTGAACAGATGCTGCATTGCTGGCATTTACGCCAGCAATGCAGTGAACTCAGAAGAGACGGTATCCATAACCCCAAAGAATCACCGTCAGCGCCAGTAACGCCTCCAGCACCAGCACGCCGATGGCGAGCGTTGAACTGGAGAAGCTCAGGCCCTCTTCTTTATTGATATTCAGGAAGGTGGGTACGCCCAGATACAGCAGATAACCCGTGTAAAAGAGCGCAATAGTACCGATCAGCGCGCACAACCAGACCAGTGGATAGAGCGCAACAATACCGCTTAAGAACAGCGGGGTTGCGACATATCCGGCAAAGACCATACAGTGTGCCAGTGAAGGACGTTGCGGATAGTTACGCGCCATCCAGTGAATGACACGTCCCATGATGGCGACACCCGCCAGCATCAGACCATAAAAGAGAATGGCCAGATAAAGCCCGGTAAACCAGGAAAGCTGAACCACGGTACCATCACCAAAGTTCCAGCCGATTTGTGTTGTACCGATAAACGCGCATATCACCGGCACCGCTGCCATCAGCAGCACGTGGTGCGTGTAATGATGCGAGACCGTTTCGTTCTCACTTTTGATGACATGCATTTCACGATCGGGATGGGAAAAAAGTCCCCAGACATGGTTCATAGCGCCCCCTTGTTGTCGGCCCGTCATCGATACCTTAAGTATAATGCAGGCTTTAGATTATTTTATGTACAGTGGGAAATTTCCGTTGATTGCCCCGCGGTTGAGACAAGGGGTATATGATTAAGCGAGGCATGCTGAGGGAGATGATGTTTACGTAATGGATATCAACGGACTTATTGAACAATACGGATACGCAGCGCTGGTTGTCGGGAGCGTGGCGGAAGGTGAAACCATCACGCTGTTAGGCGGCGTCGCCGCGCATCAGGGATTACTCAAATTCCCGCTGGTCGTCGCCGCGGTTGCCCTGGGCGGGATGATTGGCGATCAGCTGCTCTACTTTCTGGGGATGCGCTTTGGGCCGACGCTGCTTAAGCGTTTCGCTAAACACAAAAAGAAGATTAACCGGGCGCAACGGCTCATTCAGCGTCATCCTTACCTGTTTGTTATTGGCACCCGTTTTATGTATGGCTTTCGGATCATCGGGCCGATATTGATTGGCGCCAGCCGCCTGCCGCCGAAAATCTTCCTGCCGCTGAACGTGATTGGTGCATTCGCCTGGGCGCTGATTTTTACCACGCTCGGTTACGTGGGTGGAGAAGTGATTGGTCCGTGGCTGCATAACCTTGACCAGCATCTGAAGCACTGGGCGTGGCTGATACTGGTGGTTGTGGCAGTGATTGGGGTCAGGCTGTGGATGCGGCACAGAGAGAAGAAGCAGGATGAGGAGTGAGTGCGGCCTGCTGCCCTCACCCTCTCCCACAGGGAGAGGGAACTTAAAACACCCTCTCCCACGGGGTGAGGGGGAAGCTAACCCGCCGGTTTAAACTGCGGATTCGCCAGCATAAACCCACCATCGACGATAAACGACTGGCCGGTGGTGTAGCTGGCGTCGCTGTCGCATAACCACGCCACCAGACTGGCGATCTCTTTGGTGTACCCCGGTCTGGCGAGCGGGATCGCTGGCATCGAGCCTTCCTTCACTTCACTCTCGTCCATATCATTCATCGGGGTGGCAATCGCCCCCGGCGCGACAGCATTCACCAGAATGTTGTGCTGCACCAGCTCCAGCGCCATGGATTTGGTTAATCCCCCCAGGGCGTGTTTTGCGGCGGTATAGGCGCTGGCCTCCGGCAGCGGCGTGTGTTCATGCACCGAGGTGATATTCACAATTCGCCCCCCTTCCCCTTGCTTCACCATTGTACGCGCGGCTATTTGCGAACAGAGAAACGCGCCGTCCACATCGACAGTAAAGATGTTCCGCCACTCATCAAACGGCATATCCAGGAAGGGCGCTTTGGTCATCGCGCCGGCGTTGTTAACCAGCACGTCCAGGCGACCAAAACGGGCGATTAACGTTTCAATCGCCTGCGCCCCCTGCGGCAGGGTGCTTAAATCAAGCTGGATAGCTTCAGCCCGCCGTCCCTGCGCCTCCACTTCGCGGCAGGTCTCCCGCGCCCCTTGTTCATCAGAATGCCAGGTGACGCCAATATCAAACCCACGTTCAGCCAGCATCAGGGCCGTGGTTTTACCAATCCCGGAGTCCGATGCGGTGACAATCGCTACTTTGGTCATACTCACCTCCTGAAAAACTGCAAAGAGGTAAGTATAGATAATGACCCTGATTAGCCATGATGATAACCACCGCCGAGCGCGGACGTCAGCTGCAGCGTGGCGTCAATGTACTCGCCCTGCAGCAGCAGACCGGCGAGATGTTCTTTCAGCGCGGGGATTTTGGCTTCACTGACGCGGGATCCGGCAATAATCCCGGCGCTAAAACGCGCCTGCGCCAGCGCCACCACACGCGCGGCATCTTTTTCCACCTGCTGCTGATGCTGATTTTTCGCCGTCAGCATTTCCACTTCGCTGGCCGTACGTGCCACCTGGTTCACGGCATCCACCACCGCCTTGTTGTAATTCGCCACCGAGAGATTGTTCTGCGCCTGGGCGATATCCAGCTGTGCATTCAGCCTGCCGCTGTCAAAAATGGGCAAGGTCAGCCCGGCGGTCACGCCCATTTGCTGGGCTGAAGAACGGAACAGATCGCTCAGGTGCAGGGCATCCTGCTGTAAAAACGCCATCAGATTCACATCAGGATAAAACGCCGCTCTGGCGGCATCGACCTCGCTCATGGACGCTTCGATATACCAGTGCGCCTCCTGCAGATCCGGCCGTCGGGCCAGCAGTTCATACCCCAGCGTCGACGGTAACGACGCCTCAACCGTCGGTAAGGCATGCCGTGTGAGCACCAGCGCGGAGGTATTAGTCAACGCGTTCAGACGCGCCTCAACGGCTTTCATTTTGCCGTGAACCTCGGCGATTTGCTCTTCGGTTTTGCTGGCGTTGATATCGGTTTCGACACCTTCCACAGAGGAGGTGATGCCGTGCTGATACAGCTCGCGATCGGCACCAATGATATTGTCCTGTTCGGATTTTATCTGCATGAGGATATCCCCTGCGGCGGCCTGTGTTTGCCAGTCCCAGTAGAGCCGCGCCACGCTGCTGGCAAGCAGTTGACGGGTCTGCTCAAGCTCCGCTTTTTGCGCATTCACTTTGCCTATCCGGGCCTCCACCCGGGCGCGATTTTTGCCCCACAAATCAAGATCCCAGCCCGCAGTCAGGCCGAATGTACCGTTGGTATACCAGGGGCCGGTGGTTCCCGCCGCCGGATCGGTAAGAGCAAAAGGCCCCATCAGCCCTTCGGCGGACATTTTCTGACGTTCGGCGTCAGCCGAAAAATCCATTTGCGGGCCGTCGGCTGCCAGGGTGGCTTTAGCCTGGGCTTCAGCAAGGGTAATACGCTGACGGGCAATCTGCATATCCGGTGCATCGTCCAGTGCTTTGGCAATCAGTCTGTTTAGCTGGGGATCGTTATACGCCTTCCACCATTCATTTTTCGGCCAGTCCTGATGACGCAGAACCGTATTAACCGACGCCGTGATCGGCCGGGTAGTGAGGGGGGATACCGTGGCATGTTGCGGCGCACAGCCGGCCAGACAAAATGCAAAAGAAGCACTCAGAGATAAAATAAGAAAAGGTTTCATTACGCCATTCACGCAAAAAAATAAAGGCGCAAATTACGCTTGATGCTGTTTGTTTTTTTAGTAATGCGTGGCAATGTGCAAATTGTCATACACTTTTATATTCAGAAAATTATACATCACAGGAATGAATTAAATCAGTGAATTCATCTTAATGATAAATTGCCTGCTACACTTACTGTTGACATACAGACGCAGGAGACGCGAATGAAAATATTACTGTGGGTAATTTTAATTATATTTCTGATAGGACTGTTGGTCGTCACCGGTGTATTCAAGATGATTTTCTGATTCCTTTGCCCGGCATACCGCCGGGCAAATTCCCTTTATTCCGCTTTTAACGATGCGCCTTTTGTTGCAATTACCTCTTTATACCAATAGAAGCTTTTCTTACGACTGCGGGCCAGCGTGCCATTTCCGCTGTCATCGCGATCGACGTAAATAAAGCCATAGCGCTTGGAGAGTTCAGCTTTAGACGCACTCACCAGGTCGATTGGCCCCCAGCTGGTATATCCCATTACCTCAACCCCATCCTCAATGGCTTCGCGCACCTGTACCAGATGGTCGTTAAGGTAGCGGATGCGATAATCATCCTGCACCACACCGTCAGCGTCCGGTTTATCCTTTGCTCCCAGACCATTTTCCACAATAAACAACGGCTTCTGATAACGGTCCCAGAGCACATTCAACAGGGTGCGCAGACCGACAGGGTCAATTTGCCAGCCCCATTCGGAACTTGCCAGATGCGGGTTTGGCACCATGCTCAGGATGTTGCCACGCGCCTGCTGGTTGAGGGCTTCATCCGCGGTGACGCAGCCCGTCATGTAATAGCTGAAGGAGATAAAATCGACGGTGGATTTCAGCGCCTCGCGGTCGGCATCCGTGACCTCAAGCTGAATCCCGTTGTCGCGGAAGAAGCGCTGCATATACCCCGGGTAGGCGCCACGGCACTGTACGTCGCCAAAGAACTGCCAGGTGCGGTTTTCCTGCAGCGTTTCCAGTACATCTTCCGGCTTACAGGTCAGCGGATACATCAGTCCGCCCAGCAGCATGTTGCCAATTCTGGCGTCAGGCACGATCTCGTGACAGGCTTTTACCGCCAGCGCGCTGGCCACCAGCTGATGGTGGATCGCCTGATACACCTCCCCTTTGCTGCTGGTTTCCGGCAGACCGACGCCCGTCATCGGGGCGTGCAGAGACATATTGATCTCATTGAAGGTCAGCCACAGCTTCACCTTCTCTTTGTAGCGCGCAAAGACGGTACGGGCATAGCGCTCAAAGAATCTAATAGTCTGGCGGCTGCCCCACCCGCCGTACTGCTTCACCAGCCCCCACGGCATTTCGTAGTGTGAGAGCGTCACCAGCGGCGTAATGTTGTGCGCAGCCAGCTCGTCAAACAATCTGTCGTAAAACGCCAGTCCCGCTTCGTTAGGCTGAAGTTCGTCGCCGTTGGGAAAAATACGCGTCCAGGCAATGGAGACGCGCAGGCAGCTAAAGCCCATCTCCGCGAACAACCTGATGTCTTCCGGATAGCGATGATAGAAGTCGATGGCGATATCCTTGATGCCGCTGTCACCCGCCACGCGCTCAACTACCGGGCCGAAGACCCCCTGCGGCTGAACGTCTGAGGTGGACAGCCCTTTTCCATCCTCCAGATACGCGCCTTCTACCTGATTCGCGGCAACCGCGCCGCCCCATAAAAAATCGTCCGGGAAAGTTTTCATCACGTTCTCCTGTTATTGTTTGCTGACGCTGAGTAACGGCGCACCCGCATTGACGGACGTCGCCGCCACGGTCACCACGTCACGATACTCATCGCTGTTACTGATAATAATCGGGGTCGCCAGGTCATATCCGGCATCAATAATCGCCTGACGATCAAACTCCAGCAGCAGGTCGCCAGGCTGAACCCTGTCGCCCACCTTCACATGGGCAGTAAACGGCCTGCCGTCGAGCTTCACGGTGTCGATACCCACATGGATCAACACTTCAATCCCGCTGTCGCTGAGCAAGCCGATGGCGTGTTTGGTCTGGAACAAAGAGGCCACCACACCGGCAAACGGGGCAACCACTTTGTTATCAGATGGAATAATGGCGGCACCGCTGCCCAGCAGGCCGCTGGCAAACGTGGTATCCGGCACCTGGTCAAGCGCCAGAACGGTACCGGTCATGGGGGATAAGACATCGTTTTCCCCGGCAGAAAGCGCAACCTCCGGCGTGGCACGCCCGGGCATTCCGGCCACCAGGGTCAGGCCGCAGCTCAGCACCAGCGCCACCACGGTACCGATGACACCGCCCCACAGCGTGGCGTTTACGCCCCCAGGCGGGATCATCTGTGCAATGGTAAAGATATTGGCGAAGCCAAAGGAGTAAACGTGGGTATCGCTGAAGCCGACAATCGCGCCGCCGATAGCCCCCGCCACGCAGCCAAAGATAAACGGACGGCGCAGAGGCAGGTTCACGCCATAAACCGCCGGTTCGGTGATACCAAAAATGCCTGCCGTCACCGATGAACCTGCCAGCATTTTCTGGCGGGCATCGCGGGTTCGCAGGAAGATCCCCAGCGCCGCCCCGACTTGCCCGAACACGGCGGGCAGCAGCATCGGCAGCATGGAGTCATGTCCCAGCACCGCCAGGTTGTTAATCATCAGCGGTACCAGCCCCCAGTGCAGACCAAAAATAACGCAGACCTGCCACAGCGCGCCCATCGCCGCCCCCGCCAGCCACGGCGCCAGAACGTAAATGCTTTGATAGCCGTTCGCCAGCATCTGGCTCAGCCAGGTCGCCAGCGGTCCAATGATGAGGAAAGTCAGCGGTACGGTCACGCCCAGACAGATCAGCGGCGCGAAGAAGTTTTTCATCGAGGAAGGCAGCAGCCTGGTGCTCTGTTTTTCCAGCCAGCAGCTGACCCACGAGGCGAGGATGATCGGGATCACCGACGCGCTGTAGTTGAACCAGGTGACAGGGATGCCGAGAAAGGCTTCCGCTACCGCACCAGGCTGCTGGCTGGCGTTAAACGCCGCAATCATCACCGGATGAGTGAGCGCCCCGCCAATCACCATGGTAATAAACGGATTGCCGCCGAATTTTTTCCCGGCGGTATAGCCCAGCACCAGCGGTAAGAAGAAGAACAGCGCGTCGCTTGCGGCAAACCAGATTTTATAGGTACCGCTCTCAGTGCTAAGCCAGCCGCACACCACCGCCAGCGCCAGCAGCCCTTTCAGAATACCGGACGCGGCAAGAATGCCGATAAACGGGGTAAAGATCCCGGAGACGATGTCGATCAGACGACCCAGCAGATTCCCCTTTTCCCCCTTGTCTTCCACAACAGGCGCGTCATCAGTCAGTCCTGCTTCGCTCCGCACCGCCTGCCAGACATCATGAACGTGGTTACCAATCACCACCTGAAACTGGCCGCCGCTTTCCACCACCATGATCACGCCCGGGTTTTTCTTGAGCCCTTCCGCATCTGCCCGTTGATTCTCTTTGAGCCTGAAGCGAAGCCGGGTGGCACAGTGAACAAGACTGATTATGTTCTCTTTTCCGCCAACGTGGCCGAGAATATCCTTCGCCAGAGCCTGGTATTCCATCTCGATTTCCTTACATCCGATGCCCGCAGGCATCTGTTGACTGAGTTCAAAAAATAAAAAAACCCGAGCACGGCCTCCTTACGAAGTCCGCGCTCAGGTTTTGCCTGCGTTATGCAGTAACAATCCCGTGTTGAGGCTTAACGCCCCTCTTTTCTCACTCGCTCGATATGAATGGCGAGGAACATAATTTCTTCGGTTGTCAGATCGCGCTGGTAGCTTTTATTCAGATGCTGCGCGATTTTCTCGGCGCATTTCCAGGCTTTCGCATAGTTGTCCTTTACCGCCGAATGCAGCGTGACATCATCATCTTCCACCACCGTGCGGGTAAGCATCCGCTGGGCAAAAAACTTCAGGTGGGTGACAAAACGCTGATAGCTGAGCGACTCTTCGTCATACTCAAGCTGCAGCTGATACTTCACCAGTTGCAGGATCTCCTGCATCACCCGCGTCACGTGCATCACGTCCGGCATTTCGCTGTTCAACTGCGCGGTCACCAGATGCAGTGCGATAAACCCCGCCTCATCCTCCTCCAGTTCGACGTTCAGGCGTCTGGCGATAATGGCCCGCGCCTCCTGCCCTAATTCGAACTCCTTCGGATATAACCGCTTGATATCCCACAGCAGCACGTTTTTGATGGCCAGCCCTTTTTTCTGGCGTTCAATCGCAAAGTAGCAGTGGTCCGTGAGTGTGATATACAAGCTGTCCTGCAGTTTTCCCAGCCGCTGTGCCGCCAGCCCAATAATCCGGTCACAGGTGGTCATCACTTCCAGCGGGATCTGGCTCAGCAACTCTCCAAGCCGACGCACCAACTCATCACTTTGCAGCGCAAACACCTTTTCAATCAACGCGGTATCCAGGTCATCACCGACGCGCTTCTGGAAAGCCAGCCCGCGCCCCATCACCACCTGTTCACCTCCGCGTTCATCCTGAACAACCACCACATTGTTATTAAGTATTTTGGCGATTTTCATCGGAACCCCAGAAACAAAAAAACCTGACCTCCGGCAGATGCCAGAAAATCAGGTTTTGCCTGCCTAAGCAGTAACAATCCAGTTCTGGCACTGTAACAGTTTCATTCGTAGCCTCAATGGGTCACGCGTCAGAAACGTGATGCGGATCGAACTTGCACCGGTGATATCAGAAGGTCACCACCGTTTTCAGCTCCGTGACCCAGGCATCCTGGGTGCGGCTGACCCCGCCGGGATGGTGCCAGTACTGAATGCCCGGCTGTAGCTCAAGCCATGGCACTGGACGAAAACGGTAGTAAAACTCGCCGTTCAGGGAATGGCCCGGCACCGGGTGCCAGGCCGGATCGTTATAGCCGGAAACGCCGCTCAGGCTGTTCAGGTAACGCTGGTTGCGCGCGTACTGGCTGCTCATATCAATCCAGGTTACGCCAAAGCCAATCCAGTCTTCCGGGCGTGCATCAAACAACCCGCGATAGCGCAGCGAGGCGGCGTAAACCTGATGCATGTAATTCGTACGTTGATCGGCAAGGCTCATGCTGAAAGAGGTGCTTAAGCCGCGATTCGGATCGTCCTGATGCTGCGTAAGCTGCTGGTTGAGGCCGGCGTACATAAACCAGGTCCGGTTGTGTTGCGCAAATCCCGCCGGGTCCGTCGCGCCTGCCCCTCCGGATTTACCGCGATAGAGATCGGTTTGCGGCGCGTTGGTAAACACCACCCCCAGGTTATACGCACCCGGCAGACCATTAATCAGCGGACGCGCTTCGATTTCAACCGGCAGCAAGACGCCTTTGCTGCCCTTTGTCGACCAGCTCCAGGCGTGGCTACGGCTGGAGGCCTGCGGATTTTGCTCCATCACGCCGCCTTTCAGGGTAAATGTCGGCGTGAATTTATACTCAAGCGTCGTGCCCCAGGTGTGTACGTTCCAGTTGTTCCAGGTTAATGAGTTGGCTGACTTGCCGCCGCACTGCGACAGCAGCTGGAAGTCACAGGGGATGATTTGATCGAAGGTCTGCACCTTGTTCATCATCCCTATGCGCCACGTCAGACGTCGGTCGTCAAAGCTGCGGGCAAAGGTCAGCCAGCCCAGGCGGGTAATCGACTGCCCGCCCCAGCTTTCCTGCGTCAGATCGTTAAAATTAACGCGCGGATCCTGAACGCGTCTGGTGGTGAGATCGTCATTGTGGTTGCGGTTGACGATATTCCCTTCAATACGCGCATCGGGAATGCCGGTCCAGCGCGCCAGATCCTGATTAAAGGTCAGCGCAAACTGATCGATATAGGCCACGTGGGAGTCATGGTTATAGCCACCACCACCGTTCCAGCCGATTTCGTTTAAATAACCAAGATTGTACGTAAAGCCGTTATCGTTGAGGATCTTCCGCACGCCGAGCATCTCACCGAGAACAGGAGCCGGTGGCGCCTCAAAACCTAATACCGTTCCGTTCCAGTCTTGCGCCATGGACAGCGGGGATAACGTCAATAAGGCGAATGCGTAGAATTTATTTTTATTTGCCATAATAGCAGCCCGTGATTGAGTATTTAGTGCGTAACCAGCCGCAGGAAAATTTTCTATTTCCTGTCGATATTTAATTTTTTAAAATCAGTGAAAAGCGCTAAGCCAAATGTCTCTCCTGCGTAAACGATAGGCAAAAAAAAACCTAAGCACTCCACAGCGATAACTGCTGTGAAACGCTTAGGTTTTGCCTGTTAACCAGTAACAATCCTGCGTTGAAAACAGTGGCACCTTAACACCGTCGCGCCACGTTGAAAACCTGTATTGTTTTTTGTTTTAAAAAAGTGTGAGCAATTTAACGCTTATTATTTTGACTGGATCACCCGCGCAATATCCGCAGAAGTCTGTAATGTCCGAATCTCCTGAAATAATCCCAGCGCTTCATCGTACTCTTTGCGTAAATAGCTGAGCCACTGTTTAATGCGCGCCACATGATATAAACCGGTGTCGCCCTGCTTTTCCAGACGGCTATATTTTTGCAGCAGCGTAACAACATCAGCCCACGGCATACGCGGCTCGTTATATTTAATCACCCGGCTAAGGTTAGGCACATTCAGCGCACCGCGGCCGATCATCACCGCCTCGCAGCCAGTGGCCTTCAGACAGGCCTGCGCGCTCTTGTAATCCCAGATTTCACCGTTGGCGATAACCGGAATAGTGAGCCTTTGGCGGATCTCGCCTATCGCCTGCCAGTTAATGCGCTCGGCTTTGTAGCCGTCTTCTTTGGTGCGGCCATGCACCACCAACTCGGTAGCGCCGGCCTGCTGCACCGCATCGGCAATTTCAAACTGCCGCGCGTCGCTGTCCCAGCCCAGGCGCACTTTGACCGTCACCGGCAGGTGCGAGGGCACGGCCTCACGCATCGCTTTCGCGCCACGGTAAATCAGCTCCGGATCTTTCAGCAGCGTCGCCCCACCGCCGCTGCCGTTCACAAGCTTAGACGGGCAGCCACAGTTGAGATCGACCCCGTAAGAGCCGAGCTCGACGGCACGGGCGGCGTTCTCTGCCAGCCATTCAGGATACTGGCCCAGCAGTTGAATACGCACCAGCGTGCCGGAGGTGGTCCGGCTCTGGCGGTGCAGCTCCGGACAGAGTCTGTAGAACGATTTTACCGGCAACAACATATCGACCACGCGCAAAAACTCCGTCACGCAGAGATCGTAATCGTTCACCTCGGTCAGAAGTTCGCGCACCAAGGAGTCGAGCACGCCTTCCATTGGGGCCAGTAAAACACGCATAGCAGTACCTGTGAAAAAAGACGCGCTATAGTATCCGCTCTGTATGTATGTGGAAAGCACGACGTTCTATTCTGGAATGACGGGTATGCTCAAAATTCATGATGTGATCCGTGGCACACTTTCGGGTTTAATTGTATGATGAATGCGTTTCAGCAAGGATTTTAACCATGAGAAAATCATTAAACACTATCTGGCAATATCTGCGCGCATTCGTCCTGATTTACGCCTGCCTGTACGCCGGGATTTTCATCGCTTCCCTGCTTCCTATCACCATTCCAGGCAGCATCATCGGCATGCTGATCCTCTTTGTTCTGCTGGCCCTGCAAATTCTGCCGGCGAAATGGGTCAACCCTGGCTGCTTCGTCCTCATTCGCTATATGGCGCTGCTGTTCGTGCCGATTGGTGTCGGTGTAATGCAATATTTTGATTTGCTCAAGGCGCAGTTCGGCCCGATCGTCGTCTCCTGCGCGGTCAGTACGCTGGTGGTTTTCCTGGTGGTGAGCTGGAGTTCGCATCTGGTGCATGGCGAACGCAAAGTGGTTGGACAGAAAGGAACAAAACAATGATGGCTAATATCTGGTGGTCGCTGCCATTAACCCTGGCGGTGTTCTTCGCGGCACGCAAACTTGCCGCCCGGTTCAAGATGCCGCTGCTTAACCCGTTGCTGGTGGCGATGGTGGTGATTATCCCGTTCCTGCTGCTTACCGGTATTCCTTACGAACGCTACTTTGCCGGCAGCAAAATTTTAAACGACCTGCTGCAACCCGCCGTGGTCGCGCTCGCCTTTCCTTTATATGAACAGCTACACCAGATCCGCGCCCGCTGGAAATCCATTATTACCATCTGTTTTGTGGGGAGCCTGGTGGCGATGATCACCGGTACTTCAGTCGCACTGCTGATGGGGGCCTCTGCGCAAATTGCCGCCTCTATTCTGCCGAAATCGGTGACCACGCCTATCGCCATGGCCGTGGGCGGCAGCCTCGGGGGTATTCCGGCCATCAGCGCCATGTGCGTGATCTTCGTCGGCATACTGGGCGCCGTGTTTGGCCATACCCTGCTCAATGTCATGCGCATTCACACCAAAGCCGCACGCGGTCTGGCGATGGGCACCGCGTCGCACGCGCTGGGCACTGCCCGCTGTGCGGAGCTGGATTACCAGGAAGGGGCGTTCAGCTCGCTGGCGCTGGTGATCTGCGGAATCATGACCTCGCTGATGGCGCCGTTCATTTTCCCCATTATTCTGGCGGTGATGGGCTAAAATTTGCGATGCGTCGCGCAAATTTCATTTTGTTTTCATAAGTTGCATACATAATGAGAAGTGGATCACATATAAAGCCCTGACGGCTCCGTACACTACCGATCCATTAACCTTTATGAGGCAAACGCCATGCATCCACGTTTTCAAGCGGCTTTCGCCCGGCTTGCAGAGAATTTGCAATCAGCTCTGGCCCCGATTCTGGCGGATGAGCATTTCCCCGCCCTGCTCACCGCTGAGCAGATCACCACGCTGAAACAGGCAACGGATCTAGACGAAGACGCGCTGGCTTTCGCACTGCTCCCCCTGGCTGCCGCCTGTGCGCGTGCCGATCTGTCCCACTTTAACGTGGGTGCCATCGCGCGTGGCGTCAGCGGCACCTGGTACTTCGGCGGAAACATGGAGTTCCTGGGCGCAACCATGCAGCAGACTGTTCATGCGGAACAGAGCGCCATCAGCCACGCCTGGCTGCGTGGCGAAAAAGCCCTGAGCGCCATTACCGTAAACTACACCCCGTGCGGCCACTGTCGTCAGTTTATGAATGAACTGAACAGCGGGCTGCAACTGCGCATCAATCTGCCGGGTCGCGCGCCGCACACGCTGGGCGATTACCTGCCTGACGCCTTCGGCCCGAAAGATCTTGAGATCAAAACCCTGCTGATGGACGAGCAGGACCACGGTTATGCGCTGTCCGGTGATGACCTGAACCAGGCGGCCATTCGCGCTGCCAACAAGAGCCACACGCCATACAGCAACTCCCCGAGCGGCGTGGCACTGCAGTGCCGCGATGGGCGTATCTTTAGCGGCAGCTATGCGGAAAACGCCGCGTTTAACCCAACGCTGCCACCGCTGCAGGGCGCACTGAACCTGCTGAGCCTCAACGGCTACGATTACCCGGATATCCAGCGCGCCATTCTGGCAGAAATTGCCGATGCGCCGCTGATTCAGTGGGATGCTACCGCCACCACCCTGAAAGCGCTGGGCTGCTCGTCAATCGAGCGTGTATTACTGACGTGATCCATCCGGCGGGCAGAAATGCCCGCCAGTTTGCTGAAAAAGCCCTCAGTTGATGCGCTGTTTCTTGCGCTAACCAGACGGGTACAGTAGCCTGAGTTAAATTTCACCTTCGGTACGAGCCATCTGCATGTTAAAGCGCGTTTTTTACAGCCTGTCTGTCCTGGTCGGCATACTGCTGTTGATCGTGCTGGGTCTCGACCGCTGGATGAGCTGGAAAACGGCCCCCTACATTTTTGACGATCTGCAGGATCTCCCCTACCGCCAGGTTGGCGTGGTGCTCGGCACCGCAAAGTATTACCGCACCGGTGTTATCAATCAGTATTACCGCTACCGTATTCAGGGCGCACTCAACGCCTACAACAGCGGTAAGGTCAATTACCTGTTGTTAAGCGGCGATAACGCGCTGCAAAGCTACAACGAACCAGTCACCATGCGTAAAGACCTGATTGCCGCCGGCGTTGATCCGGCAGATATCGTGCTCGACTACGCCGGGTTCCGCACACTCGACTCCATCGTCCGCACGCGCAAAGTATTCGATACCAACGACTTCATCATCATCACCCAGCGCTTCCATTGCGAACGTGCGCTGTTTATCGCGCTGCACATGGGCATTCAGGCGCAGTGTTACGCCGTGCCATCGCCAAAAGATATGCTGAGCGTACGCGTGCGCGAGTTTGGCGCCCGCTTCGGGGCGCTGGCTGACCTCTATATCTTCAAACGTGAACCGCGCTTTTTAGGTCCACTGGTGCCGATTCCGGCCATGCATGAAGTGCCTGAAGATGCGCAGGGCTACCCGGCCGTCACCCCGGAACAGCTGCCTGAGATCCAGAAGAAAGAGAAAAAGTAGCCCGCTTTTATCGTTTCTTTACGCCAGGCGCCACGCTTTTTATCCGACCTTTACGCCTGCCCTTTTATGCTGAGTTCACTGCCGCTACGGCTTCATTGAAGAATGACTATGAACTCGATAATGAATGCGTTTTTCCTGAAAAGTATCCGTCCATATTTTAACTTCCCGGGTTTATCCCTCCCGACCGCGCTGAATTCTGGGCTGTGGCTTGATGAAAAGCTGGATGCCTTGCAGCATAACGTGTCGGTGGAAGTGGCGGATTATCTGGCGCGTTACCCGCAGACAAAACATATTGACGTTTACCTCAACGATATCAATGGCATCATGCGCGGCAAGCGACTCTCGGTGGAGAACATGCTGAGCCTTGAAAAGGGCTGTTATTTTCCCCTCTCTGTCTATTCGATGGACCAGAAAGGAAAGATAGCCGCCGCGCTTGATGATGAGCCAGACCGTTTTTGTGTTCCGGTAGCGGGCTCCCTGCGCCCCTCTTCACACGATCCGCAGCACAACGCACAGATCCTGCTGACGATGAAAGAGAGCGACGGAACCCCCTGTTCACTTGAGCCACGCGTGATACTGCAGAACGTCCTGGCCCGCTTTCACCAGCATGGTCTCTACCCGGTGATTGCCCCGGAGATTGAGTTCTATCTCACCGGCAGAGGCCCACAGGATCCGCAGAATCAGGGCTGCTTTCATCTGGATACCTCAACGGCACACACCGCGCTATTTGACGAACTGGAACAACTGGCACACCTGCAGCGTATTCCCCTTACCGGGATCGTGGCCGAGGCCGAATCCGGTCAGTTCGAATTAAACCTCAAGCACAGCCATCACGTGGTTGAGATGTGCGATAACGTGCTGGCCCTGCGACGCTTAACCCGCTTTGTGGCAGAGAAGCACGGCCTGCAGGCCAACTTTATGGCGAAACCCTTTAGCCAGCAATCCGGCAGCGGTCTGCATTTCCATTTCAGCCTGAACAACATTCACGGCGAAAATATGTTTGCCTCGCCGGTGGATGAACTGAACAGCATGATGCGCTTATGCATTGCGGGCCAGCTGGCGCTGATGCCCGCCTCCGTCGCCATTCTGGCACCCGGCGTGAACGCGTTTCGCCGCCTGCGTAAAAACCTCACTGAGCCGTTATTCAATTCCTGGGGCTATAACACCCGCTCCGCCGCGCTACGCATCCCCTGCTCGGACGAGAGCAACCGCCGCATTGAGTATCGGCTGGCGGGGGCTGATGCCAACCCGTATCTGGTGGCGGCGACCATCCTGACCGGCATGTTGTACGGGCTGGAAAATTTCGACGAAAAGGATTTACCCGCACCGCAGCATGATGAACCGGTACTGCCGCTGTTCCAGCAACAGGCCATTGAAGAATTTGCCCGCTGCCAGTATCTCATCGACAGCCTGGGCGAGGCGTTTTCACACCAGTGGGTCGCGTGCAAACTCGCGGAGCTCGACTGGTTTGAAAGTATTGTCACCGGGCAGGAATCGGCGCTGGCGTGAGACATAAAAAAAGCCCGCTCGGTGAGCGGGCCAGATAATACGAGAAGCGATTATTTCTTGCGGGCGTATTTCAGTGAATCCAGCGCAACCGCGAAGATGATAATGGCGCCTTTAATAATGTACTGCCAGTATGGGTTCACGCCGATATAGGTCAGACCGTAGTTGATGACCGTAAAGATGATCACACCGGTGACCACGCCGAGCACAGTGCCCACGCCGCCGCTGAAGGAGACCCCACCCACCACGCAGGCGGCAATCGCATCCAGTTCGTACATAAAGCCGAGGTTGTTGGTGGCAGAGCCGATACGGCCCGCTTCCAGCATCCCGCCGAAGGCGTAGAACACACCGGACAGCGCATAGATCATCAGCAGGTTCAGGGCCACGTTCACGCCGGACACTTTCGCTGCTTCCGGGTTACCCCCGATGGCGAAGATGTTCTTACCGAAGCGGGTTTTGTTCCACAGGATCCAGACGAAAGCCACCGCAATCAGCGCGTAGAAGGTGATGTACGACAGGCGGAAGCTGCCCAGCGCAATAAAGCCTTGCGTAAAGGTCGAGAAGCCGCTGTCGAAGCCCGAGATGGGGGACGCGCCGACGAAGTCGTAGTAGAGGGAGTTGATGCCGTAAACGATGATCATCGTGCCCAGAGTGGTGATAAAGGGCGTCACGTTCAGGTAAGCGATGATAATACCGTTAATCAGACCAATCACCGCACCGATGGCACAGACAATCAGAATCACCACGAAAATGGGCATGGTCGCCATTTCCGGGAACACCTTGTTGGCGTTTTCCATCGACTGCAACAGGGTTGCCGCGATCACCGCCGCCAGACCGACCTGACGCCCCGCGGAAAGGTCAGTCCCCTGGGTGACGATAAGCCCCGCCACGCCCAGCGCGATGATAATACGCACGGAAGACTGAGTCAGAATGTTACTCAGGTTCAGCAGACTTAAGAACGTAGGATCCTGGAAAATGATAATGGCCAGCAATACTAAAAGAACAACGTAAATACCGCCTTCTTTCAGATAAGTGAGAAAACTTTTTTTATTTAACGCACTCATGAGGAGCCCCTGATCTTAAAGGTGCAAAGACGCTAAACGCAAAATTTCGTTTTGCGTTGTCGTTTTCGTGTCAACAATACCGGCAACGAGACCATTGCTCATAACCAGAATACGGTCCGTGATCCCTAACAATTCCGGCATTTCGGAAGAGATGATAATGATCCCTTTATCCTTTTTCGCCAGCTCGGCAATCAGCTGATAAATTTCAAACTTCGCGCCGACGTCAATACCACGGGTCGGTTCATCCAGCATCAGAATTTCTGGCTGCGTTAATAACCAACGACCGATAATGACTTTCTGCTGGTTACCACCCGACAACGAACCAATTTGCGTACGATGACCTGGCGTTTTTACGCGCATGGAGTCAATAACCCACTGGGTATCGCTCTTCATGCGGGAATTATCCAGCAGTCCAACTTTGTTTTTATAGTTGCGAATATTAGAAATTAACGAGTTAAAGTTAATATCCAGATAGGCATAAATACCGGTTGAACGACGCTCTTCCGTTACCAGCGCAAAACCATTATTAATGGCCTCGTTGGCGTTGTGGTTGTTGATTTTCTTACCGTGCAGCGTGATGGTGCCTTCGGCTTTCTCGCGAATACCAAACAGGGTTTCGACGATATCGGTACGTTTTGCCCCAACCAGGCCGGCAATGCCCAGAATTTCGCCCTTGTGCAGGTCGAAGGAGACATCGCGAATGGAGGGCTGGCGCAACGAGGTCAGGTTACGGACCTCAAGGATCACCTCGCCTGGCTTGTTCTCTTTATCCGGGAAACGCTGATTCAGGGAACGACCTACCATCATGGCGATGATCTTGTCCATGTCCAGCCCTTCCAGAGGCTGGGTGGCTATCCACTGGCCGTCGCGCAGGATGGTTATCTCATCACACAGCTGGAAGATCTCTTCCATTTTATGGGAGATATAAACAATGCCGCAGCCGCGCTCTTTCAGCTTACGAATAATGGTAAAAAGGTGGTTAACCTCTTTTTCCGTTAATGACGATGTCGGTTCATCCATGATGACAATTTTCGCATCATAGGAGAACGCTTTGGCAATTTCGATCATCTGCATTTGTGAGACGGATAATGTTCCCACGCGGGCGCGCGGATCGATATCAATATCCAGCTCATCGAAAATGGCTTTGGTGTCACGGTACATTTTGTCCTGATCGACAAAAACACCTTTGGTGGGATAACGACCCAACCACATATTATCCATTACCGAACGTTGCAGTACCAGGTTCAATTCCTGGTGAACCATTGAGATACCGTTTTCCAGTGCTTCTTTTGCTGAATGGAAATCGATCTCTTTCCCCTGAAAAAGAATACTGCCAGAATCTTTTTGATAGATCCCAAAAAGACATTTTAATAATGTTGATTTACCTGCCCCGTTTTCCCCCATTAACGCATGAATAGAGTGGGGACGAACTTTTAAATTAACATTATCGAGTGCCTTAACACCGGGAAACGACTTGTTGATGCCGTTCATTTCCAACAAGTATTCACCGGACGACTGAGTAGTTGTGCTGACCATAATTATACCTTGTTGGCCTCGCATATCGCGTTATAAAAGGGCGCAACATGTTGCGCCCTGTGGAGACATGACTAACTATCTTATTTACCGATAAACTCAGCCAGGTTGGACTGGTCTACGCCCACGTAAGGTACGCGAACGATTTTATTGTCGATTTTCCAGTTGGTGCCATCCGCTGCACCTTTACCGTCGGCCAGGTTTTTCGCCAGATCGAAGGTCGCTTTCGCCTGGTTATTGGCATCGTTCAGCACGGTACCGGCCATCGCACCCGATTTCACCAGTGCCAGGGCTTCTGGCAGCGCATCCACGCCGAACACAGGGATAGAGGATTTGTTGTGTGCTTTCAGGGCTTCTACCGCACCCATAGCCATCGCGTCGTTGTTAGCGATAACCACTTCAATTTTGTTCGCGTTAGGACCAGACAGCCACGCGTCCATTTTGTCTTTCGCCTGAGCGGTATCCCACATTGCGGTATCTAAGGCCAGCTGCTGGGTTTTCAGGCCCTTGTCGTTCAGCTCTTTGACAACGTAAGTGGTACGCGCTTCAGCATCCGGGTGGCCCGGTTCACCTTTCAGCAGCACAAACTGGATCTGGCCGTCTTTGTTCAGATCCCAGTTCGGGTTGGCCGCCCAGTGTTTCGCGATCAGATCGCCCTGGATAATACCGGACTCTTTGGAGTCAGTACCGACGTAATACGCTTTGTCATAGCTGTCCAGCGCTTTACGGGAAGGTTCTTTGTTGAAGAAGACGATTGGCACATTCTGGCCGCGCGCTTTCTCAATAACTGTGCCTGCAGCAGCCGGGTCAACCAGGTTGATTGCCAGTGCTTTCACGCCTTTTGCCAGCAGAACGTCGATCTGGTCGTTCTGTTTGGACTGGTCGTTCTGGGAGTCATTCATCAGCAGCTGAACATCTGGCGCTGCTTTAGCATCTTTCTCGATCGCTTTACGCACAACAGACATGAAGTTGTCGTCGTATTTATAGATAGTCACACCAATACGGGTATCCGCAGCGTGCGCTGCAGCACCAAAAAGCATGCTTGCCATTACAGCAGACAGAGTCAACACCTTCTTATTCATGGTATCTCCGGTTTTTTTTATGCAGGGTAGTTCTTGTGAATAACGATCGGCGGGCAGATGTTAATAAAACGTTACTGACAGCCGAAGTTCACTTATAAAATTTCTATCTTCCGTGTTCGGTAACGCTCCAGAAATGCGTTTTATTCGTTGTTTGCGGCACGTTGGCTATAGTGAAAGTGAATAATCACTGTTACATAGCGTTTCAGCCCCTAAAACGCTGACATCATAGTCAGCGCCTTGTTAAGATACTGTGAATTTACTCACAGATTGAAAACGGTTACATCAGCTCGCTTTATCAGTTAGTGATCGGAACCACAATTTGCCGGGCAGAGACCGAATGACGACGCACTAACGTCGGCATGAAACAATGAGTTGCCCCCGGATCCAGCTGCCCTGCCGCGCCCTGTAACGCCAGTTCTGTTGCCAGTTTGGCCATTGAGGCAATGGGATAGCGTACCGTTGTCAGCTGCGGGTCGGTGTAACGGGCAATGGGAATATCATCAAAACCGATCAACGATAAATGCTGTGGCACCGCAATGCCGTTATCTTTTAACGCGGTCAGTGCCCCGGCGGCCATGCTGTCGTTGTACGCAAACACCGCAGAGAGCTGCAGGTTGCGGCCCAGCAGTTCGACCATCGCCGCCTCCCCTCCCTGCATATCCGGTGTGCCGGTACCTACCCAGCTTTCAGAAGGCGCAATGCCGTGCTCTTTCAGGGCGTTTTGCCAGCCTTCACGACGCAGTTCGTCGTCCTCAATCGCGTGGCTGGACGCCAGATATCCGATCCGCTGATGCCCGTTATTAATCAGCATTCGCGTGGCCATCATCGCGCCACTCACGTTATCCAGCCCTACGCAGCGGTGGGCATAGCCGGGCACAATACGGTTGATCAGTACCATGCCGGGGATCTGCTCCATAAATCCGGCAAGTTCTTCATCACTCAGGGCTTTTGAATGGACAATCAGCGCGTTACAACGCTGGCGGATCAGCACTTCGATGGCATAGCGCTCTTTTTCTGCTTCATGATAGCTGTTGCCGATCAGCACATACTTCTGGTGCTGCTGGGCGACAACATCCACCGCTTTAACCAGCGCCCCAAAAAACGCATCCGACACGTCCATCACCACCACGCCCACGGTGTCACTGACCTGGGTAGCCAGCGCCTGCGCGTTAGCATTGGGCCGGTAACCCAGTTGGGTCACGGCTTTCATCACGGTTTCACGGGTTTCAGGGCTGACCAGCGCACTATTGTTTAGCACGCGAGAGACGGTAGCCACAGAAACGCCCGCCTGACGGGCGACGTCACGAATGGTGATCATATTCACCATCCTTAAAAGGATTGCAGCAACTCACAGACACCCCCTGTGTTTAGCAAGGTGGCTATTTTGGCAGCGAGAGAAAAGGGACTACGTGAAGAAGCTCACACAGATGAAAACGGTTACATCCGTTTTGTTAATGATTGTGATCCAGATCGTTATCTGGATGTATTACTCAATGAAACGCCTGACGCTTTTGCGGTTAACTGACGCCACCCCCACTCCAGCGGCCCCTGGCGGAAATAGCGTAGCCAGATAACCGAAAACGTCAGGTTTACCATCCAGACCGGAATAACAAATGCCAGCAGCGTAAGGCGGTCGAATTTCATAAACAGGCCAAATCGGTAGAACAGCGTGGTGCAGATGAGAGTCTGCAGCAGATAATTGCTTAACGCCATGCGGCCGACGCAGGCAACGGCACTGACAATCCAGAGACGGGAGAGCTGCGGCCAGAAGCCATAGATGAGCGCGGCGTAGCCGATGGTCTGGAACGGGGCACTGAGCTCGCGCGGAACCTGCAGCAGGAAAGCGCACCAGCGGTAATCCCAGTGAAGATGCCACTGCGCGATCACCGCCGGGAGATTGATCGCCACCCCCAGTAGCACCAGCAAGGCTCCTGTGCGACGGTAGTGGCGCAGGCTAAATTCCCCTTTCAGCCAGCCGGTACGCATCAGGGATGCGCCCATCAGCATCATCCCCGCCAGCTGCCAGCCGTATTGCGCACCCAGCGCCAGCAGGTTATCGCCCAGCATATCCGCACGGTTGCTTATCGCTTCCGCGCCGCCTTTTAGCTTCCAGAACTGCTCATACTGCAGGTTGGCGGCGTCCGGTATCCACGAGCGATTGGTCGCCTCGCCGGAAATCATACCCAGCAACAGCAGTACGCCAAGCCCCATGACATAGAGCATGACGCCGGTATTAAACAGGCTTTTTACGCTGTGCGCGTCGCGGATCAGCCGCCAGCAAATCAGCCCGACCAATCCATAGGCGAGAAGAATATCACCATCCCAGAAGAACAGGCCGTGAATAAAGCCAAGGAGAACCAGCAGCGTCAGACGTGATTGTATCCAGCGCGTGCCGCGTTTGAGCAGCAGGTGCAGGCCAGCACCAAACAGCAGCGCAAACAGGGTGAGGAATTTCACCTGGGCAAAAAGATCGAGGATCGCCCAGGTCCAGGCATCGCTGCGGCTGATGTCGCCATACCAGGCCGGGTTGAGATAGGCGGCCTTCGGCAAGCCGAAGGCGCTGATATTAAGCAGCAGGATACCGAGAATGGCGACGCCGCGAACAAAATCGAGCGTGACGTTTCGCTCCATGGTCCCTGCCCTGTCTGATTAGTTGTGGTGACGCACGGCGCGCAGGAACTCCTGGCGGGTGTTCTGGCTGGATTTAAACAGACCGCCCAGCGACGTGGTGGTGGTCGCACTGGTAGCATCACGCACACCGCGCGCTTTCACGCAGTAGTGAACCGCGTCAATGGAGACCGCGACGTTATTGGTGCCCAGCAGCGTTTGCAGCGCGGTCAGGATCTGCTGCGTCAGACGCTCCTGCACCTGTGGGCGTTGGGCAAAGAACTGCACGATACGGTTGATTTTGGACAGACCAATCACCGTATCTTTTGGAATGTAAGCCACAGTCGCTTTACCGTCGATGGTCACAAAGTGGTGTTCACAGGTGCTGGTCAGCGTGATATCACGCACCGTGACCATCTCATCCACCTTCATTTTGTTTTCAATGACGGTGATTTTCGGGAAGTTGGCGTAGTCCAGGCCGGAGAAAATTTCGTCGACATACATTTTTGCGATGCGATGCGGCGTTTCCATCAAACTGTCGTCGCTCAGATCGAGATTCAGCAGTTGCATGATCTCGGTCATGTGCCCGGCAATCAGACGTTTACGGGTTTCATTATCCACTTCCTGAACGGGTGGACGCAGTGGCGTTTCAAGACCGCGCGCAACCAGGGCTTCGTGGACAAGGGCCGCTTCTTTACTGAGTGATGACATTCTTTTCTCCTGCAGGTGTGGCGTCTTCTGCCCTCGTTGTGGCAAAAGTGTGCGCTCATTGTGCGTGAGGCGGCGCACATAATCCAGTATTCACGACGATAATTATTGCAATTGCTGTTGCCTTTCAGCCTGACGGTTCCACACCAGCGCGCCGCCAATGAACAGCGCCACGCCTGCCAGCCCCAGTGCAGGCTCAAGCTTGTGGGTAAGCCAGGTGGATAACGCTGAGGTCATCGGCCCCACTAACTGGCCAATGGCGTAACCGGTGGTCAGCAGCCCCGCCATGTAGCGGGTATGATCGGGTGCCAGTTCGCGCCCGTAGAGTAAAGAGAGCTGAACGGCACACAGGAATCCGCCCCCCACCAGCAGACCGCCCGTCAGCAAGCCGCCAATCCCCGGCAGTAGCCAGGCCGCCAGCACGCCCGCCCCCTGTAACCACAGCACGATAGCCAGCCTGCGGTTCGAGGTAGAGGTGTGCCGCAAAACGATGCTGAGCACGATGCCCACCACAGCGGCGATGCCAAAGATCGGCCAGACAAACTGTGCAAACAGGCTACCGGGGAAACGCACGGCCGCCATTTGCGATAAGAACGTCGCAGGCAGGATGTAGCCAAACCCGGCCAGGCTGTAGCTCCAGACCAGGCGCTTTAAATCTTGCGTCAGAATCAATGGTTCAGGCGCACTGCCCGGCCGGTGAAGTTGCCCGGCACGCGGTAAATAGCGGGCAATCAATGCGATAAGCACCAGTGCCAGCACGCCGTAGATCTGCCATGCAGCCCCGGCCGATAACGCTTTCGCATGGATATAAACCGCGAGCAATCCGCTCAGGGCGATACCTGCACCCGGCCCGGCAAACACGGCCGCGCTCAGGCCCGGTTTACCCAGTTGCCCCAGCCGCTCGTTGGTCCAGGCGGCAATCAACACCATCGACCAGCCGCTCATGCAGCCAATCACAAAGCGCAGCAGACCATGTACCAGCGCGTTATCTGCCGCGGCGGAAAGCAGCGTCAGCGCCACCGCGCCAGTAATGCCCAGCCAGAGGCGGGTTTCAACAAAGCGATGGGCGCGCATCGCATCCCATGCGCCCACCAGATAGCCCAGATAGTTCATCGCCGCCACCAGACCTGCGCTGGTGAGCGTGAGTTGCCCGGCGGCAATCATCAGCGGCACCTGTGGAGTAAACGCGAAGCGCCCAATCCCCATCGCCACCACCAGAACCACAAATCCACTGAGCGCAATTCGCAGCGCCATGACCGCTCCAGTTGTTAATAAAAAGTAAATTTATGATGCAGTATCTCGCTGTCTTGCGAAAGTGAAAGTTGCTCACAGGTAAATGAAAACTCTGTATTATGGACTGAATGAATAGCAATTCGCATTAAGGAGCCCTGCATGGAACTGCTCGAAGAGCATCGTTGTTTTGAAGGTCGACAGCAGCGCTGGCGCCACGACTCCGCCGTACTGAACTGCACCATGACGTTCAGCATTTTCCTGCCGCCGTCCAGAGAAGGCGTAAAGCCTCCGGTTCTGTTCTGGCTCTCGGGGTTAACCTGTAACGATGAGAACTTCACCACTAAAGCGGGCGCGCAGCGTGTGGCGGCCGAGCTGGGTATCGCCCTGGTGATGCCAGACACCAGCCCGCGTGGTGATGAGGTGGCGGACGATGCTGGATATGATCTGGGCAAAGGGGCCGGGTTCTATCTGAACGCCACCGAGCAGCCGTGGGCAAGCCATTACCGCATGTACGACTACATTGCCGACGAGCTGCCAGCGCTGATCCAGCGTGAGTTTGCGGTAAGCAACCGGTGTGCCATCAGCGGGCATTCTATGGGTGGGCACGGCGCGTTGATCATGGCGCTAAAAAACCCGGGCAGATACACCAGCGTGTCCGCGTTTGCGCCAATTGTGAACCCCACCCAGGTCCCGTGGGGGCAGAAAGCCTTTACAAATTATCTGGGCGATGACGCGCAACGCTGGCAGGAATGGGACAGTTGCGCCCTGATGCTGGCGAGCCAGCCAGGAAGTACGATCCCGACGCTTGTCGATCAAGGTGATGCGGATCAGTTCCTGGCAGGGCAATTACAACCTGCCGTGCTGGCTGAAGCCGCACGTCAGAAGGACTGGCCGCTGACGCTGCGCATTCAGCCAGGCTATGACCACAGCTATTACTTCATCGCCTCCTTTATTGAGGATCATCTTCGTTTCCATGCGGAGCATTTGTTCGGGTAAATCCCCTTCTCGCCCGGTGACGCTCTGCGTGCCGGGCATACCCTGCCATCGGAGTGAATCACCTCAGTAGTCTGCCTTTCACATCAAACACAAATGATTTCGATTATCATTTGTGTTTACAAATCTACATTCTTTTGTACAATTCGAGCCTCTTCTCCATCACAAAGCGTTCTTACAAGACAAAGACATAGCGTTATCAGGGTTATCCCGATGGAGTTTTTTTCATTTATACGGAATGTACAAAATGACTATACCTCGCGTTAAGGCACTGGCTATCGCCGTTGGCGTCGCCACACTTCCCCACGTCGTTCACGCAGCCGAACAGGACACCGTTGTCGTCACTGCCACCGGGTTTGAACAAAAGATCCAGAATGCCCCCGCCTCGATATCCGTTATTTCGAAACAGCAAATTGAAGACAAAGCGTACCGCGACGTCACCGATGCGCTGAAAGATGTACCGGGCGTGGTCGTCACCGGTGGGGGCAGCAGCAGCGATATCAGCATTCGCGGCATGGCTTCCCAGTACACGCTGTTTCTGGTCAACGGCAAACGTATCAGTACCCGCAGCACGCGCCCAAACAGCGATAACGCGGGTATTGAACAAGGCTGGCTGCCGCCGCTGGAGTCCATCGAACGCATCGAAGTGATCCGCGGCCCGATGTCATCGCTGTATGGCTCGGACGCCATGGGCGGTGTGATCAACGTGATCACCAAAAAAGTGTCGAATACCAAAGCCTGGACCGGCTCTTTACATGGCGATGCCACGTTCCAGGAAAACAATGATTCCGGCGATATTTTCCAGACCAACGCCTATGCTTCGGGCCCACTGATTGACGGCCTGCTGGGGGCAAAAGTGACGGGACTGCTGTCACGCCGCGCGGAAGATAAAATCGTCAACGGGTATAACGAGCAGAAGATGCGTAACGGCGGCATTACACTGAACTTTACCCCGGACGAGCAGAATGATTTCGATCTCGATTTTGCCCGTGAACTTCAGGACAGAAACAGCACGCCAGGCATGTCCAAAGCGACAGAAACCTGCCGCGGCAACACCTGCAAGCCGAACACAAAGAGTGAGACGCGCTACGAGCATACGACGTACGCATTAACCCATAACGGCTATTACAGCGACTTCAATACCACCAGCTACATTCAGCAGGAAGAGACCAACAACCCGGATCGCGACATGCGATCCTGGAACACGACGTTCAACAACCAGAACCAGATCTTCCTGGGTGACCATACGTTGACCCTCGGCGGGCAGTATCGTTATGAGAAACTGCGCGATAACGGCAACCAGCTGCAAGCCGCTGATGGGCTCAACAAACTGACGCGCTGGAGCTGGGCGCTATTTGCCGAAGATGAATGGGCGATGACCGACAGCTTTACGCTGACCGGTGGTCTGCGGATGGATAAAGACCAAAACTACGGCACCAACTGGACGCCACGCGGCTATGGCGTGTGGCATCTGGCCGATCAGTGGACGCTAAAAGGTGGCGTCTCCGCTGGCTACCGTGCGCCGGACCTGCGTCAGTCTTCAGCCAGCTGGGGCCAGGCAACGGGCGGTGGACGTCTTGATGGCATCATTGTCGGCAATCCGGATCTGAAACCGGAGAAGAGCCTGAGCGAAGAGATCGCCCTGCTCTGGGATAACAGCGACAATCTGAATGCCGGAGTGACGCTGTTCAATACCGACTTCAAGGATAAGATCACCGAAGTGCGCCGCTGTAACAGCAGCGCCGATCCTGCCTGCACCATTGGTAATCACACCTATGATTTCGTCAGCGACCGCGTCAATGTGGACAAAGCGAACATGCGCGGTGTGGAATCCACCTTCGGCTGGAAAATTACCCGTGATGTGAACTGGACCGCCAACTACACCTACACGGAATCGGAGCAGAAAAGTGGCCAATTCTCTGGCAAGCCGCTGAACAAAATGCCGAAGCATATGTTCAACACCACCCTTGACTGGCAGGCCACGCCGGATGTCGGGTTCTGGAGCCGTCTGAACCTGCGCGGTAAAACGTCTGAATACCTGAGCCGTACCTCAATGTCTCAGGGCACACCGTCCTATACCCAGGTTGATGTCGGTCTGCGCTATAACGCGAATAAAAACCTGCTGGTCACCGCCGGCGTTTACAACGTGCTTGATAAGCAGATTGATTACGATACCTACGACACCGTACTCGACGGCCGCCGCTATACCGTCGGCATGACGTACAGCTTCTAATCCCGCATAAAAAAGCCCGCTCAAATGAGCGGGCTAAAAGAGAGGAAGTGCGGTTTATTTATTAAATCGTTCCGGGAATTCCATTTCACTGTAGCGAACGAAGTGCGTTCCTTTCATCAGCTTGTAACCAAACCAGATCACCAGGAACAGCGGAATACCAATGTAGGTGGCCGTGACGGCGCCCCAGTCAATGGTGTCCGCCAGGAACGCTTCATAGTTCTGGCCCAGGGTGATAATCAGACACAGAATGAAGGCGAAAATCGGCCCCAGCGGGAAGAACCCGGAACGGTACGGCAGGTTGTTCAGATCGTGTCCCTGCATCACATAGCCGCGACGGAAGCGGTAGTGGCTGATAGCAATCCCCAGCCAGGCGATAAAGCCCGTCATACCAGAGGTGTTGAGCAGCCACAGGTACACCGTCTGGTTACCGAACATGGAGGTCAGGAAGCACAGACCAGCAATGACCGTTGTGGCATACAGTGCGTTACGCGGCACACCGCCACGAGACAATTTTGCGAAAATACGCGGCGCTTTACCGTCACAGGCCAGGGTATAGAGCATACGGGTTGAGGCATACATCCCTGAGTTACCCGCGGACAGTACCGCGGTCAGGATCACGGCGTTCATCACCGCCGCCGCAGAGAGCAGACCGGCATGCTGGAAGACCAGCGTGAACGGACTGACGCTGATGTCTTTGACATCGTTACGCAGCAGGCTTGGGTCGGTGTACGGAATGATCAGGCTGATGATCAGGATCGCGAATACATAGAACAACAGAATACGCCAGAACACCTGACGCACCGCGCGCGGAATGTTCTTCTCCGGATTTTCAGATTCACCGGCGGCAATACCAATCAGCTCGGTTCCCTGGAAGGAGAAGCCAACAATCATCGCCACACCAATCATCGCCGAGAAACCACCGGCAAACGGCGCATCACCAATTGTCCAGTTGCTCCAGCCTGCAGGTTCTGCACCTTTGAAAATACCAACGATCATCGCCACACCGACGACGATAAAGATGATGACGGTTGCCACTTTGATCAAAGAGAACCAGTATTCCGCTTCGCCAAAGCCGCGAACGGAGATGTAGTTCAGCAGGAAGATGACCGCGAGGAACAGCGCACTCCAGATCCAGCCTGGCGTGTCCGGGAACCACCAGGTCATCACCAGCTGTGCGGCGACAAGGTCAACGGCGATGGTAACCGCCCAGTTGTACCAGTAGTTCCAGCCCAGCGCGAAGCCGAACCCTTCTTCAACGTATTTCTGACCATAGGTCGAAAACGAACCTGATACCGGCATGTATGCGGCCAGTTCGCCCAGACTGGTCATCAGGAAGTAGACCATCAGGCCAATCAGGATATAAGAGAAAAGCGCCCCACCCGGGCCTGCTGCCGAAATGGTTGCCCCGGAGGCAACAAAAAGACCTGTACCGATTGAGCCGCCGATGGCGATCATCGTCAGGTGACGCGCCTTGAGTTCGCGACGTAGCGCGGGCGCTTCTGTGGTTTTAATTTCTGAAACCATGTGAAAATGCTGTCCATCTAATAAATGAGGCGCGATTGTAGCAGACGATCCGCGTTCCTTCCGGCAGAAATACTGAGTTATAAGAGACCTTCATGACTCGGCCAGGATTATAAGTAAAGCATAATTTTTCCCTCTCCCCATTGGGGTGAGGGGCGCTTTTAAATGGCGCAATAGCGCAGAAAACGCTGTAACGAACTGGAGAGGTGTTTCTGACGATGGTGAATGCACCACAACGTGCGCACCAGTTTTGGCAGCGGAAGCGGAATTTCAACCAGCGTTCCGGCCTCCAGCTGTTCAGCAATGACCCGCCGCGAGAGACAGCTAATCCCCAGACCATGACGGACCGCATGCTTAATCGCTTCTGAGTTGCCAAGCTCCATGCCCAGCTGGAAATGGGGCAGATGGGAGAGCAGCAGATAATCGACAATTTCCCGGGTGCCAGAGCCCTGCTCACGCAGGATCCACTGCGCCTGCGCCAGTCGCTCCAGCGTCACCTCCCCCTGCAGTAGCGACGAGGCCGGCGAGGCGAAGACCACCAGTTCATCTTCCAGCCAAGGTTCAGCAATGATATCGACGTTATGGCACGGCCCTTCGATAAGACCGATATCCACGCGGAAATCGATCACCGCGTTGATTACATCCTGGCTGTTACCGACGCTCATCTCCAGCGGCAGGGTCGGGAAATCCCGGCGATAGCGGGCAATCACTTCCGGCAGAATGTAGTTTCCGATGGTACTGCTGGCATATACACGGATGGCGCCGTTTTCTTCCCGGAACAGTTGTTCAATTTCCGTCGCCTGTTCCAGCAGCGCCAGCGCACGGGGATACAGAAGGCGACCATGCTCGTTGACCACCAGCCGCTTCCCTACCCTGTCGAAGAGCTGCACGCCCAACTGACCCTCAAGATCGGTCAGGGCCGCGCTGACCGCAGACTGGGAAAGTGCCAGCATCTGTGAGGCTTGTGTCGTCGACCCGCTTTTCAGCACTTCGGCAAAGACTTCCAGCTGACGCAATGTAATGTGCATGGTTGCTTACCACTTATATAGATTAATTATAAGTATATAATCAATTTTATTTTTAAGCCAGCGCGCCGTAACCTTTAGCCAGACAAAGGAGAAGGTTATGTCAGAAATTACCTTACAGCATCATCGTACATTGTGGCACTTCGTGCCGGGTCTTGCCCTCAGCGCGGTCGTCACCGGCGTGGCACTCTGGGGCGGCAGCATTCCCGCCGTCGCCGGTGCTGGTTTTAGCGCCTTAACGCTGGCGATCTTGCTCGGCATGGTCGTGGGTAATACCGTTTACCCGCATATCTGGAAGTCCTGTGATGGCGGCGTTATTTTTGCCAAGCAGCATCTGCTGCGCCTCGGGATCATTCTTTACGGCTTTCGCCTCACTTTTTCGCAGATTGCCGATGTCGGCATCAGCGGTATCGCCATTGACGTCCTGACCCTCACCAGTACCTTTTTACTGGCCTGCTTTATCGGGCAGAAAATCTTTGGCCTGGATAAACAGACCAGCTGGCTGATTGGTGCCGGGAGCAGTATTTGCGGTGCGGCGGCGGTGCTGGCAACCGAACCTGTCGTCAAGGCGGAATCCAGCAAAGTCACGGTGGCCGTCGCGACCGTGGTGATCTTCGGTACGCTGGCTATTTTCCTCTACCCGGCCATGTATCCGCTGGTTGCCCACTGGTTTAGCCCGGAGACCTATGGCATCTATATTGGTTCAACCATGCATGAAGTGGCGCAGGTTGTGGCGGCAGGTCACGCCATTAACCCGGAAGCCGAAAACGCCGCGGTGATTGCCAAAATGCTGCGCGTCATGATGCTGGCACCGTTCCTGATTATCCTGGCCGCCCGCGTGAAACAGCTTGCGCCAGCGGGCAGTAACCAGAAGAGTAAAATCACCATTCCGTGGTTTGCGATCCTGTTTATCGTGGTGGCGATTTTCAACTCCTTCCACCTGCTGCCAAAAGCGGTGGTCGATATGCTGGTGACGCTGGATACCGTGCTGCTGGCGATGGCGATGGCGGCACTGGGGGTGACCACGCACGTCAGCGCACTGAAAAAAGCCGGTGCAAAACCGCTGCTGATGGCGCTGGTGCTCTTCATCTGGCTGATTGTGGGTGGCGGCGCGATTAACCTCGTGGTCCACAGCCTGATGGCATAAACCACTACATCCTTCTCCTGTTAACCCGCTATGATACGCATTTCGGGTTAACAGGAGTCCTTTATGAAATACGTTGGAGCGCACGTCAGCGCTGCTGGTGGCCTTGCGAATGCCGCCATTCGCGCCGCCGAAATTGAGGCGACCGCTTTCGCCCTGTTCACCAAAAACCAGCGTCAGTGGCGCGCCGCACCACTTACCGCTGAAGTGATTGATGATTTTAAAGCCGCCTGTGAGAAATACCACTACGGGCCGGGTCAAATCCTTCCCCACGACAGTTACCTGATCAACCTCGGTCATCCGGTCGAAGAAGCCCTTGAGAAGTCCCGCGAGGCGTTTCTTGATGAAGTCCAGCGCTGCGAGCAGCTTGGGCTGACGCTGCTGAACTTCCATCCCGGTAGCCACCTGATGCAGATAGACGAAGAAGCCTGCCTGGCGCGCATTGCGGAGTCCATCAACATCACGCTGGATAAAACCCGGGGTGTGACTGCGGTGATTGAGAATACCGCCGGTCAGGGCAGCAACCTCGGTTTTAGGTTCGAACATCTGGCCGCCATTATCGACGGCGTGGAAGACAAATCCCGCGTGGGCGTATGTATCGATACCTGTCACGCGTTTGCGGCCGGTTATGACCTGCGCACAACCGAGGCCACAAAAAACACCTTCGATGAGTTCGAACGCGTGGTGGGCTTTAAGTATCTGCGCGGGATGCACTTAAACGATGCCAAAAGCGCTTTTGGCAGCCGTGTAGACCGCCACCACAGCCTGGGCGAAGGCAATATCGGCCATGATGCGTTCCGCTTTATCATGCAGGACGCCCGTTTCGATGGTATCCCCATGGTGCTGGAAACCATCAATCCGGATATCTGGGCGGAAGAGATCGCCTGGCTGAAGGCGCAGCAGACCGCTGAACAGGCGGCATAAAAAAAGCCGGACGCTTAACGCGATCCGGCTTTTTTGTGGTTTTATCGCTTAGGCTGCTTTCGCCACCACTTCCGCTTCAGGGCGTTTCAGCACCGCGTAAGAGAGCCCCGCCACCAGCGTACCGGCAACAATCGCCAGCAGGTAACCCAGTACCGGGGTGATGGCGCCCGGGATCAACAGAACGAACAGACCACCGTGCGGTGCCATCAGCTTCGCGCCAATCGCCATTGAGATTGCCCCGGTCACCGCGCCGCCAGCGATACAGCAAGGCAGAACACGCATTGGGTCACGGGCCGCGAATGGAATCGCCCCTTCGGTGATAAAGCACAGGCCCAGCACCAGCGCCGCTTTACCGCCTTCCTGCTGCGCTTTGTCGAATTTACGACGCGCAATAATCGTTGCCAGCCCCAGAGCCAGCGGTGGCACCATACCGGCCGCCATAATGGCTGCCATCGGCGCGTAGGTCTGAGTACTCAGCAGGCCAACACCGAAAGCGTAGGCCGCTTTGTTTACCGGACCACCCATGTCGGTACACATCATGCCACCAAGGATGGCACCCAACAGCACCGCGTTCGCCGTACCCATGGTTTGCAGCCAGTGGGTCAGACCCGCCAGGATACCCGCAACCGGCTTACCAATCAGGTAAATCATCGCCAGACCGACCACCAGGCTGGAAATCAGCGGGATGATCAGAATCGGTTTCAGGGCTTCCATACTTTGCGGCAGCTTCAGTTTCGAGCTGATAAGCTTCGCAACGTAACCCGCCAGGAAACCGGCAATGATACCGCCAATAAAGCCGGAACCGGTGCTCACGGCCAGCATACCGCCGATAAGACCTGGCGTCAGACCCGGACGGTCAGCGATGGAGAAGGCGATAAAGCCCGCCAGCACCGGCACCATCAGCGCGAACGCGGAACCGCCACCAATCTGCATCAACGCCGCGGCCAGCGTCCCTTCTTCTTTAAATGCGGTGATACCAAACGCGAATGACAGCGCGATACACAGACCACCCGCGACCACCATCGGCAGCATATAAGACACACCGGTCAGCAGGTGACGATAGGCACCCGCGGATTCTTTTTTCCCTTCGGTGGCCGGTTTAGCCGCACCGGTAGCCTGATAAGGCGTGGCTTCTGCCAGCGCTTTATCAAACTCCTGCGCAGTTTTCTTCAGCGCCAGGCCGGTAGAGGTGCGGTACATCGGTTTTCCGGCAAATTTTGCCAGATCCACTTCGATATCCGCCGCAACGATCACCAGATCGGCTTCCGCCACTTCTTCCGGGGTGATGGCATTGCCCGCACCCACCGAGCCACGGGTTTCAACTTTTACCCACCAGCCGCGTTTTTTCGCTTCGGTTTCAATTGCTTCAGCCGCCATAAAGGTATGTGCGACGCCCGTCGGGCAGGCCGTCACCGCCACAATACGTTTCGGGCCCGCGGCAGCAACCGGCGCCGCTGCAACCGGTGCGCTGTAGACAGACGCATGACCTTTCGCTTCGCTCAGGAACAGTTCCGGATGTGCCACCGCGCGATTAATATCGCCCAGCCACACTTTTTTGCCGTTCAGCGCGCTGTCAGCCGGGACCTTATCACCCAGCACAATCGCCAGTTCAGCGTCGCCCGGGTTATCGGTCATTTCCAGATGTGCTTTGTTCGCCGCCGCTCCCAGCAGGGTCTTCGCCATATAGGCGCGAGCCTGTCCGAGACCGGAGTCAATAATCAGCAGCGTTTTCATTATTCCTCTCCTGCTGTTAGTTAAAAGGTTTTAAGTCAACGCGCGCCATCATCGCGGCTAACTGGGTACGATCGGTAATGCCGACATTGCTCTGACTCACGGCCAGGGCAGCAACGGCGGTGGCAAGACGTAAAGTATGTTCACTGGATTCGCGCATCAGCAGGCCGTAGATCAGACCGCCAACCATCGAATCCCCGGCGCCAACGGTGCTGACAACGTCAACCGACGGCGGTTTGGCGATCCATTCGCCAGACGCGTTAACCCACAACGCCCCTTCTGCACCAAGCGAAATCACCACGTGAGCGATACCCTGCTCGCGCAGCGCATGGGCAGCGTCAATCACATCTTTTAATTCTGGCAGCTTCCGGCCAGCCCAGATCTCCAGTTCACGACGATTAGGCTTAACCAGCCACGGCGACGCTTTCAGACCGGCAACCAGCGCATCACGGCTGCTGTCAAAAATGATGCACGGGCACTGGCTGCGCAGACGCGTCATCCAGTCGGTGAAGGCTTCCGGGCTTACGCCGGAGGGCAGACTGCCGCTGACGCACACCATGTCAAACTGGCCCAGCCAGGTCAGGGAATCGTTAACAAAACGCTCCCAGTCAGACGGCGTCACTTCAAAGCCAGAGAAGTTCAGATCGGTCACTTCCCCGTCTTTCTCCGTCAGTTTGACGTTGATACGGGTACGGCCCTGAACAACCTGGAAACGGTTAGCAATACCCAGCTCGCTGAACAGCTGCTGGAAACCATCCTGGTTATCTTTACCGAGGAATCCCCCCACGGTGACATCGATACCGAGATCCTTGAGCACTTTCGCGACGTTAATCCCTTTGCCCGCAGCATGCAGGCCAGTGGTACGCACAAGGTTTACTTCGCCGCGCTCAATCTCCGGGCAAAACCCTACCAGGTCATAAGCCGGGTTCAGCGTAATAGTCGCAACACGTCTGCTCATTATGCACCCTCCCCCAGACCCGCCGCGATGGCATCGCCAATCGCTTTCAGCGCTTGTTCAGCATCCGCACCCTGCGCGGTGAAACGCAGACGGTGACCTTTCTTCACGCCCAGCGCGACAACTTTCATCAGACTACGACCATTGGCCGCTTTGCCCGTGCCATCAAGGTTAGCCACGGTGATCTCACTTTCGAATTGTTTAATGGTATTCACCAGCATGGTACCCGGACGGGCATGCAGGCCGTGCTCGTTACGCACAACGAACTCTGCGCTCAGCACATCATCAGTCAGCGCATCATCACTGGTCAGCAGTGCCAGCACGGTGGCGGCATCAGCGTTCAGCAGTTTTTTAGCTTTGTTGTTCAGCAGCAGATCGCCCAGACGCTTCAGCACGGAAACCGGCTGGTCATCGGTCATGGCGACGGTCACCAGCAGCGCAGCGCTTTCACCATCTACGTCAAAGGCGTTTGCGGCACGGCTCACCGCAATGGCGCTCCGCAGGTTGCCTTCAGCACTGTCGTTCAGCCAGATTCCCTGGCCCAGATTAAGAGGCTTATCGTTAATGACGCGGGTGACAAAGGTAGCGTCTGCCGCCCCGGCTTCTTTCAGGCGTCCTGCGTTCAGGGCCTGCAGCGTCACCAGGTCCGTCGCGGCAACATCCAGCGTCAGCGTGTCGTTATCCAGTTTCAGCGCTTCGCTCTGTTTCTCGCCCATCAGCAGAGCGCGCAGCTCTTCAGCGGTGGTGGCAGATTTAAGCTGTTCGGCCACAGAGTCATCGCTCAGCACGTGCGTCAGCTGACGCAGCAAACCTAAGTGCTCGTCGCTGCTGGCCGCAATGCCGATAGCCACGTATGCCACCTGCCCGTCACCCCACACTACGCCCTGCGGGAACTGATAAACCTTAACGCCGGTTTTCAGCACCTGGTCGCGGGTGTCAGTGGTGCCGTGCGGAATGGCGATGCCATTGCCAAGGAAGGTCGAGGTCTGCTGCTCACGCGCCAGCATGCCATTAACGTAGCCTTCAGCCACGTTTCCGGCCTGCACAAGGGCAGCGGCAACCTGGCGAATAGCCTCTTCTTTGTTCCCGGCCTGAGCGCCCGGGTGGATATCCTGTACAGATAACTGGAACATGGTTCTCCTCTCCTGCTGAAATTGAATCGTTTCAGCTTAAATGAGAAAAAATGCGCTAGCCTGCTCCGTTTGTTAAAACAAGATAGCGCTGAAACGTTTCAAAAAGTCTTGCGCTTTCTGCAAGACGTTGCAAGGAAAGTTACATTTCTGATTGCAGAATTTAGAGATGCAGCACATTTCTTCCTCGTTGAGCTGAATTTTGCTGACGGTCAGCAAATCAGTTTCAGCTAAGGTCAGCGGCATGCAAATCTGAAATGCCATTTTGATTATTCGTGGCGAAATTGACCGCACCCTCTGTTTATTTTCTGACTCGCGACGTACACTCCGCGTCTCCTTAAAACTCACCGATTGTGAAACATGCATAACACGCCCGCCGCCGTCTCGCCGAAGCCCTTTGATTTCACCTCAACGGCATTTTTGATTGTTGCCTTCCTGACCGGCATCGCCGGTGCGCTGCAGACCCCTACGCTGAGCCTGTTCCTGACCAATGAAGTCCATGCGCGCCCGGCGATGGTGGGCTTCTTCTTTACCGGAAGTGCCATTATCGGCATCCTGGTGAGCCAGTTTCTGGCGGGGCGTTCGGATAAAAAAGGCGATCGTAAAAGCCTGATCGTCTTTTGCTGTCTGCTGGGGGTGTTCGCCTGCGTCCTGTTTGCCTGGAACCGCAACTATTTTGTTCTGCTGTTTATCGGGGTGTTTCTGAGCAGTTTCGGTTCAACGGCGAATCCGCAGATGTTCGCCCTTGCCCGTGAGCATGCCGACCATACCGGGCGCGAAGCGGTGATGTTCAGCTCCATTCTGCGTGCGCAAGTGTCGCTGGCGTGGGTGATAGGCCCGCCGCTGGCTTACGCCCTGGCGATGGGGTTTGGTTTTACGGTGATGTACCTGAGTGCGGCTGTCGCCTTTGTGGTGTGTGGCACCATGGTGTGGTTCTTTCTGCCGTCGATGCGTAAAGAGCCAAAAGTGGCGACGGGTGTGCTGGAGGCACCGCGGCGTAACCGTCGTGACGCCCTGCTCCTCTTTATTATCTGTACGCTGATGTGGGGCACCAACAGCCTGTATATCATTAATATGCCGCTGTTTATTATTGACGAACTGCATCTGCCCGAGAAGCTCGCTGGCATCATGATGGGTACCGCGGCCGGGCTTGAAATTCCCACCATGCTGATTGCTGGCTATTACGCGAAGCGTTTCGGGAAACGTTTTCTGATGCGTATCGCCGCCGTCGCCGGGCTCCTGTTTTATATCGGCATGCTGACGGTACATACGCCGGGGCTGTTGCTGGCTTTACAGCTGCTGAACGCCATCTATATCGGCATACTCGCCGGGATTGGCATGCTCTACTTCCAGGATCTGATGCCGGGCCAGGCAGGCTCCGCCACCACCCTTTATACTAATACCACCCGCGTGGGCTGGATTATCGCAGGCTCAATGGCCGGTGTGGTGGCCGAGATCTGGAACTATCACACGGTGTTCTGGATTGCGCTGGTGATGTGCACCCTGACGATAGGCTGCCTGACAAGAATTAAAGACGTTTAAGGTGCGGTGAGCGCTTCCAGATCAAGCAGGTACGTCATCGCCTGCGCGCGCGTGCTGCCGCACATCTCAGCGGAGGGCTGCAGCCCGGAGCACACCTTCGGGCGCAGAGGCGAACCAAAGATCTTGCACAGGTTGGTTTCAGAGAGCTGAACGCAGCGGGTATTGGCAGGCTTGCCCTCCGGCATTCCTGGAATGGGGCTTGAAATGGACGGTGCGGTACAGCACGCGCCGCAATCGGGACGACAATCCATAAATGCTCTCTATCGGTGACGAATACCCGCGCAGTCGGGTATCGCGTGCACAGTAACACCTTTTGCGTATTGATAGCAAAAGCCACGAATTCCGCTTGCCTGAAAGGCCGCGCACGAGTAATTTGGCGCGATATTTTTTACCTCCCGTAGACAGGATTACTGCAATGCCAAGAGCGAACGAAATTAAGAAAGGTATGGTACTGAATTACAACGGCAAACTGCTGATTGTGAAAGATATCGATATTCAGGCCCCGAGCGCCCGTGGTGCAGCAACGCTGTACAAAATGCGTTTCGCCGATGTGCGTACCGGCCTTAAAGTGGAAGAACGTTTCAAAGGTGATGATATCGTTGATACCGTCACTCTGACCCGTCGCTATGTCGATTTCTCCTATATCGACGGCAACGAGTATGTATTCATGGATAAAGAAGATTACACCCCGTACATCTTCACCAAAGATCAGATTGAAGAAGAGCTGCTCTTCATTCCTGAAGGCGGTATGCCGGACATGCAGGTTCTGACCTGGGACGGCGTGCTGCTGGCGCTGGAACTGCCGCAGACGGTTGATCTGGAAATCGTTGAAACGGCACCGGGCATTAAAGGCGCGTCAGCCAGTGCACGTAACAAACCAGCGACTCTGACCACCGGTCTGGTGGTACAGGTGCCTGAGTACCTGTCCGCCGGCGAGAAAATCCGCATTCATATCGAAGAAAAACGCTATATGGGTCGTGCTGACTAAGTGGTGTATCTGCCGGGTGGCGGCTTCGCCTTATCCGGCCTAGAAAAAACCGGCCTGAGAGCCGGTTTTTTTGATTTTGTAGGCGCGGTAAGCGTAGCGCCACCGGGCAACAGAACTTACAGAAGCTCAGGATACTTCGTCATCTTCAGCGCCAGCTCTACGCCGCGCACTTCTGCCATCCCTTTCAGACGGCCAATTGCCGAATAGCCCGGGTTGGTTTTCTTGCGCAGATCGTCCAGCATCTGATGCCCATGATCCGGACGGAACGGGATAGGACGTAAATCACCCGCCTGCTTACGCCGTGACTCTTCTGCCAGAATGGCATCCACCACCGCCACCATATTCACATCACCGCCCAGGTGTGCCGCTTCGTGGAAGGTTTTCGGGTTCTCTTCGCGGCAGGTTGCACGCAGATGCGTGAAGTGAATGCGATCGCCGAAGGTTTCGATCATCTGTACCAGGTCGTTATCCGCACGCACGCCGTACGAGCCCGTGCACATGGTAAAGCCGTTATAAATGCTATCGACCGTCTCTTTCAGCCACTGCATATCTTCGAGGGTAGAAACGATACGCGGCAGACCGAGGATCGGGCGCGGAGGATCGTCCGGGTGCACGGCCAGACGAACGCCCGCCTCTTCCGCCACCGGTACAATCGCGCGCAGGAAGTAGGCCATGTTTTCGCGCAGCTGATTTTTATCGATATCACCGTACTCTGCCAGACGAGCGCGGAACTGATCCAGCGTGTAGCCCTCTTCAGCGCCCGGCAGGCCGGCGATGATATTGCGGGTCAGCTTTTCAATGTCAGCTTCACTTGCTGCGCTAAACCATGCGCGCGCCTGCTGCTGCTCTTCCGGCGTGTAATCGGCTTCCGCGCCAGGGCGCTTCAGAATGTGCAACTCAAATGCCGCAAAGGCGATCTGATCAAAACGCAGCGCTTTTGAACCGTCAGGCATCTGATACTCAAGGTCAGTGCGCGTCCAGTCCAGAATCGGCATGAAGTTGTAGCAAACGGTATCAATACCACAGGCCGCCAGGTTGCGGATGCTCTGCTGATAGTTGGCAATCCAGGTCTGATACTCGCCGGAATGAGTTTTGATATCTTCGTGAACGGGAATACTTTCTACAACAGACCAGGTTAATCCCTTTTCCGCCAGCAGTGCCTGACGCTTTTGAATTTCCTCTATCGGCCACACCTGACCATTAGGAATATGATGCAGCGCCGTGACGACACCCGTTGCGCCAGCCTGACGCACATCATCAAGAGAAACCGGATCGTTCGGCCCGTACCAACGCCAGGTTTGTTCCATTGCCCCACCCTCTCAAGTTGTTATACCAATATATGTTACTGCGATGACGACTACCATACATGTTTAACGAGAAGGGTCAATACAGCGCCACACATTGATTGATCAAACTCACATAACCGCGATAATTACGGCTTACCAATTCTTTTTGTTGTCATATAACTTTACACTGGCATTGTTAATTAATGGTTAATCAGGTGTGTATTTCATGAAGACAATTGCCTCCACCTCGCTTCCTGCCCATGTTCAGCAACCGCGCTACGATCGCACGCATCTGCGCTCGCGCATCGTCCATTTCGGCTTTGGTGCCTTTCACCGCGCGCATCAGGCGTTGTTGACCGATCGCGTGCTGAATGCCAAAGGAGGCGACTGGGGCATCTGTGAGATCAGCCTCTTCAGCGGCGATGTGTTGATGCGCCAGCTCCGGGCCCAGGATCATCTCTTCACCGTGCTGGAGAAAGGCGCGGAGGGCAACCAACCCATTATCATTGGGGCCGTGCATGAATGCCTGAACGCAAAACTGGATTCGCTGGCCGCCATCATTGAGAAATTTTGCGAGCCGCAGGTGGCTATCGTTTCGCTCACCATCACTGAGAAAGGCTACTGCATCGACCCCGCCACCGGGAAACTGGATTTGCAAAACGCCCGCATCGTTCACGACCTGGAAAATCCCACCGAGCCGCATTCCGCCCCGGGGATCATTGTCGAAGCGCTCCATCGCCGCCGTGAACGCGGCTTACCCGCCTTTACGGTGCTTTCCTGCGATAACATCCCTGATAACGGCCATGTGGTGAAAAATGCCGTTCTCGGCATGGCTCAGAAACGCGCTCCTGAACTGGCCGGGTGGATTGATGACCATGTTAGTTTTCCGGGAACGATGGTCGACAGGATTGTGCCCGCCGCCACCGACGCCTCACTGGCGGAAATCGCGCAGGAACTGGGTGTTGACGATCCGTGCGCCATCAGCTGCGAGCCCTTTATTCAGTGGGTCGTGGAAGATAACTTTGTCGCCGGACGCCCGGAGTGGGAAGTGGCAGGCGTGCAGATGGTGCAGGACGTTCTTCCGTGGGAACAGATGAAGCTACGCATGCTCAACGGCAGCCACTCTTTCCTGGCGTATCTGGGCTATCTCGCCGGGTATGCGCATATTAATGAATGTATGGAGGATGAGGCGTTTCGTCAGGCCGCGCGACGCTTAATGCTGGATGAACAGGCCCCCACGCTGCGTATCACCGGCGTTGACCTGACAGCTTACGCCGACAGCCTGCTCGATCGTTTTGCTAACCCGGCACTGCAGCATCGCACCTGGCAAATCGCGATGGACGGGAGCCAGAAGCTGCCTCAGCGCATGCTGGAGGGGATCCGTATTCATCTGGAGCGCAAAAGTGCATGGCCATTGCTGGCGCTGGGCGTGGCGGGCTGGATCCGCTACGTCAGCAGTACAGATGAACAAGGCAATACGATTGATGTCCGCGATCCGCTCAGCGACAAAATTCGTGCGAAGGTTGAAGCCAGCAATGACGCAAACCGCGTTACCGCTCTGCTGACGCTGAGTGAAGTTTTTGGTCATGACCTCGCGCAAAACCCCGTTTTTGTCGAGGCGGTGCGCCAGGCATACCAACGTATTGCCCGCTTCGGGGCGCGCCAGGCTGTTATCGAAACGTTAAATCTTTAACGTTTATTGCGCTTAAGGCGAACGGACATGCGCTCCGTTTGCCCTTCCTCTTCTCATTGCGCCCTTTTTTCGTCAGGATGAGAGATAATTGTTACATCATCACAATTATCTACCGGAGCGCACGTGACCAGGACCAACCTTATTACCGGTTTTCTCGGTAGCGGGAAAACCACCTCGATTCTCCACCTGCTGGCCAATAAAGATCCGGCAGAAAAATGGGCCGTGCTGGTCAATGAATTCGGTGAAGTCGGTATTGACGGCGCGTTACTGTCTGACAGCGGCGCCATGATCAAAGAGATCCCGGGCGGATGCATGTGCTGTGTGAATGGCCTGCCCATGCAGGTGGGGCTGAACACGCTGCTGCGTCAGGGTAAACCCGACCGCCTGCTGATTGAACCGACGGGGCTTGGCCACCCGAAGCAAATTCTTGATTTACTCACCGCACCGGTTTACGAGCCGTGGATAGACTTACGCGCCACGCTTTGCCTGCTCGACCCGCGACAGCTGCTGGATGAAAAAGCGGTGGCCAACGACAACTTCCGCGATCAGCTCGCCTGCGCAGATATTATCGTCGCAAATAAAGAAGATCGGGCTACGGCTGAAAGCCAGGCGGCATTCGATGCCTGGTGGCAACATTTCGGGGGCAACCGTCAGCGGGTGCAAACCACTCAGGGGAAGATGGATGTCGCCCTGCTCGACCTTCCTCGTCTGAACCTCACCGAGCTGCCAGCCAGTGCGGAGCATGCGCATAGTCATCCCGCAAAGCAGGGTCTGGCAGCGTTGAGTCTGCCTGAACACCAGCGCTGGCGGCGTAATCTGAACAGCGGTCAGGGCTATCAGGCCTGTGGGTGGATCTTCGATGCGGATACCGTTTTCGACACCATAGGCGTACTGGAGTGGGCAAGACTGGCGCCGGTCGATCGCGTTAAGGGGATTATGCGCACCCCCGACGGCCTGGTGCGTATCAACCGTCAGGGTGAAGATTTCTTTATTGAAACGCAGAATGTTGCGCCCCCGGATAGCCGAATAGAGTTAATTAGTGCGGTTAACGCCGACTGGAATGCCCTGCAGTCCAGCCTGTTGAAGCTTCGTTTAAGTTCGGGCGGCTAACGTTGCCCCTGATTTCCCTGTATGCTGAATGTTATGACAACTCGAATTCCCATGATTTTGCTGCTCAATGTCGCCGGACTGGCGCTCTTTTTCTCCTGGTATATCCCGGTGGATCACGGTTTCTGGTTTCCGCTGGATTCTGCCATCTTCCATTTCTTTAACCAGGCTCTGGTGAAGAGTGATGCCTTCCTGTGGCTGGTGGCGATTACCAATAACCGCGCGTTTGACGGCTGTTCGCTGGTGGCGATGGGCTGTCTGATGCTCTCTTTCTGGCTGAAAGAGGACAAAACCGGGCGTCGCCGCATTATGATTATTGGTCTGATGATGCTGCTGCTTGCCGTAGCCATTAACCAGTTGGCTACGGCTATTATTCCGGTCAAGCGCTCAAGCCCAACGCTCTTCTTTACCGATATTTATCGCGTCAGCGAATTGCTGCATATTCCGACGAAAGATGCCTCAAAGGCCAGTTTCCCTGGCGATCACGGCATGATGTTGCTTATTTTTTGCGCAGTCATGTTGCGCTATTTCGGCAGAAAAGCGTTCGCAATAGCCCTGATTATTTTTGTGGTTTTCGCCTTCCCTCGCGTAATGATTGGCGCACACTGGTTCACCGATATTGCCGTGGGTTCGCTCTCCGTTGCGCTGATTGCGTTGCCCTGGTGTCTGATGACGCCACTGAGCGACCGAATAATAGCGTTGTTTGATCGCTATCTCCCCGGTAAAACGCAACAAGTATTAAACAAATAACTAACCTAAATTAACGCTCGCTATCAGGGATCATCGCGATCCCTGATAGATCTCCCGCCCACGATCGTTTCACCCTGTCATATTCCTGTCATCAGCTTCATGATAAAAATGAAGCAATTGCGTGATTAAGCGTCGGATCTGACTGCATTTTAAGCAATGACGGATTTTTACTTTCTGTATCACAATTTCTTATAAAAAAAAGGCTTTTTTTACTCGCAATAGCCCTGGCAATCGGTTAATCTCGAACTCGTTTTGCCCCATAGAGATAATTATTTCCTTGGTGAATAAATTTGTGCGCTGCGCCACAAATGTGACCAGAAAGAATTGTCTCATTGTGAACAGATAATTAGTCTCGTCACGTTTGGCATTTTTATAACGATATTTGTCGTTAAGGACTTCAAGGGAAAATAAACAAAATGGTCAAATCTCAACCGATTTTGAGATACATCTTACGGGGGATCCCGGCGATAGCAGTCGCGGTACTGCTGTCTGCATGTAGTACATCGAACACCGCAAAGAATATGCATCCTGAGACGCGTGTTGTGGGAATGGAAGATTCCTCGTCACTGCAAGCCTCTCAGGATGAATTTGAAAATATGGTGCGTAATCTGGACGTGAAGTCCCGTATTATGGACCAGTATGCTGACTGGAAAGGCGTGCGTTATCGTCTGGGCGGCAGCACCAAAAAAGGTATCGATTGTTCCGGTTTTGTACAGCGTACTTTCCGTGAGCAGTTTGGGTTAGATCTTCCGCGTTCAACCTATGAACAGCAGGAGATGGGCAAGTCGATTTCACGTACAAAACTGCGCACCGGTGACTTAGTCCTGTTCCGTGCCGGTTCTACGGGTCGACATGTCGGCATCTATATTGGTAATGACCAGTTTGTGCATGCCTCCACCAGCAGCGGTGTGACCATTTCCAGCATGAACGAGCCATACTGGAAGAAGCGCTACAACGAAGCGCGTCGCGTACTGACCCGCAGTTAATATGATGATTGTATCGCGGGTTATCCCTTGGCTGGCGATATGATGAAAAAAAGACACTGCTTCGGCGGTGTTTTTTTTTGCCCGTTAAACTGAATACATCCAGCGGCAATTCAGGAATCACGACGTCTATGTTCACCCGCTACTTTTCCAGTAATCGCAAAATACTTCTCCTCAGCGTTATTACGGGTCTGGTCATTGCCCTGCTTCTCGGATCCCTGCAATTTTTCTGGAGTTACCACAAGCGGGAAGTGCGGTTCGACACCCTGATTACCGATGTGAGTATCTATATGGAGAGCTATTTCGATGAGTTGAAAACCTCTATCGATGTCCTCCAGCCCCTCACGCTAAACAGCTGCCATGACGTGAATGCCGAGCTGACGTCGCGCGCGGCCTTCAGTCTCAATGTGCGTGCGTTCTTACTGGTCAGGGACAAAATAGCCTTCTGCTCGTCGGCCACCGGGCCGATGAATAGCCCGATGGAAGAACTTATACCCGAGCTGCACATCAACAAGCAGATTGATATGGCGTTACTGCCAGGCACCCCTATGCTGCCGAATAAACCCGCCATTGCCATCTGGTACCGAAACCCTCTGGTTAAAGACGGCGGGGTATTTACGTCAGTTAATCTCAATCTGACCCCCTATCTGCTTTATACCGCGCGTCAGGATGACTTCGCAGGGATTGCCATCATCATCGGCGACATGGCGCTGTCTACAATGTCCAGCACCCTGGTCAGGGCGAAAGATTTACATGAAGTGCCCGAGCGTACCGCCACGCTTAAAGCAGTGCCGTTGACCGTCAATCTGTACGCCGAAAAGTGGACGAGCGACGAAATCCTCTTCGCCCTGTTCTTCGGGCTGGTGTGTGGTATTGCGGCAGGATCGCTTAATTTCTATATCCTCACCATCCGCGTTAATCCCGGCAAAGAGATCCTCAGCGCCATTAAGCGCGGCCAGTTTTATGTGGTCTATCAGCCCGTGGTGGATGCAAAAGATCTTAAAATGCGGGGGGTTGAGGTCCTGATGCGCTGGAAGCACCCTACCATGGGTGAGATCCCACCTGATGCCTTTATCAATTTTGCTGAAGCCCAGCAGCTGATTGTTCCGCTCACGCTGCATCTGTTTGACCTTATCATTCACGATGCGCCGGTATTACAGACACAGTTACCACCTGGTGCGAAACTCGGTATTAATATCGCGCCGGGGCATCTGCATGCAGAAAGTTTCAAAGATGATATGCGCACGTTTAAAGATTTACTCCCGCCGGATCACTTCCAACTGGTGCTGGAAATTACCGAGCGCGACATGCTCAATCACCGTGAAGCCAACAACCTGTTCGAATGGCTGCACAACGAAGGGTTTGAGATAGCGATTGATGATTTCGGTACCGGCCACAGCGCGCTGATCTATCTTGAGCACTTCACCATGGACTACATCAAAATTGACCGGGGTTTCGTTAACGCCATTGGGACAGAAACCGTCACCTCCCCGGTGCTTGATGCCGTGCTGATGCTGGCCAGACGGCTCAATATGTCCACCGTCGCGGAAGGCGTGGAGACACCGGAACAGGCAGCCTGGTTGCGCGAACATGGCGTTAACTTCCTGCAGGGATACTGGATTAGCCGTCCGATGCCGCTGGCGCAGTTCCGTGAGTGGCGGCCTGACCTGTCGCCCGCTGGCGAATAATTTCACATTGCCCGTGACGTCACTTATTATTCAGCTTAACTGAGCCGGTCTGTTAAAGAGGGAGCCGCCGCGAGATGTTTATGCGCTTCATACTGTTGCTGTTGGCACTGACGCCCCTGTCCAGCCAGGCGCAAACCATCAAAGAAGACGTTGCGTTTGCCGTGATTGGTGAACCGAAATACGCGGTGAATTTCACCCATTACGATTACGTTAACCCTGCCGCGCCGAAAGGCGGGAATGTGACGCTCTCCGCCACGGGCACGTTCGATAACTTTAACCGCTTTGCCCTGCGCGGTGTGGCCGCGGCGCGCACCGAATCTCTCTACGATACCCTGTTTGTCACCTCTGATGATGAGCCCGGCAGTTACTACCCGCTGATCGCCGAAAACGTGCGGTATGCGGATAATTTTGCCTGGGCAGAAATTTCACTTAACCCGCGGGCACGTTTTCATGACGGCACGCCGGTCAGGGCAAGCGATATCGCCTTTACGTTTCATAAATTCATGACCGAAGGCGTTCCCCAGTTCCGCATTGTCTACAAAGGCGCGTCGGTCCGGGCCATCGCACCGCTCACGGTGCGCATTGAACTCAGCGAGCCAAATAAAGAGAATATGCTGAGCCTGTTCTCCCTGCCCGTGATGCCTGAATCGTTCTGGAAATCCCATAAATTGAGCGACCCGCTCTCCACTCCGCCGCTGGCAGGAGGCCCGTACCGCATCACCGACTGGCGCATGGGGCAGTATGTGGTCTACTCCCGTGTAAAAGACTACTGGGCCGCCAGCCTGCCGGTAAACCGGGGGCGCTGGAACTTCGACACCCTTCGCTATGATTACTACCTGGACGATAACGTGGCTTTTGAGGCCTTTAAGGCCGGAGCTTTCGATTTACGCCTGGAGAGCAGCGCCAAAAACTGGGCCACGCGCTATATTGGCAAAAACTTCGCCAACGGCTACATCGTCAAGGACGAGCACAAAAATAGCTCTGCCCAGGACACGCGCTGGCTGGCGTTCAATATTCAGCGTCCGGTGTTTAACGACCGCCGGGTACGTCAGGCCATTACCCTGGCCTTTGACTTTGAGTGGATGAACAAGGCGCTGTTCTATGGTGCCTACAGCCGCGCTAACAGCTATTTTCAGAATACCGAATACGCTGCGCGCGCTTACCCCAATGCCGACGAGTTGACGCTGCTGGCCCCCTTCAAAGCACAATTGCCGCCGGAAGTTTTTACCACTGTGTTTGATCCCCCCACCTCCGATGGCAACGGCTTTGATCGTGACAATTTGCTGAAAGCCAGCAAATTGCTGGATGAGGCCGGTTGGGTCCTGAAAAATCAAAAACGGGTCAATGCTCAAACGGGAAAACCGTTGAGCTTCGAGCTCCTGATCGCGTCCGGGGCAAACGATCAGTGGGTTTTGCCGTTTAAGCACAACCTGGCCCGGCTGGGGATCATAATGAACATACGCCAGGTGGATATTGCCCAGCTCACCAACCGCAAACGCAGCCGGGATTACGATATGATGCAGAGCCTGTGGCCCGCGCAGCCCTGGCCCAGCTCCGACCTGCAGATCTCCTGGGCGTCCAGTTACATCGACTCCTCGTACAATGCGCCGGGGGTAAAAAGCCCGGTCGTTGACGCGCTAATTGCAAAGATCGTGGCGGCACAGGGCGATAAACAGAAGCTCCTGCCATCAGGACGCGCCCTCGACAGAGTGCTCACCTGGAACTACTACATGCTGCCCATGTGGTATATGGGTGAAGATCGTCTTGCCCGCTGGGACAAGTTTTCGCTGCCTGCCGTGCGCCCGATCTATTCGCTGGGCTTTGATACCTGGTGGTATGACGTTAACAAAGCCGCCAGACTCCCTGCTGAGCGGCGATAAGGAATCATCATGGGTGCGTATCTAATCCGCCGTCTCCTGCTGATCATCCCAACCCTGTGGGCCATCATCACCATTAACTTCTTTATTGTGCAAATCGCGCCCGGCGGCCCGGTCGATCAGGCGATTGCGGCCATTGAATTTGGCACCAGCGGCGGGATGCCCGGCGGTGGCGGAGAAGGAATGGGCGCAAGCCACGCCAGAACGGGCGTGGGGAATATCAGCGAAAGCCATTATCGCGGCGGCCGTGGGCTGGATCCGGAGGTGATTGCCGAGATCACCCATCGCTATGGCTTTGATAAACCGATTCACGAGCGCTATTTCAAAATGCTGTGGGATTATGTCCGGTTTGATTTTGGCGATAGTCTGTTCCGCAGTGCCTCGGTCTTAACTCTGATCAAACAAAGCCTGCCGGTGTCGATCACCCTGGGACTGTGGGGAACGCTGATTATCTACCTGGTCTCTATACCGCTTGGGATCCGTAAAGCGGTCTACAACGGCAGCCGCTTTGATATCTGGAGCAGTACGTTCATTATCATCGGCTATGCCATTCCGGCGTTTCTGTTCGCTGTGCTGCTGATTGTCTTTTTTGCCGGCGGCAGCTATTTCGATCTCTTCCCGCTGCGGGGGCTGGTATCCGCCGATTTCAGCACCCTGCCGTGGTATCAGAAAATCACCGACTATCTCTGGCATATCACGCTGCCGGTGCTGGCAACGGTGATTGGCGGATTTGCCGCCCTGACCATGCTGACCAAAAACGCTTTTCTTGATGAGATCCGCAAGCAGTATGTCGTCACCGCCCGCGCGAAGGGCGTGGGTGAAAAACAGATCATGTGGAAGCACGTGTTCCGCAACGCCATGCTGCTGGTGATTGCCGGATTTCCGGCCACGTTCATCAGTATGTTTTTTACCGGTTCGCTGCTTATTGAGGTGATGTTCTCGCTTAACGGTCTGGGGCTGTTGGGCTATGAAGCCACCGTGTCGCGTGATTACCCGGTGATGTTTGGCACACTCTACATTTTCACTCTGATTGGCCTGCTGCTGAATATCGTCAGTGATATCAGCTATACGCTGGTCGATCCCCGAATCGATTTTGAGGGCCGATGATGCCGCGTTTAAGCCCCGTCAATCAGGCCCGCTGGGCCCGTTTTCGCCACAACCGTCGTGGCTACTGGTCGCTGTGGATCTTTGCCGTCCTGTTTGTGTTAAGCCTGTGCTCAGAGCTGATTGCCAACGATAAACCCCTGCTGGTGCATTTTAACGACCGCTGGTATGTCCCGGTGCTTAACAACTACAGTGAGAGTGACTTTGGCGGCCCGTTTGCGACACCGGCGGAATATCAGGATCCGTGGCTGCGCCAGCAGATTGATCAACACGGCTGGGCACTGTGGGCCCCGATTCGTTTTGGCGCCAACAGTATCAATTTCGCCACCACGACCCCCTTCCCTTCTCCCCCGTCCACGCAAAACTGGCTGGGAACGGATGCCAACGGTGGCGACGTGCTGGCGCGCATCCTCTACGGTACCCGAATCTCGATCCTCTTTGGGCTGATGCTGACGCTCTTCTCCAGCGTGATGGGCGTGGTGGCAGGAGCCGTACAGGGCTACTATGGCGGTAAAATTGACCTCTGGGGTCAGCGCGTGATTGAGGTGTGGTCAGGTATGCCAACGCTGTTTCTGATCATCCTGCTTTCAAGCGTGGTGCAGCCAAACTTCTGGTGGCTGCTGGGGATCACCGTGTTGTTTGGCTGGATGGCGCTGGTGGGCGTCGTGCGCGCAGAATTTCTGCGCACCCGTAATTTTGATTATATTCGTGCCGCGCAGGCACTGGGCGTGAGCGACCGTGGGATCATCTTCCGCCATATGCTGCCGAACGCCGTGGTGGCGACCCTGACCTTCCTGCCGTTTATTTTGTGCAGCTCCATCACCACCCTCACCTCGCTCGATTTTCTGGGCTTCGGACTACCGCTCGGCTCCCCGTCGCTCGGCGAGCTGTTGCTGCAGGGCAAAAACAACCTGCAGGCGCCGTGGCTGGGCATTACAGCCTTTCTTTCCGTGGCGGTACTGCTTTCGCTGCTGATTTTTATTGGCGAAGCCGTGCGCGACGCCTTCGATCCCAACAAGGCGGTGTAACATGACGCAGCCCCTTCTCAGTATCGATAATCTGTCGATTGCCTTTTCGAAACAGGGTGAGACGCGCACCGTGGTCAGCGATCTGTCGCTGCAGATCCAGCGTGGCGAAACGCTGGCGCTGGTGGGGGAATCTGGCTCCGGCAAGAGCGTCTCGGCACTCTCCATTCTGCGCCTGCTCCCCTCTCCGCCGGTGAGCTACCCGCAAGGGGATATTCTGTTTCACGGCAGCTCGCTGCTGCACGCCGACGAACAGACCCTGCGGGGCGTCCGCGGCAATAAAATTGCGATGATTTTCCAGGAGCCGATGGTCTCACTCAACCCGCTGCATACTCTGGAAAAACAGCTTTACGAAGTGCTGTCCCTGCACCGTGGCATGCGCAAAGAGGCCGCACGCGGGGAAATCCTTGACTGCCTCGACAGAACCGGCATCCGCAACGCGGCAAAACGGCTGAGCGATTTTCCGCATCAGCTTTCCGGCGGTGAGCGCCAACGGGTGATGATTGCCATGGCGCTGCTGACGCGCCCGGAACTGTTGATTGCCGATGAGCCCACCACCGCGCTGGACGTCACGGTGCAGGCGCAGATTTTACAGCTGCTGCGGGAGCTACGTAGCGAGCTGAACATGAGTCTGCTGTTTATCACCCATAACCTGAGCATTGTGAAAAAGCTGGCCGACAGCGTCGCCGTGATGCAAAACGGACGCTGTGTTGAGCAGAACACCGCCGCCTCACTGCTGAATGCGCCTCAGCACCCGTATACCCGGCGGCTGCTCGACAGTGAACCCTCAGGCGATCCGGTGCCTCTCCGGGGGGACAGCACGCCGTTGCTCAACGTCGAGGGACTGTCTGTCTCCTTCCCCATCCGCAAAGGTATTCTGCGCCGCGTGGTCGACCAGAACGCCGTGCTGAAAAATATCCGTTTTTCACTGCGTCCGGGCGAGTCGCTGGGCCTGGTGGGTGAGTCGGGCTCGGGCAAAAGCACCACCGGCCTGGCACTGCTGCGTTTGATCGCCTCGCAGGGCGAGATCCTGTTTGACGGCATGCCGCTGCACCGCTGGAACCGTCGGCAGATGCTGCCGGTACGTCCCCGCATGCAGGTGGTGTTTCAGGATCCCAATTCTTCGCTCAATCCAAGGCTGAGTATTTTGCAGATCATCGAGGAAGGGTTACGCGTCCATCAGCCTGCCCTGACGGCTCTGCAACGTGAAAACGAGGTCACGCGGGTGATGGCGGAGGTGGGGTTAGATCCCGAAACCCGGCATCGCTACCCGGCTGAATTTTCTGGCGGACAGCGCCAGCGCATCGCCATTGCCCGCGCACTGATCCTTAAACCGGAGCTGATTATCCTGGATGAACCGACATCCTCGCTGGACAGAACCGTGCAAGCACAGATCCTGACCCTGTTAAAAGGGTTACAGGAAAAGCACCGGCTGGCCTATATCTTTATCAGCCACGATCTACAGGTGGTGCGGGCGCTATGTCATCAGGTGATCGTGTTGCGGCAGGGAAAGGTGGTCGAGCAAGGTGAGTGCCAGCGCGTATTTACTGCACCGACGCAGAGCTACACGCGCCAGCTGTTATCGGCAGACTAGCGCTCAGAAGGGATACTGGCCCGAGAAAGGCTCAGCTATGGCAACGCCAAAGTTTTTCAGACGGCAGGTCGCGGCAAATTCATCCTGACTTTTTACAAACAGGCACGGCTCGCCTTCACACTCCAGCACGGAGCTGTCCACTTCGATATCCGTCAGCGCCTGGCTTAAGCGCTCCATGACCGGCCATGCGTTTTCATCGCTCGGGCTAAGCAGTTTGAGCGCGACCAGACAATTCTCGCAACCTGCAACGTTTTGCGGAATCGGTTCAACTTTCGAACCTGCAAAACCCGCCGACCAGCGATAGCTCTGGGGCAAGCGATGGACTATGGAGAGTTGTAATGTATTCACGTTCGATCCCCGGAAGCAAATTTACTTCACAATTTATTTACATTTATAGTAACACATCATCGCCAACCTGCACTATTCAGCGCTTTTTTATAGGTATTCAGGCTCGCGTCGGCGCTATATGTACCCGTTTCTGCGATCTAACTCAACCTTTTTAAATACAATGATGTGACTTTTTACATAAATAGATTTTACATAAAAGAAACAAACAAGGGGTAAACGAACGCAGGTTTGGTTGATATGGGTCAACAAAAAGGCCCGTATCGGGCCTGATGTGCAGATTAATGCGGGGCTTTGCGTGGTCGGCTGGCGTAAAGACAGAAGAGAATAGAGCTGGTGGCGCAGAACGCCATGGCCCACAGCATTGGCCAGGCCGTGTTAAAGGTCGCCATTGAAAGTAGCGCCCCCACCACCGCACCTATCCCGAAGCGGAATGTCCCCGCCAGCGATGACGCGGTGCCTGCCATATGCGGGAACTCGTCGAGGATGACCGCCATCGCGTTGGAGGAGATCATCGAGACACAGCCAACAAAGACAGCAACCCCCACCACCAGCGCCCAGAAGCCCACGCCGAGAAACGCGCTGACCACCAGCCAGATAGCTATCACAAACTGGATCCACAGCCCGGCACGGAACATGTTCAATGCCCCAATCCGGCGAACAAAGCGGCTGTTAATGATGGTCATGATGAACAGGAACACAATGTTCAGCGCAAAGTAATACCCAAAGTGCTGCGGTGAAACGTGGTTCAGCTCAATATAGACAAACGGCCCGGCACTCAGGAAGGAGAACATCCCGGCAAAGCTGAAGCCGCTTGCCAGCATGTAGCTCAGCACCCGTTTGTGGCGAAACAGCGAGGCAAAATTCCCCATCGTGGTACGGATGTGGAATTTCTGGCGGCGCTCGACGGCCAGCGTTTCATCAATAAAGAAGAAAATCATCGCCGAGGCCAGCAGTGCGGCAAGCGCCAGGATCCAGAAAATGGCATGCCAGCTGAACCATACCAGCACCGCACCACCGGCCATCGGTGCCACCAGCGGCGCAATGGTGGTCACCAGCATGACGAATGACATCATGCGGGAGAACTCTTCTTTCGGGTAGATGTCACGCATCAGGGCGTTAATCACCACGCTTGCCGCGGCCGCCGCAAGACCGTGGAAGAAACGCATCACGATCAGCTGATCGATACTCTGTGCCAGCGCACAGGCCACAGCTGCGGCTGCAAAGATCAACGTTCCGCCCAGAATAACCGGCTTACGCCCGAGGCTGTCAGCCATCGGGCCATAAAACAGCTGGCCGAGGGCAAAACCGAGAATATAGGTGCTGAGCGTCATCTGCGCGCTGCCTGCCGGTACGCCAAACTGCGTCGAAATCACCGGCAGCGCAGGCAAATACATATCAATCGACAGCGGCATCAACATGGCCAGCAGGCCAAGAATGAACACGATTTTGAAAGACGAGTGTGGCCTGGTGGTCACAGGGTTCTCCTGAAATTAATGCGCGGGCAGCCCCACGCTGGCGATCTCTTCTTCCGTCAGCGGGCGATATTCGCCGGGCGCCAGGTCGGGATCGAGTTCAATTGCCCCAATGCGTTCGCGATGCAGACCCACAACGTGGTTACCCACCGCGGCGAACATACGTTTCACCTGATGTTAACGCCCTTCGCTGATGGTCAGACGGACTTCGGTCGGGGTAATGACTTCCAGCACCGCCGGTTTGGTGAGGTCTTTTTCATTATGCAGCTGAACGCCTTTGGCAAATTGTTCTGCCGTGTCATCTGCCACCGGCGATTCCAGCGTCACCAGATAGGTTTTTTCACAGTGATGACGCGGAGAGGTAATGCGGTGGGACCACTGACCGTCATCGGTCATCAGCACCAGTCCCGTGGTGTCGATATCGAGGCGGCCAGCCGCATGCAGCTTGTGGGCAACCGGTTCGTCGAGGAAATAGAGCACCGTCGGGTGATCCGGATCGTCCGTAGAACAGACGTAGCCTTCCGGCTTATTGAGCATGAAATAGCGCGGACCGTGCTGCTGGGTCAGCGGATTGCCGTCATACTCCACCTGGTGGTCAGGTTGCAGTTTGAACGCGCTGTCTCTCACAATGTCGCCATCCACGGTAACGCGGCTGGCGCGGATCTCGCGCCCGGCAATAGCGCGGCTTACGCCGAGTTGCTGAGCGATAAACTTATCAAGTCGCATGAAATCTTTTTAGCCTTAATGGTGCTGGAAGTCGGACAATGCGTCCGAAAAAGAAGCAGTCAGGAACGGTTCAGTATAATGGTCTGGTTGCGCCACTCAAGGGAAAAAGTTTCGTGGCATACTATATGCGGCATAACGATACAGAGACCCCATGACTTTTACACTTCGTCCCTATCAGCAGGAAGCCGTTGACGCCACCCTGGCCTGGTTCCGCAAACACCGTGAGCCAGCAGCCATTGTGCTCCCGACTGGCGCAGGCAAAAGCCTGGTGATCGCCGAACTTGCCCGCCTGGCGCGCGGCCGCGTGCTGGTGCTGGCGCACGTCAAAGAGCTGGTTGCGCAAAACCATGCCAAGTACTGTGCGCTCGGCCTGGAAGCTGATATCTTCGCCGCCGGGCTAAAGCGCAAAGAGAGCCACGGCAAAGTGGTGTTTGGCAGCGTGCAGTCTGTGGCCCGCAACCTTGAGCTGTTTCGCAGCGAATTTTCGCTGCTGATTGTTGACGAGTGCCATCGCATCAGCGATGACGACGATAGCCAGTATCAGCAAATCCTCACTCACCTGAAAGAGGTGAACCCTCACTTACGCCTGCTGGGCCTGACGGCAACCCCGTTTCGCCTGGGTAAAGGCTGGATCTATCGCTTTCATTATCACGGCATGGTGCGAGGGGATGAGAAGGCGCTGTTCAGCGACTGTATCTATGAACTTCCGCTGCGCTATATGATTAAACATGGCTACCTGACACCGCCTGAACGGCTCGATATGCCGGTCGTCCAGTACGATTTCAGCCGCTTACAGGCGCAGAGCAACGGCTTATTTAGTGAAGCGGATCTGAATCAGGAGCTGAAAAAGCAAAAACGCATCACGCCGCATATTATCAGCCAGATAGAAGAGTTCGCTGAAACGCGCAAAGGGGTGATGATCTTTGCCGCCACCGTAGAGCATGCGCGCGAAATCACCGGCTTACTGCCCGCTGACGACGCGGCGCTGATCACCGGCGAGACCCCTGGCCCGGAGCGTGACAGACTGATTGAGGCGTTTAAAGCGCAGCAGTTTCGCTATCTGGTAAACGTCTCGGTGCTCACCACCGGGTTTGATGCCCCCCACGTCGACCTGATTGCCATTCTGCGTCCGACCGAATCGGTCAGCCTGTATCAGCAAATCGTCGGTCGTGGTCTGCGTCTGGCCCCCGGTAAAACCGACTGTCTGATCCTCGATTACGCCGGTAACCCGCACGATCTCTACTCGCCTGAAGTGGGTACGCCGAAAGGCAAAAGTGACAACGTGCCGGTGCAGGTCTTTTGCCCTGCCTGTGGTTTTGCCAACACCTTTTGGGGCAAAACAACGGCTGACGGCACGCTGATCGAACACTTTGGCCGCCGCTGTCAGGGCTGGTTTGAAGATGATGAAGGGCATCGCGAGCAGTGCGATTTCCGTTTCCGCTTTAAAAACTGCCCCCAGTGCAACGCCGAAAATGATATTGCCGCCCGCCGCTGTCGCGAATGTGACACGGTTCTTGTCGACCCTGATGACATGCTGAAGGCCGCGCTGAAGTTAAAGGATGCGCTGGTGCTGCGCTGCGCTGGCATGGCGCTGCAACCGGGTGCGGATGAAAAAGGCGAATGGCTGAAAATCACCTATTACGATGAGGACGGCGCCGACGTCAGCGAGCGCTTCAGGGTGCACACTCCGGCACAGCGCACGGCCTTCGAACAACTCTTTATCCGCCCGCATACCCGCACGCCGGGCGTACCGCTGCGCTGGATAACCGTCGCAGATATCGTGCATCAGCAGGTGCTGCTACGCCATCCTGATTTTGTGGTCGCCCGTAAGAAAGGCCAGTACTGGCAGGTCCGTGAAAAGGTGTTTGACTATGAAGGTCGTTTTCGACGGGCCAACGAACTGCGGTAATGACAGACAGGCCTTGAATAGGAAACGATTGTTTCCTATTATGCATTATCGCATTACAACAGGACTTCCTCATGTCACGTCTTCCCGGTCGCCCGCGTGAATTTGATACCGACGCCGCCATCGACAGCGCCCTGCTCGTTTTCCGCGAGCGCGGCTATCATGCTACCTCAATCAAAGAGCTGAGTGACGCGACTGGGCTTACGGCGGGAAGCCTGTATAAAGCCTTTGGCAGCAAGAATGGCCTGTTTCTCGCGGCGTTCGACCGTTACACCCGGATGCGCAGCGCCGCCCTGCGCCAGCGTACCGAGGCGGCACGCAGCGGACGAGATAAAATCGCGGCGGTGTTACGCTTCTACGCCGAGAGCAGCCACGGTCCTGAGGGCATACGCGGCTGTCTGGTGGTCGCCAGCGCGACTGAGCTGGCGGTTTTTGATGAGGCGACTGCCCGGTACATCAAAGCCGCCATGCAGCGTACCGAGCAGCTGTTGTTCGAACTGGTTCAGGAAGGCCAGCAGGACGGTAGCCTTTCCCGCGCGCTGCCCACGGAGCAAACGGCGCGTAATATTTTCGCCCTGCTACAGGGTTACCGCGTGATCGGCAAGCAAGGCCTGTCTGAGGACGAGATAAACAGCGCTGTTAGCGCGGCACTCAGCCTGCTCGGCTGAGTTTTTTTCATCAATTAGGAAACGATCATTTCCTATTATTCCGGAGATCGCTATGACCACGCCCATCGCCCCGCAGCACCATTTCATGCTCATCAATGGCATCCGCACGCATTACGTCACCGCCGGAGAACAGCACGCGCAGACGGTTGTCCTGCTGGCAGGTTTCCCCGAAAGCTGGTACGCCTGGCGCCATGTTATCCCTTTGCTGGCCGAGCGCTATCATGTCATCGCCCCGGACTTACCCGGACAGGGTGATACCGATTGTCCGTCAGAGGGGTATGACACCCAAACCCTCGCCAGCCATGTTCATGAACTGCTGACCCAGCTTGGCGTGCATCGCTACTATCTGGCCGGTCACGACGTGGGAGCCTGGGTTGCCTGGCCTTATGCGGCGATGTACAGCGATGAGGTGATAAAGCTGGCGCTGCTGGATGCCGGCATACCTGGTATCACCTTACCCGACGCCCTGCCTGTCACCGCGGATCGCGCCTGGCGCACCTGGCATTTTGCCTTTCACGTGGTTGCCGATCTGCCTGAATTCCTTATTAGCGGCAAAGAGCGTGGCTATCTGGAGTGGTTTCTGCGTCGCAAAGCGGCAAATCCCCTCACCTTCAGTGAGGCGGATCTTGACGAGTATCTGCGCATTTTTACGCGCGAAGGTGGCTTGCGCGCGGGGCTGGCTTACTATCGCGCTGCCGCCCTCTCCGCTACGCAAAACCGGGCGCTTAGCGAACGGGGTAAACTCTCCGTGCCCGTTCTGGCACTCAGTGCCGATCAGGGTTCGATTCCTGATATGGCCTCGCCGCTGAGGGCGTTTGCCGCGCACGTTGACGGGCGCGTTATTCCCCGGTGCGGCCATTTTCAGCCAGAAGAGCAACCTCAGGCGGTCGCCGACGCGCTAAGCGGTTTTTTTAGTGGGGATTAATTCATTGCCCTGAGGTGGATTGGGGGCTATAATGCCGCCCGCTTTTGCATCCGCAAAGCAGAACACTCACCTGCTGCTGGGTCGCCTGTAGTAGGGTTTTAAATACAGAGAGAAATCAATGTTCACTATCGAAGCAGAAGTACGTAACGTGCAGGGTAAGGGTGCGAGCCGCCGCCTGCGTACCGCTAACAAGTTCCCGGCTATCGTTTACGGTGGCGAAGCTGCTCCAGTTTCTATCGAACTGGATCACGACAAAGTGTGGAACCTGCAGACCAAAGCTGAATTCTACAGCGAAGTTCTGACCATCGTTGTTGGCGGTAAAGAAGAAAAAGTGAAAGTTCAGGCTGTTCAGCGTCACGCGTTCAAGCCAAAACTGACTCACATCGACTTTGTTCGCGCGTAATCGCAAACACGTCGAAAAAAAACCCCGCTTCGGCGGGGTTTTTTTATGGCGGTTATTTACCGCCAGTGGTGCGACGCTGCAGCTGATCGCGCAGGTTGGGTGGCGTACCTTTGATGGTCAGCGTATCGGTGGCCGGATCCCAGAAGATACGTTCCCCCAGCAGCATGGCATCAAAGTTGATGGTTAACCCGCCGCCGCTTCCGGCAAATTTGGTTAACTGGCGCAGCGTACTGCGATCCGCCGGGAAGCTCTCTTCCAGCTCATACCCTTTCTCAGCAGTAAATTCCTGGAAACTGACTTCACTGACGCCGGCCAGCTCTTTTGACAGCGACTCCAGCTCAATCTCTTCCCCCGCCTGCAGCTGTTCGTTGCAGTAGCTGTAAACCTGCTGACGCACGTTCTGGCGCTCAGATTTATCGAGCTGCGCTTCCGCCGTGAAGTCATCCACTGCCTGCAGCAGCCCTTTGTTCTGCGCTTTGGCGTTGAGACCTTCGCTGGCGCCGAGGAAGTCCATAAAGAAATCGGCCACTTTACGCCCCACACGCCCTTTCAGGAAAGTCAGGTAGCGGGTCGACTCCGGATTGGTTTCCCACTCGGTCAAATCAATACGCGCAACGATATCCGCATGGTTGATATCCAGATAATGGGTGGAGCTGATATCCAGCTGCTCGTTCACGCGCATACTGCTTAAATTGTTCAGCACGGTGACCAGCAGATACTCGACCGCCAGGTAGCGATAGTGGCAGAACAGAACGATCCCGCCGTCGGCAAACGGGTATTTCGCCAGCTCGTCGCGCAGACGCCCGGTTGCGGCGCGGCTAAAGGCCAGGAAATCCTCTTCGCCCTGACGCTGAAGGCGCAGGCTATCCGCCAGTTCACTCTCGTCGCTGAACAGACCATAGGCTTTATTTTTTGCACTGTAGACGCGGTGCAACTCCGCCATCATTTCCACAACGGTCGCCGTGGGTTCCAGTAACGAATCGCGCAGCACCACTTCAAGGGTTTGCTCATCACGCTTGATAAGCTGGTGCAAGGCAATCTGGTTGATTTCCAGACTCATGATAAACTCTCCTTTTAGACCGGGCGGTATTCAACCACCACCAGTCCATGTGTGCAACAACTGATAAAAAAGGGGAAAAAAAGCTGTTGCTACGGTAATATGTTGCCCTTTCATCAACAAACTGATTTTGATTTATGCCACAACATTCCCGCTACAGTGATGAACACGTTGAACAATTGCTCAGTGAGCTGGTCAACGTACTGGAAAAACATAAAACACCGACCGATCTCTCCCTGATGGTTTTGGGAAATATGGTCACCAACCTTATCAATACCAGCGTTGCTCCGGCTCAGCGTCAGGCGATCGCAAAATCTTTCGCCCAGGCGTTACAGTCTTCCGTTAGCGACGACCAGGCCCATTAAGGGAAACGAACAACAGTTTATGGTGACGAATCGTCAGCGCTACCGTGAAAAAGTCTCCCAGATGGTCAGCTGGGGGCACTGGTTTGCCCTGTTCAACATTCTGCTGGCGACGGTCATCGGCTGTCGTTATCTGTTTGTCGCAGACTGGCCGACAACGCTAACCGGGCGTATTTACTCCTGGATAAGCGTTGTAGGGCACTTTAGCTTTTTGGTTTTCGCCACCTATCTGCTGATCCTCTTCCCGCTGACGTTTATCGTCATGTCGCAGCGTCTGATGCGATTTTTATCCGCCATCCTTGCAACGGCAGGGATGACGCTGCTGCTTATCGACAGTGAAGTGTTCACCCGCTTCCACCTGCATCTCAATCCCATTGTCTGGGAGCTGGTGATTAACCCCGATCAGAACGAAACGGCCCGTGACTGGCAGCTGATGTTCATCAGCGTCCCGGTGATCCTTCTGATAGAGATGCTGTTTGCCACGTGGAGCTGGCAAAAACTGCGCAGCCTGACCCGGCGACGCCATTACGCGAAGCCTGTGGCCGCGATCTTTTTCGTCTCCTTTATCAGTTCGCACATTATGTATATCTGGGCGGATGCGAACTTCTATCGCCCAATCACCATGCAGCGCGCAAACCTGCCGCTCTCTTACCCGATGACGTCACGTCGGTTCCTTGAAAAACACGGTCTGCTGGACGCGCAGGAGTACCAGCGTCGTCTGATTGAACAAGGTAATCCGGAAGCGGTCAGCGTGCAGTATCCGCTGAGCGAGCTGCGCTATCGCGATATGGGACGCGGGCAAAACGTTCTGCTGATCACCGTCGATGGTCTGAACTATTCCCGTTACGAGAAGCAGATGCCTGCGCTGGCCGATTTCGCCAGCAAGAACGTGACGTTCACCCAGCATATGAGTTCCGGCAACACCGCCGATACGGGCATTTTTGGCCTGTTCTATGGGATTTCAGCCGCCTACATGGACGGCGTACTTTCTGCGCGCATTCCTGCAGCGCTCATCACCGGGCTCAATCAGCAGGGATATCAGTTAGGTTTGTTCTCCTCAGACGGCTTTAACAGCCCGCTGTACCGGCAGGCGCTGTTGTCTGATTTCTCATTGCCCGCCGCAGAAAGTCAGTCGGACGAGCAGACCGCCAGTCAGTGGATAAACTGGCTGCAGCGTTATGCCCAGGAAGATAACCGCTGGTTCTCCTGGGTTGCCTTTAATGGCACCACGCTCGATGACAGCAATCAGAAAGGCTTTGCGCGCCGCTACAGCCGTGCAGCAGGCAATGTTGATGACCAGATTAGCCGCGTGCTTGATGCCTTACGCGAATCCGGTAAGCTCGATAATACCGTGGTGATCGTGACGGCAGCCCATGGCGTACCGCTGGGTGACGAAGCGAAGAGTATGAGCTGGTCGCGACCGAATCTGCATGTTCCGCTGGTGATCCACTGGCCGGGCACCCCCGCCCAACGCATTAACATGCTCACCGAACATAAAGATGTGATGACCACCCTGATGCAACGGCTGCTGCACGTCAGTACGCCTGCAAATGAGTATTCGCAAGGGCAGGATCTCTTCAGCGCGACACGCCGCCACAACTGGGTGACGGCAGCGGGTAATGATACGCTTGCAGTGACCACGCCAATGCTGACGCTGGTATTGAACAGCAACGGAAATTATCAGACGTATAACCTGCAGGGTGAGCGGTTGAAAGACCAGAAACCGCAGTTGAGCCTGCTGCTTCAGGTTCTGACGGATGAGAAACGGTTTATCGCTAACTGATTAATTATAAACCAGTTAGCGACAGATTCCCTTGCATTCAAAACGGAATCGAGTAGTATTCTTGCATGCGTCGGCACGTAGCGCAGCCTGGTAGCGCACCGTCATGGGGTGTCGGGGGTCGGAGGTTCAAATCCTCTCGTGCCGACCAAAACTATTCAGAAACCAGCCATATGGCTGGTTTTTTTATTGCAGTTCATCCGGCGTTTTACGCAGATAAACCAGCGCCAGCAGGCAAATCACGCCCCCCGCATAAAATGTATATTCCGCGCCAAACGTGTCCCAGATAGCGCCCGCCCCCACGCTGGCAATCAACAGCCCAACACCACTGACCAGACTAAAAATACCGTAGGCGGTACCACGCAAATCAGCCGGTGCGGTTTTAGCTATCATGGCCGCCAGTAACCCCTGCGTCATCCCCATATGTAGGCCCCAAAGCGCGACACCGAATATAATGCCAGCCCAGTGAGTGCTCAGTGCAAGCACAACATCAGCCCCTATCAGCACCATCAGCCCCCACTGCAGTAGTCTGGTATGGCTCATGACGTCAGAAAGCTTGCCAAACGGATAAGCAGAGAGGAAATAAAGCAGGTTCATGGCCACCATCACCAGCGGTATCAGCGCCAGCGGCACCCCGGACTGCTGCGCACGAAGAACAAGAAATGCCTCACTGAAGCGCGCAAGCGTAAAGACGGCCCCCAGCCCAATCACCCACCAGCAGCCTTTCCCCAGACGCCTGAGATTCTCTTTTTTGACGGGATTTGTACGTTTTTGCCCGACTGGCGTTGTCGGTTCATGCAGACCGAAAAACAGCAATGCCACGGCAAGCACGCCGGGGATCACCGCGATCCAGAAAATGGTGCGGAAATCATTATTCCACAGCAGCATCAGGCCAACGGCCAGCAACGGACCGAGAAATGCGCCGATAGTATCCATTGACTGCCGCAGACCAAACGCCGCGCCGCGAAGCTCGTGCGGCGTAACGTCAGCAACCAGCGCATCACGCGGCGCACCGCGGATCCCCTTCCCGACCCGATCGATGAGCCGTGCGCCCAGAATCATGCCGGAAGACGTGGCGATAGCGAACAGGGGTTTACTCAGCGCCCCCAGCCCATAGCCCAACACCGCAAGCCCTTTACGCTTGCCAAGATAGTCACTGATTGCCCCGGAAAACACCTTAATAAATAACGCTGTCGCTTCAGCCAGCCCCTCGATCAGGCCGATAAAAATCACGCTGGCCCCCAGCGTGGTCACCATAAACAACGGCAGCAAGCTGTGAATGATCTCCGAAGAGATGTCCATCAACATGCTGACTCCACCGACCACCCAGACGCCTTTCGGGATCCGGCTTAGCGTGGCAAACCGGGATTGCATTAAGCCTCTCCTGCTTTCTGTAAACAAAGGTGTTCTCAACAGAATATCCTGGAAATGCGAATACACAGCGTCAGGCAAAAAAAAGCCAACCCGCAGGCTGGCTTCGTTATCGCACGTGAACGCTTAGTGCTTGTCACGCCCGCCGAGGAAGAAAATACCCAGCGGAATAGCAAGCAGGACGGTGAACACCAGGCTGTAAACGAAGATCATCGCCGACTGCAGGACATACATGCTGGTCGTCCACGCGGAGAGCGGAATATTGTACTGTTCGATGACGCCGACAATGGTTGCTCGCCCCACGCACGCAGCCGCAATCATAAACACAACCAGCAACGCCAGGAGGAACTTACGGCCTTCAGGTGTTTTGAGCTTTGCACGAATCATCTCTCTTCCCTTTACAGATGAATAACATTATTTAGGCCTTAAAATAACACGATCTGCCGCCAGACTCCACCGCAGTACGAACAACCAAAAAATGGCGACAAATGCAGTTCATTACACTAATCATATTGAAAATGTAAGTAAATCACTCTAAAAATTCATAACCGTTATGCTAATCTTTTGAGGATCGTTTTGACATAAAGGAATGACAGTGAAAAACGCACCTAAATTTGCCCTTGCCCTGATCGCCGCCGCGTGCGTGAGCACCAGCGCCTTCGCTACCGACAGCCAGAAACCACAGCCTCTGGAAAAAGTCGCCCCTTATCCGCAAGCGGAAAAAGGAATGAAGCGTCAGGTGATCCAGCTTCCCGCTCAGCAGGACGAAGCGAATTTCAAAGTGGAACTGTTGATCGGCCAGACGCTGGAAGTGGATTGCAACCAGCACCGTCTGGGCGGCCAGCTGGAAAGTAAAACGCTGGAAGGCTGGGGTTACGACTACTTTATCTTTGATAAAGTGACGTCCCCGGTCTCCACCATGATGGCCTGCCCGGATGGCAAGAAAGAGAAGAAATTCGTGACCGCGTATCAGGGTGATAACAGCCTGTTACGCTACAACAGCAAGCTGCCAATCGTGGTGTATACGCCGGAAAACGTGGAAGTGAAATATCGCGTGTGGAAAGCAGATGAGAATGTCGGACAAGCGGTAGTACGTTAAGAATACGTCGGGTGGCGGCTTCGCCTTACCCGACCCGGAAAGGGTGCGTTCTGGTGCCCTCACCCCAACCCTCTCCCACCGGGAGAGGGAGAAAACACTAAAAACGGTAACAGATGTTACCGTTTTGCTTTTACCTTACAGCGCGATATCCGCAACCGGTTTGTTTTCTGCCTGCGGCTTGAGCTCTGCTTTTGGTGCAGCATCAGCGGCCTGCGGTTTAACGTATTGCAGTTGCAGTACGCGGCTGGTGTATTCCAGCTCCTGCTCCGTCGCGTCCACGTTACCGTTCAGCTTAGTACCGTAGGATGGAATGATGGTTTTCAGTTTGGCCTGCCATTCCGGCGTGGCAACTTTATCTTTGAACACTTTTTCCATCAGGTGCAGCATGATTGGCGCAGCGGTAGAGGCCCCTGGTGACGCCCCCAGCAGCGCGGCAATGGTGCCGTCTTTATCGCTTACCACTTCGGTACCCAGACGCAGCACACCGCCCTCTTTCGGATCACGCTTGATGATCTGTACGCGCTGACCCGCCTGCCACAAACGCCAGTCTTCTTTTTTGGCCTGCGGATAGTACTCTTTCAGTGCCTCGAAGCGTTCTTCATCAGAGAGCATCACCTGGCTAATCAAGTATTTCACCAGATCGAAGTTATCCAGACCGACATCCATCATTGGCTTAACGTTAGAGGTCGTGGTTGCGCTGAGCAGATCCCACAACGAGCCGTTTTTCAGGAATTTGGTGGAGAAGGTTGCAAACGGCCCGAACAGCACCACACGTTTACCATCAAGCATACGGGTATCGATGTGTGGAACGGACATCGGTGGCGCACCGACGGAGGCCTGGCCGTATACTTTTGCCAGATGACGGTTCACCACTTCCGGGTTTTCCGATACCAGGAACTGGCCGCCTACCGGGAAGCCCGCGTAGTCGTCAGCTTCAGGGATACCGGACTCCTGCAGCAGTTTCAGCGCCGCGCCGCCCGCACCAATAAAGACAAACTTCGCCTTGATGACGTGCTCGGCTTCGTTGTTTTTCAGATCGGCAACGGTCACGCTCCAGCTGTTGTCAGCGTTGCGCTTAAAGCCACGCACTTCGGTGCTGAGCTGAAGGTTAAAGTTCTCTTTTTTCTTCAGAGAGGCCACCAGCTGACGGGTGATTTCGCCATAGTTGACGTCGGTACCAATCTCGGTGCGGGTCGCTGCCACTTTCTGGTTCGGGTCACGCCCTTCCATGACCAGCGGTGCCCACTCTTTGATCTGCGCGTGGTCTTCAGAATACTTCATGCCGCGGAACAGCGTGCTCTGCTGCAGCGCCGCGTAGCGCGCGCGCAGGAAGTTCACATTCTGCTCCCCCCACACAAAGCTCATGTGCGGCACGGTGTTGATGAACGAGTGCGGATCGTGCATCACGCCGCTGTTCACCTGGTGAGACCAGAACTGGCGAGAAATCTGGAATGCTTCGTTGATCTCTACCGCCTTCTCGATACTAATGGAACCGTCCTTTTTCTGCGGCGTATAGTTCAGTTCCATGAGTGCCGAATGTCCGGTACCGGCGTTGTTCCAGCCGTTTGAACTCTCCTGCGCGACGCCATCCAGGCGTTCGACCATGGTCATCGACCAGTCCGGCTGGAGCTCTTGCAGATAGGTTCCCAGCGTGGCGCTCATGATACCGCCACCAATTAAAAGGACGTCCGTTTCCTGCTCTTTTGGTGTGTCAGCGTTCGCCGCCATAGAGACGGTGTTCAGCCCCACGGCCAGAGAAAAGAGCATGGCAGTCATTTTTTTCATAATTTTGCCTTAGTTGAGTAGTGCTTGAAGCGTGGAAATTGCAGGTGAAAAAAGCTGCGGGGGGAACGGTAGCAACTTTTAAATATTGTTTAAAGGTTACGAAATTATTGTAATTGTGAAATTTAATGATGGATTGTTTGTAGGGAATTGCTGGATGCAACTGGCAAGACGCAGTTTTTCTGGCTACTATGCTGCACTTTGTGATCGCGCGCACGGAAGCCCGCCCCAACCTGCGAATTGTTATGTCATTACCTCCTGCTTTTTCCTCCCGTGAAGACCATGTCTCCACGGTCGTGCGCTCACCCCACCTGTTGCTACGTGAAACCCTGGCGGGCGTCATTACCGCCCTGGCCCTCATTCCTGAGGTGATCTCTTTTTCCGTGGTCGCGGGCGTTGATCCGAAGGTAAGCCTGATGGCCTCCGTCGTGCTGTGTCTGACCCTTTCAGTGCTCGGCGGTCGTCGCGCGATGGTGACAGCGGCAGCGGGTTCCGTCGCGCTGGTCATTGGCCCGATGGTGCATCAGCACGGCGTGCAGTACATCCTGCCGGCCGTCCTGATGGCCGGGATAATTCAGATCCTGTTCGGCGTGCTCGGGATGGCGCGCCTGATGCGCTTTATTCCCCAGTCGGTGATGACCGGCTTCGTAAATGCGCTGGGATTGTTAATTTTCTTCGCGCAGGTTCCCCATTTCTGGAGCCGCAGCCCGCTGATTGTGGGCCTGTTCGTGCTGACGCTGCTGATTGTGCTGTGGGTGCCACGCTATATCAAAAGCGTCCCGTCACCGCTTATCGCGATTGTACTGCTCACCCTGTTCACCGTGACCACCGGACAGGTTCTCCCGACGGTGGGGGATGAAGGCTCTATGAGCAGTGGTTTGCCAGGGCTGACACAGCTGCTCGTTCCGCTGAACATGGAAACGCTCAGCATCATCTGGCCATGCGCGCTCAGCATCGCCTTTGTCGGCCTGCTGGAATCTCTGCTGACGGCAAAACTGGTGGATGAACTGACCGCGACATCCTCCAGCAAACGCCGTGAAAGCATCGGTCTCGGCGCAGGGAATATTCTGGCCGGGTTGTACGGCGGTATCGCGGGCTGTGCCATGATCGGGCAGACCATCGTCAACGTGGAGATGGGCAAAGGTCGCAGTCGCGTCTCAACTTTTGCAGCGGGCATGGTGCTGCTGGTGCTGGTCACCGCCCTCAGTGAGATAATGGCAAAAATCCCTATGGCCGTACTGGCCGGGATCATGGCGATTGTTGCCATCAAAACGTTTAACTGGCATAGCCTTCAGCCTGCCACGTTAAAAAGCGCGCCCATTGCCGAAACGGTCGTGATGCTGATTACCGTTGCAGCAACGGTTTCAACCGGTAACCTGGCCATTGGCGTGATGGGCGGGATTATTGTGATGGCACTGCTTCCCGCCCGGCTCAAGCGTCGGCTTAAAGAAGAAAAATCGTTGCAAGCCCAAGAAAAATAAAGAAACCGCCGGTATCGGTGATGGCGGTGATCATCACGCTCGACCCCACCGCGGGGTCGCGCCCCAGTTTGGTCATCGTCAGCGGGATAATGACCCCCATCATGGAGGCCACCAGCAGATTCAGCACCATCGCCAGCATCATCACCCCGCCTAACGCCATATCATCGTACAGCCACCAGGTAATACCGCCCATAATGCCTCCCCATACCAGGCCGTTAATCAGCGCCACGCCCATCTCCCTGAAGATCAGGAAGGCGAAGTTTCCCGGCTGAATATTCTCCAGCGCCAGCGCGCGGACAATCATAGTAATGGTCTGGTTGCCGGTGTTGCCGCCAATCCCGGCCACGATCGGCATCAGCGAGGCCAGCGCGACCAGTTGTGAAATGGTGTGTTCAAAGCCGTCGATCACCCGGGAGGCGATAAATGCAGTGCAGAGGTTAATGGCGAGCCATGCCCAGCGGGTTTTCACCGCCTTGCCGACGGAGGCGTGGACGTCATCTTCGGCGCTGATCCCGCCGAGCGCACGTAAATCGTTATCGGTCTCTTCGTAGACCACGTCGACGATCTCATCGATGGTCAGACGCCCCATCAGTTTACCGACAGAATCGACGACCGCCGCGCTCACAAGGTCGTCACGTTCGAAGGTACGGGCCGCTTTTTCCGCGTCGTCTTCCGGGGAGAAGACCATCGGCTCGGTTTCCATCACCTCACTCACCCGCCGCTGAGTGCTGTTCAGCAGGATCGTTTTGAGTTCCAGCTCGCCAAGCAGGGTTTTATCCCGCGAGGTGACAAACAGTTTATCGGTGTTGTCCGGCATGCTGCCCAGACGACGCAGATAGCGCTGAACCGTACCGAGGGTGACATCCGGACGCACCATGATGACGCCAAACTCCATAATGGCGCCCACGCTGTGTTTGTCGTAGTGCATCACCTGACGCACGCGCGCCCGCTCTTCCGCAGGCAGCGAAGCCAGTAATCGCCCGGTCAGGTTTCGCGGCAGGTGCTGAACGAGATAAATCTGTTCATCAATATCCAGCGTCTGCAGGGCATCAAGAATATCCCGGTCGCTCATCTCATCAATGAGATCGTCCCAGACGTTTTCAGAGGCTTCCAGCAATACCTGCCCGCGCTCGTGATCCTGCACCAGACGCCACAGAGCATGACGCTCTTCCGAGGGGAGCGCTTCCAGGGTATCCGCCAGATCTGGCGGGGGTAAATGAGCAACCAGCGCACCTACCTCAGCAATATCGTCGGCCAGTGTGCCGACATCATATTGCTCAGCCAGGGTCAGTTTGCCCAGTAACGCAGAGGTGACTGCTTTATCCGTCGTAAGGAGCCAGATGAGACGCGCACGTTCCTGGTCGCGCTGCCTGGCACTGTTTTTCTTTAAAACCGACATTAATCATAAATCCATGAAATAAGTTGGCTTTAAGCATAGCGCGGAGATATGTAAATAAGAATAAACAACGGGGCGGGATGGAGAAAAAATCGGCATAACATGCACGATTTATCCCCTCTCCCTGTGGGAGAGGGTTAGGATGAGGGCTTCAGGCCGTGCGCGCCACCGCATCGCGAGACGCCGCATCGCGCTCTTCACCGGTCAGTTCGCTCAGCTTGCCGTCACGCATCTCCAGCAGCCGGTCGGCGTGAATGAAGTAGTGATCGTCATGGCTGATGGCAAAGATGGTTTTGCCCATCGCCTGCATCAGCGGCAGCAGCACCTGGTAGAACTCGCGGCGGAAATGCGGGTCCTGATCCGCCGCCCACTCGTCCAGCAGAATGATGTCGCGCTCTTCCGCCAGGGCCAGCAGCAGCGCCACGCGCTTTTTCTGACCTTTCGAGAGCTTCAGGTTGAGGATCTTGCCGTCCTGCAGTTCAAGCTTGTGCGACATCTGCAGATGCGCCAGCCACTTCTCCACCAGCGCCGGGTTAGCCTGCTGCCCCTCCGGTCCCAGCAGTTGATCGAAGAGCCAGACGTCGGTGAATACCGCCGAGAAGAGCTTGCGATAATCCTCAGGCTTCTCTGCGCTCAGCGCGTGGCCATCCAGCAGAATTTCACCCGATTGCGGCTGATATAACCCCGTCAGCAACATCGCCAGCGTCGACTTCCCGCTGCCGTTACCGCCAATGAGAAACAGCAGTTCGCCGCGATGAATCGTCAGATTGACCGGCCCCACGGAAAAGGCGTTGTCCTGATAGCGGAACGTGACGTTACGCAGTTCCAGCGTTTGCCAGTTCGGGAAGGCCTGAGGGCGCGGGAATTCGGCTTTGAACGGAGCAAGGTCGAACTTTTTGAGCTTATTAAACGCCACCTGCGCGCTCAGCAGGGTGGGTAATGCGCCGACGGCCGAGAGCAGCGGTGTACGCAAAAACAGCAACGTCAGGGAGTAGGTCGCCGCAACGTTAGTATCGGCCCAGCCCAGGCTGTTGGCCATCCAGAAGACCAGGCCAATCGCGCCCAGCATCATTATGTTCGACCAGTTAACCGCGCTCAGGTGGAAGGTATCGGCGCGAATAATATGATGCCGGTATTCACGCGCATCCGGAATATAGAGGTTATTGAAGATATGCTCCGCACGCTCGCGGTTCAGGGTCAGCTCTTTGCGCCCTTCCAGTACCGTCTGGTAATCGTTATAGAGTTTGTCCTCGGTTTCACGCAGTACTGCCATGTGTCTGTAGACGCGGGATACCAGCAAAAAACCGCCCCAGATGGTGATAGCAATCCACAGTGCCGTAACGGCCAGCATTTTGCTGGAGAGCCAGGCGAGATAGGCCGCCGAACCAACGGTCAAAATAATACCCTGCACCAGCTCCGGCAGGCGGACAAACGCAATGGTGATGGCGCGCACGTCGCTGGTCAGCCCTGCCAGCAAAGAGGCACTGCCGAGCTGCTCGACGCGCTCCACCTGGGTATCCAGGATCCGCTTGATAAACTCGCTGCGCAGGCGGAAGACGAAATGATGCCCCAGAGCCGTCAGCGCCAGCTGGGAACCCAGCGTGACCGCCATCAGCAGTAATAACAGCCCCAGAAATTCCGGCAGAACGGACAGCGAGGTGTCGACCATTTCAATCAAACGCACGTTAATGAAGGCGATCAGACCAATCCCTAATGCGGCGCTGGCAAGGCTTAACAGCATTACCGCAATAAAGGGCCAGCGATACTGACGCCAGACAAGAAGAAGTAGTTGCATGCAGGCAATCCGGACAATAAAAATCAGCCAGCAGTGTAAACTGCCCTGCGTTTACATCAAGAATAATTCTTATTTTTATTTGCCTGGCGCGGTCTGGCGGAAAGTCAGGTTAAAGCGGAACTCGCCCGTCTGCGGATGGACGCCAGGCTTCAATGGCTGAATGCCGTGGTAATAGAGCCGCGACTCCCTGCCCCACACCACCACATCCCCATGCTCCAGCATCAGACGCTGGAGAGGATCGTTGCGGCGTAACCCGCCGAATTGAAACACGGCGGGCAGCCCCAGGGATACCGAGACGATCGGCGCACGCAGATCGGGTTCATCTTTATCCTGATGCAGCGAGAGTTTCGCCCCAACGCCATAGCGGTTGATAAGACAGGCATCCGGTTGAAAATCGGGATAAGTGGCCTCGACGGCGGCATCATGGCAGAGCGCCTGAAAAACCGCAGGCATGGGCGGCCAGGGCTGGCCGGTGACCGGATCATCCGCAGCATAGAGATAACCCCGTTCGTTGGTTGCCCAGCCTGCTGTGCCGCAGTTGGTCATCGCCACCGACATGGTGTAGCCGCCCGGGGTGACCATATGCCGAAAGGGCGACACCGCCGCGACGTCATGGATCCCGGCAAGCAATTCCGGTGCCCGGGAGAGCGCAAACCGGCGCAGGATCACCGCACCAGGCGCAAGCGGCTCCTGCCAGGGTTCTGCATCTGCAAAAAGATCGAGCATTATCTCTCCTGATTCTTCGCCTCACGTTTCAATAATAACGCCTTTCGTTCCGTCCCCCATCGGTATCCTGACAGCGCGCCATCGTGACGGACAACACGGTGACAGGGGATGACGATCGCCAGTTTATTTGCGGCACACGCTGCGGCCACCGCACGTACCGCGCCAGGTTTGCCAATCGCCTGCGCCACCTGCTGGTAGCTTGCTGTTTCACCGCAGGGAATATTGCGCAGGGCCTGCCAGACCTGCTGCTGGAAAGCGGTTCCGCGAATATCCAGCGGGAGTGCCAGCGGCACGGCGCGGTTATCGATAGCGTTAATCACCTGATGAACGCGTCGGGCGAATTCGCCTTCCAGCGGTGCGTGCTCCGCGTGCGGAAATAGCGACAAAATCTCCTGGGTAACTTTTGCATCATCATCGCCCAGCAATATTGCACAGATCCCCCGCTCGCTTTCACCCACCAGACAGCGGCCCAGGGCACACTCGCTGATGGCATAACGCACTGCGACATCCCCTTTACGGTACTGCTTTGCCGTCATGCCCAGCGCGTCGTTGGCTTTACGATAATAGCTGCTGCTGTCCGGGAACCCTGCCGCCAGCACGGCATCGGTAATTTTGTCCCCGTGGGCGAGCGCGCTGCGCAGGCGTTGTCCTCGCGCCGCCTGCTGCCAGGCTTTTGGCGTCATCCCGGTCACGGACTTAAACAGGCGGTGGAAATGGAACGGACTCATGGCAACCTGCTGCGCCAGCATTTCCAGCGTTAACGCGGGATCCTGCTCCAGTAGACGGCAGGCAAGCTCCACTTTTGCCAGCTTCTCTTCCTGCGGGTCGCGTTTGTCCGGCCGGCAGCGCTTGCACGGACGAAATCCGGCCTGAACAGCATGATGTACATCGGGATAAAAGTGGACATTTTTACGCAGGGCGTGACGGGCGCGACAGGACGGACGACACACGATCCCCGTCGTCTGCACGGCAAAGACAAACTGTTCGTCAGCACGCGGATCGCGGGCCAGCACGGCCTGCCAGCGATCCTCATCGGTAGTAAAGGTCGGGTTTTTCATCATCGGCTCCTCTTACAAGCATACCTACAGCTTGCCTGAGCGCCAGCATTCAAAAACCCGCAACCTTGCTTTTTAATTCTTTTCGCTCACCAGGAAGCTGTCGAACTGTGGTGAACTCCAGGTCTTAAACCCGTCGGCCTCTTTGGTGATCATGTACACAGCCAGCCCCTGCTGGCGAACCACCTCTTTGGCTTTCTCTGTACCGAGTACCATTAACCCGGTGTCCCAGGCATCGGCTTCCAGCGCCGTGGGAGCGATCACCGTGACCGAGACCAGATTATGCGTAATGGGTCGCCCGGTCTGGGGGTCAATCACATGCGAGATACGCTTCCCGTCGAGCTCGTAATAGTTACGGTAGCTGCCGGAGGTGCTGATGCCATGGCCGTTAATATCGACAATCGCCTGCACTGCGTTTTGCTGGTCGGTCGGCTTTTGAATCGCCACACGCCACGGTTTGCCGCTGGCGTTCATCCCCCGGCTAACCAACGCGCCACCCACGGAGACCAGATAACGCGGGATGCCTTCCTGAGCCATCAGTGCGGCCAGATGATCCGCCGCATAACCTTCCCCGACGGTCGACAGATCCACAAACAGGTCGGGAATGTCTTTTTGCAGATACTGTTGCCCGTACTGGTTGATCACCGTCAGATGCTGAAGTCCTGTCCGGGCGCGGGCGTCGTCGATGGCCGCCTGATCGGGTGTGGTAACCGGCTGTTTGTTCGGACCAAATCCCCAGAGATTAACTAACGGTCCCACGGTCACATCCATCGCACCGTGAGTTTTATAACCCACGCGCATGGATTCAGTCACGATATCCGCCATCTCTTCGCTCACCGGCCACAGAGACGTGCTGGTAGAGAGGTTAAAGCGCATCAGCGCCGAGTCGTTTTTGTAGGTGGATAGCAGCTGATCGTCGGCATCCAGCTGAGACTGAATTTTGCCGCGAAGTTCTTCTGCGCGTGCTTTATCAAGGTTCATCACGCTGACGCGCCAGAATGTCCCCATCGTTTTGCCTTCCAGCACCGTCGCCGCTGGCGCGTCGGTGTGTGCCACAGGCGTGGACGAGTCACATGCGGTCAGGAAAAAAAAGGTTGCCAGGACGCTGGCGCGTAAAAAAGTCATGTCCATTCATTATTATCCTCATGCCAGGGCGGCAAGAGTACACCAAAACGCGGGAATTGAAAGGCCTTAAAAAAGGCAAGAAAAAGGGGCCAGTCGGCCCCTTTGTTACACTGAAAAGCGATTAGAACTGGTAAACCAGACCCAGTGCTACGATATCGTCAGTGCTGATACCTGCGTTACGGGTGAACTCTTTGTCATCCAGCAGGTTGATTTTGTAGTCCACGTAGGTAGACATGTTTTTGTTGAAGTAGTAAGTCGCACCCACATCAACATATTTCAGCAGATCCTGATCGCCGTAACCGTTTTCCAGATCCTTACCTTTGGACTGCAGGTATGCCACGGAAGGACGCAGACCGAAGTCGAACTGGTACTGAGCAACCACTTCGAAGTTCTGCGCTTTGTTAGCCCAACCCAGGTTACCTACGCGAGTCGCGTTATAGGTCTGAGTATACTGAGCAGCCAGGTAGATGTTGTTAGCGTCGTATTTCAGACCGCCGGTGTAGGTTTCAGCGCGGTCGCCATTACCGTAAGTCAGATCGTTCTGGGAGCTGGTACGCTTAGAGCTGGACACGGCAGTACCGATACCGAAGCCTTCGCCCAGGTTATAAGTGATAGAACCGCCAACACCGTCGCCGTTCTGACGCAGTTCAGTACGACCATTGTTAGTCTGGTCTTCACCGCTTGCGCTACCGTTTTTACCCTGATACTGAACGGCGAAGTTCAGGCCATCAACCAGGCCGAAGAAATCGCTGTTACGGTAGGTCGCGAAGCCGTTACCACGCTGCTGCATGAAGTTGTCAGAACCGTAGGTGTCACCGCCGAATTCTGGCAGAACGTCGGTCCAGGAAGTCACATCGTAAACAACGCCGTAGTTACGACCGTAGTCGAAAGAACCCGCGTCACCAAATTTCAAACCGGCGAACGCCACACGAGTCCAGGAGTTGTTTTCGTTCTCACCAGAGTTACCCTGAATCTGGTATTCCCACTGGCCGTAACCGGTCAGCTGATCGTTAACCTGAGTTTCGCCTTTGAAGCCAAGACGCATGTAGGTCTGGTCGCCATCCTGACTGTCGTCATCAGAGAAATAGTGCAGACCATCGACTTTGCCGTACAGATCTAATTTGTTGCCGTCTTTGTTGTAAATTTCAGCCGCATTCGCTGCGCCTGCTACCAGCAGTGCTGGTACCAGGAGGGACAGTACTTTAACTTTCATTTTATTAACCCTCTGTTATATGCCTTATTATTACCACTGCTTACCGGTTAACCCTCTTAACCAGTCGGCAATTTCATTCTCCTCAAAATTACAGAATAATCCAACAGGAATATGATACGAAAACTTTGAAAATGTTTCATTTTACTATCAAGATGTTTCAATTTGTAAACATCAAGGAACTTTTACAAAGCACAAAGCGCTTAAGAAATTAGCACTAATAATCAAACGAAAATATACACCCATAAAAATCATATAGTTACAATATAAAAATTTACAGCACTGAATGACAAAACAAGATCGTGCGTAATCACTAAAATAACTCTCGCTATCATCATTAACTTTATTTATTACCGTCATTCAGCTTTGAATGTCTGTTTATCCCTAATTCAACCGGATGCTTCGCATTCGGTTTTTTTTTACCTTTCTTTACGCAATTATAATTTTTTTGTGCTACCGCACAGAAATCATAACGACTATTAACTAAATTCACCTGAAACCCCTCCCGCATAAAACGCAGCGCAATAAAACTTAATTTCTTGTTTATTCGTGCTATTCTCTGTCTGATATCGTGCGTAATCTGTACATTCTCCCTGGGTATGTACACATTTAATACAGACTATTCCGTCAGTACTCACAGAGGAAAAAGTCGCGTGTTCAAAGGCTATGAGGCTGGAAATTCAGTTATTACCCTTTATACTGCCCTATCGCCTTTAAGCACGGCCATCACGGGTTAAACAAATCAATGAGTCAGACTGAAACTACCGCCCCGAGCAAATTCTCCCTACTCCCCGGGAGCATCACCCGTTTCTTTCTTCTTTTGATCGTTGTGCTGCTGGTCACGATGGGGGTGATGGTTCAAAGCGCGGTGAACGCCTGGCTGAAGGATAAAAGCTATCAGGTCGTCGATATCACGCATGCCGTGCACAAGCGCATTGATACCTGGCGCTACGCCACCTGGCAGATTTACGACAATATCGCAGCCGCTCCAGCGACATCGTCAGGCGAAGGGCTGCAGGAGACGCGCCTTAAGCAGGACGTTTACTACCTCGAAAAGCCGCAGCGCAAAACGGAAGCGCTTATTTTCGGCTCGCACGACAGCGCGACGCTTGAGATGACGCAGCGCATTTCAACCTACCTGGATACCCTCTGGGGTGCTGAGACAGTGCCATGGTCGATGTACTATCTGAACGGTCAGGATAACAGCATGATCCTGATTTCGACCCTGCCGCTGAAAGATCTCTCCTCGGGTTTTAAAGAGACGACCGTAGGCAGCATTGTCGATTCGCGCCGGGCAGAAATGCTGCAGCAAGCGAACGCCCTTGATGAGCGCGAGAGCTTCTCTTCCTTACGCCGTCTGGCCTGGCAAAATGGTCATTACTTTACCCTGCGTACCACCTTTAACCAGCCAGGACATCTGGCGACGGTTGTGGCGTTCGATCTGCCGATTAATGATTTGATCCCGCCGGATATGCCGCTCGACAGCTTCCGTCTGGAGCCAGACAACAGCACCCAGAACATGCGTGCCGCCGCGGATAAAGAGGCCGTAGAAAGCGTCTCTATCTCCTTTAACGGTTCAAAAATTGAAATTGCCTCTTCGCTGAACTCAACCGGTATGCGTCTGGTGTGGCAGGTGCCGTTTGGCACGCTGCTGCTTGATACCCTGCAAAATATCCTCCTGCCGCTGCTGCTGAATATTGGCCTGCTGGCGTTGGCGCTGTTTGGCTACAGTACGTTCCGTTTCCAGCCTGGGCGTCAGAGCGATGCCTCAACGGTACCGGCCGGGACCAGTAATGAGTTGCGCGTGTTGCGTGCCCTGAATGAAGAAATTATCTCCGTGCTGCCGCTTGGCGTATTGGTTCACGATCAGGAAGCCAACCGCACGGTGATGAGCAACAAAATTGCCGACCACCTGCTGCCACATCTGAATCTGCAGAACATTACCACCATGGCGGATCAGCATCAGGGGATCATCCAGGCCACCATCAACAATGAGCTGTACGAGATCCGTCAGTTCCGCAGCCAGGTCGCCTCCCGCACGCAGATCTTTATTATCCGCGATCAGGATCGCGAAGTGCTGGTGAATAAAAAACTGAAGCAGGCGCAAAGATTGTATGAGAAAAACCAGCAGGGTCGCGCCGCGTTTATGCAGAACATTGGTGACGCCTTCAAGCAACCGTTAAGAGCACTGGCTACGCAGGCGGCGGCGCTGAGCACGCCTGATAGCCAGCAGCTGGCGAGCCAGGCGGATTCACTGGTGCGGATGGTGGATGAGATCCAGCTGGCGAACATGCTGGAGAACGACTTCTGGAAAGGCACGCCGACCCTCTTCTCCATTCAGGATCTGATTGATGAAGTCGTGCCGGATGTTCTGCCGGTGATTAAGCGTAAAGGGCTGCAGCTGTTGATCAACAACCATTTGCCGGCCAATGACGAGCGTCACGGCGATCGCGAGGCACTGCGTCGAATTCTGCTGATGATTATTCAGTACGCTGTCACCACCACGCAGATCGGTAAAATTACCCTTGAGGTCAATACCGACGAGTCCGCAGAGGATCGCCTCACCTTCCGCATTCTCGATACCGGCGAAGGCGTCACGACCAGTGAAATTGATAATCTGCACTTCCCGTTCCTGAATGATACTCAGAGCGATCACTACGGTAAGGCCAATGCCCTGACCTTCTGGCTTTGCGATCAGCTGGCCCGTAAGCTTGGCGGCCATCTCAATATTAAAGCCCGCGAGTCGCTCGGTACCCGTTATTCGCTGCACGTGAAAATGGCCGCTAATCCGCAGGAGGAAGATGAAGAGCGCCTGCTGGATGATGTAATTGTGATGGTGGATGTGACCTCGAACGAGATCCGCAACATTGTGGTTCGCCAGCTGGAAAACTGGGGTGCGGCCTGCATCACGCCGGATGAAAGACTCTCAAGTCAAGAATTTGATCTGTTTTTAACTGATAATCCGTCTAATCTTACTGCCTCCGGCTTGCTTTTAAGCGATGATGAGCCAGGCGTGCGAAAAATCGGCCCAGGCCAGCTGCGCGTCAACTTTAATATTAGCAATGCGATGCAGGAAGCTGTACTACAACTAATAGAAGAGCAACTGGCACAGGAAGAGATAGCGGAATCCCCGTTAGGCGGCAATGAAAATGCCGAGCTTCACGCCAGCGGATACTATTCACTCTTTGTTGATACAGTACCAGATGATGTTAAGCGGTTGTATACTGAGTCCGCTGCGAATGATTTTGCAGCGCTGGCGCAGACAGCACACCGGCTTAAAGGGGTGTTTGCCATGCTTAATCTGGTTCCCGGCAAGCAGTTATGTGAAACGCTGGAACATCTAATTCGTGAGAAAGATGCCTCTGGCATTGAAAAATACATCAGCGACATTGACGCCTACGTCAAAAGCTTGCTGTAGCAAGGTAGCCTAATACATGAACAATATGAACGTAATTATTGCCGATGACCATCCGATTGTACTGTTCGGTATTCGCAAATCACTTGAACAGATCGAGTGGGTGAATGTAGTCGGTGAATTTGAAGACTCTACAGCACTGATCAATAACCTCCCAAAACTTGATGCGCACGTGCTCATTACCGACCTCTCCATGCCCGGGGACAAATACGGTGATGGGATCACGCTCATCAAATATATTAAACGTCACTTCCCGGACATCTCGATCATTGTTCTGACCATGAACAACAACCCGGCGATTCTGAGCGCCGTGCTGGATCTGGATATCGAAGGGATTGTACTGAAACAGGGCGCACCAACTGACCTGCCTAAAGCGCTGGCCGCGCTGCAGAAAGGTAAGAAGTTCACCCCTGAGAGCGTCTCTCGTCTGCTGGAAAAAATCAGTGCCGGTGGCTACGGCGATAAACGCCTGTCACCAAAAGAGAGCGAAGTTCTGCGTCTGTTCGCTGAAGGCTTCCTCGTGACCGAGATTGCCAAGAAGCTGAACCGCAGTATCAAAACCATCAGTAGCCAGAAGAAATCAGCCATGATGAAACTGGGCGTGGATAATGATATCGCGCTGCTGAACTATCTCTCCTCCGTGACGCTGAGCGCGACGGATAAGGATTGATCCAGGACGGGAGTGCGTCCTGATGCCCTCTCCCACGGGGAGAAGGTGAAAAGTAAAAGGCCCTTACGGGACTTTTTTATGTCCGCGTTTTTCTGACGCGTTCCGCATACACGGACAACGTCTGCTTCAGAACGTCCAGCGTGACCGGTTTCGACAGACAGCTGTCCATGCCTGACTCCAGACAGCGCTGTTTCTCTTCCGCCAGCGCATTCGCCGTAACCCCCACCACCGGCAACGTCAGACCAAGCTGACGAATACGCTGCGTCAGGCGATAGCCGTCCATATTGGGCATATTCACGTCGCTGAGAACGATATCAATATGGTTTTTACTCAGCACATTCAGCGCATCCACGCCGTCATTGGCGGTTTTACACTGATAGCCCAACGAGCCCAGCTGGTCAGCCAGCAGACGACGGTTAATCGGATGGTCGTCCACGACCAGAATCATCATATCGTCGTTCACCGACGCCAGCGATTCCGGTGACGGCAGGCTAGCCGCGCCATCGTTCTCTTCAAGCTGCACGCTGTAGATGCGGGCCAGTAGCCCCAACAGTTCATGCGGCGTCGCCACACTGTGAACCCACTCGCCCGGCGCACGCTCAACCGGGATGCCGATGTGACGACGACAGAACATCACCACGCCCCTTCCCTGCCACGGTTGTGCCAGCGTGTCATCGGTGATCAGTACATCATCCACGTCCGGCGTCTGGCCTTCATAACGGGAAACCCGCACGCCGCTGTGGTTCAGCAGTGCCGTCAGATAATCATTCAGCGAGGCGTTGTGCACCGCCAGCCAGCAGCGCTTATCGCTCAGGCCATCGACCGTCGTTTTCGTCGGATACTGCGCGGAATAGAGCGGAATACGGATGGTGAACTGGCTGCCCATACCGGGTTCGGTATCCACCGAGATATCGCCGTCCATCATGCTGACGAGCTTCTCACAAATCGCCAGCCCCAGCCCGGTCCCCTGGAAGTTACGCTGCACGCCGGTACCCACCTGGAAGAACGGGTCAAACAGACGAACCACTTCCTTGGCCGGGATCCCAACGCCAGTATCCCGCACGCGAATGCTCAGGTAGTCCCCTGCCCGGCACACATGCAACACAATACAGCCGATGTCGGTAAATTTGATGGCGTTACTGAGCAGGTTCGAAATGACCTGCTGCAGACGCATAGGATCGCCATGCAGCGTCAGCGGTACATCCGGTTCAATAAAGCAATAGAGGCCCAGCTGTTTACGCACCACCAACGGCAGATAGTTGGCGCTGATGTGGTTCATCACCTCACGTGGCGAGAACTCACGCGGTTCAATTTTTAGCTGCTCGGATTCAATTTTAGAGAAATCAAGAATGTCGCTGATGATTTTCAGCAGCAGGCTTGAGGAGTTGTTCATCGCCGTCACCAGGCGGTCAACCCCTTTCGGCAGCTCTTTGGTCTGCAGCAGATCGAGGTTGCCGATAATCCCGTACAGCGGCGTACGTAACTCGTGACTGACGGTGGCAAGGAACATGGATTTCGACTGGCTCGCCTGCTCCGCCGCCTGGGCCATCTCCTGCAACGACTCTTCCATTTTCACGCGCGCCGAGACATCCACCAGCACGCAAATTGCCACGTTCTCATTGCGGTAGCGCGAATGCACGAAGCTTATCTGCAGGTTGGTATGGGTACTGGTCAGCACGTCGACAAAATTCACCTGCTGACCACAGATAATTTGCGTCAGCCTTTGCCTGTCCTCATGCGTCAGCATGTTCAGGTAGTTATGCGCCAGTTCGTTACTGAGGATATTGGTGCCGTCCTGGGTGCGCAGGATACAGATCCCAACCGGCGCGGAGGCGACAATCTTACGGTTAAACTGCTCGTGCTCCTCCAGACGCTGGGCATCATTTTCAGCAGGAATGAAAATCTTCCGCTCATACATCCGCGCCAGGGTAAACAGCGCCCCGCCTACCAGCACGTTCAGCAGGATGGCGTTCATGATAAGAATACGGATCCGCTCAAGCACCATATCCACCGGCAGTGAATAGACAATGCTCAACGACGATGGCGGTAAACTTTTCTTCAGCACCAGCTCGCGGAAACCTGAGGTATAGCCAAACCACGAACGCTCCTGCATCCAGTGCGGATCAATATTCAGGCGATTATCCGGCCCGGTGAGTGAAATCAGGGGATGGCCGTTTTCATCCAGAATGGTCACTCCCATCGGCAGGCTGCCCGGCGTGAAGAAGTTTTCCATGCGGATGGTCTGTTCAATGCCCAGCAGCGCCTGCAGACGATTGCCCAGATACACCGGCGTCAACGCGTAGAAATAGCCCACGCCCATGCGCGGCCCCTGGCTTATCCAGAAGATGTTATTCCCGCGCTCATCCTGTGGCGCATTGCGGTATTTCACAATCCGCTCATGCAGACTTTTCAGCGCATCATCACGTTCGACGGGCACGTCGCGCAGACCAAAGTCGGCCATACAGAGGTTTTCGCTGCCAATCAGGAACACGCGGTTCAGGTCATAGGCGGCGGAGAAGTTGTCGCGCCAGTAGCGCATAAACCAGGAGAGCGACTCCAGCGATCCGCGCCAGGTATTGCTCATGGCGGAACAGTCGGAATCCGGGAACAACGGCTCGAAATCGGGCACTTCGGTTTTGTCATTACGCCCGCGGATAGCAAGAATACCGTTTTCCGCCGTCAGACGATTTTCGGCAATGTACTTCAGCTCCTTCATCACGTCGGATGTTCGCTGAATATAACGCTGGGCCTGATCGGAGCTTAAGTTAAATTCCTGGCGGATCTCCGCTTCTTTCTGGTGCAGCGCGTTAACGATGTAAAACACCGAGAACAGGGCCACCAGTAACCAAAGCAAGAGCGCCAGCGCCCGAAACAGATAGCGAGAGACTTTCAGCGTGGTTCGAAAGGAGACGAGGTATTTCAAAGGGGCGAGGCTCCGCCGTCGGGGTCAAAAAGAATGTGGTTAAGGTAGCGGTAAACGCGGCTTGTCGCAACGTTGACTTATCTGCATCTGCAAAAGAAAAGGGCCGGAATCCGGCCCTTTATGCGTCAGGAGACATTACTCGTCAACGTCATCCGCTGCATCATCGTCGGTGTCCACTTCCGGTGCGATGTCATCATCACCTTCCGCGACGCTACCGTCGATGGAATCGAGCTCTTCGTCATCCACCGGCTCAGCAACACGCTGCAGGCCCACCACGTTTTCGTCTTCCGCCGTACGGATGAGGATAACGCCCTGGGTATTACGACCCACCACGCTGATCTCCGACACGCGGGTACGCACCAGCGTACCGGCATCGGTGATCATCATAATCTGGTCGGCATCGTCTACCTGCACCGCGCCTACAACGGAACCGTTGCGTTCGGTCACCTTGATAGAGATAACGCCCTGCGTGCCACGCGACTTGGTCGGGTATTCCCCTTCCGCCGTACGTTTACCGTAACCATTTTGCGTCACGGTCAGGATGGCCCCTTCCCCGCGAGGAATGATCAGAGAAACGACGCTGTCTTCGCCCGCCAGCTTGATACCGCGAACGCCCGTTGCGGTACGCCCCATTGCACGGACGGCGTCTTCTTTAAAGCGCACCACTTTACCGGCTGCGGAGAAGAGCATGACTTCATCTTTGCCTGAAGTCAGATCGACGCCAATCAGCTCATCGCCTTCGTTCAGATTCACCGCGATGATACCGGCAGAACGTGGACGGCTGAACTCGGTCAGCGCGGTTTTCTTCACGGTACCGCTGGCGGTCGCCATAAAGACGTTCACGCCTTCTTCGTACTCGCGTACCGGCAGAATGGCGGTGATACGTTCGTTCGCTTCCAGCGGCAGCAGGTTAACGATTGGACGACCACGTGCACCACGGCTCGCTTCCGGCAACTGGTAGACCTTCATCCAGTACAGACGACCCCGGCTGGAGAAGCAGAGGATGGTGTCATGGGTGTTCGCCACCAGCAGACGGTCAATAAAGTCTTCTTCTTTAATACGTGCCGCAGATTTGCCTTTACCACCGCGACGCTGTGCTTCGTAGTCGGTTAACGGCTGATACTTCACGTAGCCCTGGTGAGACAGGGTCACAACAACGTCTTCCTGGTTGATCAGGTCTTCGATGTTGATATCCGCAGTATTAGCGGTGATTTCGGTGCGACGCTCATCGCCGAACTGATCGCGGATCAGCTCCAGCTCTTCGCGGATCACTTCCATCAGGCGCTCTGCGCTGCCCAGAATGTGCAGCAACTCAGCGATCTGCTCCAGCAGCTCTTTATATTCGTCGAGCAGTTTTTCATGCTCAAGGCCGGTCAGTTTCTGCAGACGCAGATCCAGAATCGCCTGAGCCTGCTGTTCCGTCAGATAATACTGACCATCACGCACACCGAATTCAGGTTCCAGCCACTCAGGACGCGCGGCGTCATCACCTGCACGCTCCAGCATTGCCGCAACGTTGCCCAGATCCCACGGACGGGAAATCAGCGCGGTTTTCGCTTCCGCCGGGGTTGGCGCGCGACGGATCAGCTCGATGATCGGGTCGATGTTGGCCAGCGCCACGGCCAGTGCTTCAAGAATGTGGGCACGGTCACGCGCTTTGCGCAGTTCGAAAATGGTACGACGGGTCACCACTTCGCGGCGGTGACGGACAAACGCGCTCAGGATCTCTTTCAGGTTCATGATCTTCGGCTGACCATGGTGCAGTGCAACCATGTTGATACCGAAGGAGACCTGAAGCTGAGTCTGGGAGTACAGGTTGTTCAGCACAACCTCGCCCACCGCGTCGCGTTTGATTTCAATCACGATGCGCATACCGTCTTTATCAGACTCGTCACGCAGCGCGCTGATGCCTTCAACACGTTTTTCTTTTACCAGCTCGGCGATTTTTTCAATCAGACGCGCTTTGTTCACCTGATACGGGATCTCGTGAACAATGATGGTTTCACGGCCGGTTTTGGCATCTGCTTCCACTTCGGCGCGGGCACGGATGTAAATCTTGCCGCGACCGGTGCGGTACGCTTCTTCGATACCACGACGACCGTTGATGATCGCTGCCGTCGGGAAGTCCGGGCCCGGGATGTGTTCCATCAGCCCTTCAATGCTGATGTCTTCATCGTCGATATAGGCCAGGCAGCCGTTGATCACTTCGGTGATGTTGTGCGGCGGAATGTTGGTCGCCATCCCTACGGCGATACCGGACGAACCGTTCACCAGCAGGTTAGGGATTTTCGTTGGCATGACGTCAGGAATTTTTTCCGTGCCATCGTAGTTATCAACGAAATCAACCGTCTCTTTTTCCAGGTCGGCCATCAGCTCATGGGCAATCTTCGCCAGACGGATTTCCGTATAACGCATTGCCGCGGCGGAGTCGCCGTCGATAGAACCAAAGTTACCCTGACCATCTACCAGCATGTAACGCAGCGAGAATGGCTGCGCCATACGAACGATGGTGTAGTACACCGCGGAATCACCATGGGGATGGTATTTACCGATTACGTCACCAACGACACGGGCAGATTTTTTGTAGGCTTTATTCCAGTCATTGCCCAATACGTTCATGGCGTATAGTACGCGACGGTGTACCGGCTTCAGGCCATCGCGGACGTCCGGCAGCGCACGGCCAACAATGACCGACATCGCATAGTCCAGATAGGAGCTCTTCAGCTCTTCCTCGATGTTAACCGGTGTAATTTCTCTCGCAAGGTCGCTCATCTAACCGCTATCCCTCTACTGTATCCCGGATTCAAAGGTCGCAAATTATAACACAGCCGCGGTGATACAGGTAAACCTATACGCTTTATTCACAGGGATTGCCTGATATACTCATTCGTCTTGCTAAATAAGGAGTAAAAGCGCCCATGAATGCCGAAAAATCCCCGGTGGCTCACAACGTTGACCACGAAGAGATTGCCAAATTTGAAGCGGTGGCGTCCCGCTGGTGGGATCTCGAAGGTGAGTTCAAACCGCTGCATCGCATCAACCCGCTGCGTCTGGGCTATATCGCGGAGCGTTCCGGCGGTCTGTTCGGTAAAAAAGTGCTCGACGTCGGCTGCGGCGGCGGCATCCTGGCAGAGAGCATGGCGCGCGAAGGGGCCACCGTTACCGGCCTGGATATGGGTTTTGAACCGTTGCAGGTTGCCCGTCTGCATGCGCTGGAGTCCGGGATTCAGGTAGAGTACGTGCAGGAAACGGTCGAGGAACACGCGGCAAAACATGCGCACCAGTACGACGTGGTGACCTGCATGGAGATGCTGGAGCATGTGCCCGACCCGCAGTCTGTCGTCAATGCCTGCGCAAAACTGGTGAAACCGGGCGGCCAGGTCTTCTTCTCCACCATCAATCGTAACGGCAAAGCCTGGCTGATGGCCGTCGTCGGCGCTGAGTATGTGCTGCGCATGGTGCCGAAAGGCACGCACGACGTGAAGAAATTCATCAAGCCTGCTGAGTTACTGAGCTGGGTTGACCAGACGTGGCTCAAGGAGCAGCACATTACCGGTCTGCACTACAATCCATTCACGGATAAATTCAAACTCGCACCGGGCGTAGATGTTAACTATATGTTGCACACGACCGCCAAAAACGACTAACGTCATCCATTATTCTTATAAAGATTGCGCGACATCATGTTGCGCAATTCTGACCTCCCGTTGAAGAAATCAGCACTCGATCAAATTTTGAATTTTTTTTCTTAATTATTGACATCTCTTCCAGGCCTTACAGCATGAGGACTTAGCCTTTTTTACCCTTTCACAACCTCAATTTAACGTCAAAATCAACCCTTGTACTGAAAAGAATCCTTACTAGAATACTCACCATATAGCGTTTTTCTTATCGCAAACCCCCTATATGTAGTATTTATCCACAGAGTTAGTCACAAGGCGGATCTGTGGATAAACGGGGGATATTTTTTTATTTCACGGACAGGTAAAACCCACATGAATCAGAGTCTGCTGGTGACAAAGCGCGACGGTACTACCGAGCGTATCAATCTGGACAAAATCCATCGAGTTCTCGACTGGGCAGCAGAAGGCCTGAACAACGTATCTATCTCCCAGGTTGAACTGCGTTCCCATATTCAGTTCTACGACGGCATCAAAACGTCTGATATCCACGAAACCATCATCAAAGCGGCGGCGGATCTGATCTCCCGCGAAGCGCCGGATTATCAGTATCTCGCTGCACGTCTGGCGATTTTCCACCTGCGTAAAAAAGCCTACGGCCAGTTCGAGCCGCCTGCGCTTTACGATCACGTGGTGAAAATGGTTGAGCTGGGCAAATACGATACGCATCTGCTGGAAGACTATACGGAAGAAGAGTTCGAGCAGATGAACGGGTTTATCGATCACTGGCGTGATATGAACTTCTCCTACGCAGCGGTGAAACAGCTCGAAGGCAAATACCTGGTTCAGAACCGTGTCACGGGTGAAATCTACGAGAGCGCCCAGTTCCTCTATATTCTGGTGGCCGCCTGCCTGTTCTCTAACTACCCGCGCGACACCCGTCTTGAATACGTGAAGCGTTTTTATGATGCGGTCTCAACGTTCAAGATTTCTCTGCCGACGCCTATCATGTCTGGCGTGCGTACCCCAACCCGTCAGTTCAGCTCCTGCGTGCTGATCGAGTGCGGTGACAGCCTGGACTCCATCAACGCCACCTCCAGCGCGATTGTCAAATACGTCTCCCAGCGTGCCGGTATCGGTATCAACGCCGGCCGTATTCGTGCCCTGGGCAGCCCAATTCGCGGCGGTGAAGCGTTCCATACCGGTTGTATCCCGTTCTACAAACACTTCCAGACCGCCGTAAAATCCTGCTCTCAGGGCGGCGTGCGCGGTGGTGCGGCAACCCTGTTCTACCCAATGTGGCACCTGGAAGTCGAAAGCCTGCTGGTACTGAAAAACAACCGTGGTGTTGAAGGTAACCGCGTGCGTCACATGGACTACGGCGTCCAGATCAACAAACTGATGTACACCCGTCTGCTGAAAGGTGAAGACATTACCCTGTTCAGCCCGTCCGATGTCCCGGGCCTGTATGACGCGTTCTTCGCCGATCAGGACGAGTTTGAACGTCTGTACACCAAATACGAAAAAGACGACAGCATCCGTAAACAGCGCGTGAAGGCGGTCGATCTGTTCTCCCTGATGATGCAGGAACGTGCCTCTACCGGCCGTATCTACATCCAGAACGTTGACCACTGCAACACCCACAGCCCGTTTGATCCGGTTGTTGCGCCAGTGCGCCAGTCTAACCTGTGCCTGGAGATCGCCCTGCCGACCAAACCGCTGGAAGACGTGAATGACGAAAACGGCGAAATCGCGCTGTGTACGCTGTCTGCGTTCAACCTGGGCGCGATTAAGAGCCTGGATGAACTGGAAGAGCTGGCGGTACTGGCCGTACGTGCGCTCGACGCCCTGCTGGACTACCAGGACTATCCAATCCCGGCGGCGAAACGCGGCGCAATGGGCCGTCGTACGCTGGGTATCGGCGTCATCAACTTCGCCTACTGGCTGGCGAAACACGGCAAGCGTTACTCCGACGGCAGCGCGAACAACCTGACCCACGAAACGTTCGAAGCGATCCAGTATTACCTGCTGAAAGCCTCTAACGAGCTGGCGAAAGAGCAAGGCGCATGCCCGTGGTTCAACGAAACCACCTATGCGAAAGGCATTCTGCCAATCGACACCTACAAGAAAGACCTGGATGCGATTGCAAACGCGCCGCTGAAGCTGGACTGGGAAGCACTGCGTGAATCCATTAAGACTCACGGCCTGCGCAACTCCACACTCTCTGCCCTGATGCCGTCTGAGACCTCTTCGCAGATCTCTAACGCCACCAACGGCATCGAGCCGCCGCGCGGCCATGTCAGCATTAAAGCGTCGAAAGACGGTATCCTGCGCCAGGTCGTGCCGGATTACGAGTTGCTGAAAGACAATTACGAGCTGCTGTGGGAAATGCCAAACAATGACGGCTACCTGCAGCTGGTGGGTATCATGCAGAAATTCATCGATCAGTCGATCTCTGCCAATACCAACTACGACCCGACGCGTTTCCCGTCAGGTAAAGTGCCGATGCAGCAACTGCTGAAAGACCTGCTCACCGCCTACAAATTTGGCGTGAAAACCCTGTATTATCACAACACCCGTGATGGTGCAGAAGACGCGCAGGACGATCTGGCACCATCAATTCAGGATGATGGCTGCGAAAGCGGCGCATGTAAGATCTAATAAATCCCCTCACCCTAACCCTCTCCCACCGGGAGAGGAAACTCTTTCCCCCTCTCCCTGTTGGAGAGGGCCGGGGTGAGGGGGAAATAACACCACAGGACACATTCATGGCATATACCACCTTTTCACAGACGAAAAACGACCAGCTCAAAGAGCCGATGTTCTTCGGCCAGCCGGTCAACGTGGCACGCTACGATCAGCAAAAATATGACATCTTCGAAAAGCTGATTGAAAAGCAACTCTCCTTCTTCTGGCGTCCGGAAGAAGTTGACGTTTCCCGCGACCGTATCGATTTCCAGGCGTTGCCGGAGCACGAAAAACACATTTTCATCAGCAACCTGAAGTACCAGACGCTGCTGGACTCCATTCAGGGTCGTAGCCCGAACGTCGCCCTGCTGCCGCTGATCTCCATTCCGGAACTGGAAACCTGGGTTGAAACCTGGGCGTTCTCTGAGACGATCCACTCCCGCTCATACACCCATATTATCCGCAACATCGTTAACGATCCGGCGGTGGTGTTTGACGATATCGTCACCAACGAGCAGATTCAGAAACGCGCGGAAGGGATCGCCCACTACTACGACGAGCTGATCGAGATGACCAGCTACTGGCATCTGCTGGGCGAAGGCACCCACAACGTGAACGGTAAAACCGTCACCGTGAACCTGCGCGCGCTGAAAAAGCAGCTGTACCTGTGCCTGATGAGCGTTAACGCGCTGGAAGCCATCCGCTTCTACGTGAGCTTTGCCTGCTCCTTCGCCTTTGCCGAGCGCAAGCTGATGGAAGGGAACGCCAAAATCATCCGTCTGATCGCCCGTGACGAAGCCCTGCACCTGACCGGCACCCAGCACATGCTGAACCTGCTGCGCAGCGGTGCAGACGACCCGGAGATGGCGGAAATCGCTGAAGAGTGCAAACAGGAGTGCTACGACCTGTTCGTGCTGGCCGCACAGCAGGAGAAAGAGTGGGCAGACTACCTGTTCCGCGACGGCTCCATGATTGGCCTGAACAAAGACATCCTGTGCCAGTACGTTGAGTACATCACCAACATCCGTATGCAGGCTGTCGGTCTCGATCTGCCATTCCAGACGCGTTCCAACCCGATCCCGTGGATCAACACCTGGCTGGTGTCAGATAACGTGCAGGTGGCGCCACAGGAAGTGGAAGTGAGTTCTTACCTGGTCGGTCAGATTGATTCCGAAGTCAACACCGACGACCTGAGCGACTTCCAGCTCTGATGACACGCGTAACGCTGAGTCTTTCGGGTACAGAAGTGCTGTGCCAGGAAGAGCACCCTTCCCTGCTGGCGGCCCTTGAGGCGAATCAGGTGACGGTAGAGTACCAGTGTCGTGAAGGCTATTGCGGCTCCTGCCGCTGTCGTCTGGTCACCGGCCAGGTGGACTGGCTGACCGAACCGCTGGCCTTTATCAACGAAGGGGAAATTTTGCCCTGCTGCTGCCGGGCAAAAGGCGATATAGAAATCGAGATGTGATTGCCCTGGTTCCCTCTCCCGGTGGGAGAGGGTTAGGGTGAGAGCATCAGGCCGCAGAGCCTGATTGTCGGGTGGCGGCTTCGCCTTAGCCAACCTACAAAACCGACTTCCGGTGAATGAATTCGACCGCTTTATCCGGGAAATCCGTAAACAGTCCGTCCACGCCCGCCTGGTTGTACAACACCTCATAAAGCTGATCCACGTCCGTGGCATACGGCGGCAACTGGTCAGCACGCACCGTATACGGATGCACCTGCATCTTGCTGGCGTGCGCCTCTTTCACCATTGCCGTCAGCTTCACGTGGCCTGGGGTCGAGCCCTCCGCCACCAGCATGTGGTAATCCGGCCCGATGCCGTCGGCGTACTGCGCGATCTGTTTCATGGCACCCGGTTTGAACATCCAGTCGTAGTTGTAGTTTACCCACTTGCCGTCTGCCTGCTTCTCCTGGGTTTCATTCCAGTCAGTATAGGCAATCAGCTGTACCAGATTGAGATCCATCCCCATCTTCGGCTCCAGCTCGGTTTTGATGCGCTTTAGCTCGGCGGCGTCAAAACACTGCAGGTAAACTTTGTCCTTCTTGCTGGTGTAGCCGTACTGCTTCAGCACCTCCAGCGTCTTCGCGGCAATGTCTTTCCCTTCCTGATGGTGGAACCAGGGCGCTTTGATCTCCGGGTAGATACCGATGTTTTTACCGGTGGAGTGGTTCAGCCCCTGAACAAACTCAATCTCTTCCTGGAAGGTATGAATGCGGAAGTCGGACTTGCCCATCGGGAAACGTCCCGGATAAACCTGCACCTTCTTGCCGTTTTCAATCTCGAAGCCTTCGGTAAACTTCAGAGAGCGGATTTCATCCAGAGTAAAATCGATGGCGTAAAAACGGCCATCTTTACGGGCGCGGTCCGGGAAACGCTCCGCCACATCGGTCACGCGATCCAGATAGTGGTCATGCAGGACGACCAGTTGGTCGTCCTTTGTCATCACCAGATCCTGCTCAAGATAATCGGCCCCCTGCGCGTAGGCCATCGCTTTCGCCGGCAGCGTATGCTCCGGCAGATAGCCGCTTGCGCCGCGATGGGCAATAACGATTTTATCCGCCGCCAGTGCGGAGCCGGTCATCAGGCCCGCCAGCAGCAGACCGGTCGCTAATTGCGTTAATTTCATGGCAATGCTCCTTATTGACGACGCGCCAGCACGTCCGCGTGGTGACGTTTTTCACCGATCATCACCACAATCAGCAGCAGTACCGCCAGCACGCTGCCGCCGATCATCACCATAAAGCCGCCGTCCCAGCCGAAGAAGTCAACGGTATAGCCCACAATAGCGCTCGCCGCGACCGAACCGCCCAGGTAGCCGAACAGACCGGTAAAGCCTGCCGCCGTACCGGCTGCTTTTTTCGGTGCCAGTTCCAGCGCATGCAGACCGATCAACATAACAGGACCATAAATCAGGAAGCCGATGACGATCATACAGGTCATATCCACGCCCGGGTTACCCGGCGGGTTGAGCCAGTAGACGACGGTGGCAATGGTCACGAGCGTCATAAAGAAGACGCCCGTTGCGCCACGGTTGCCCTTAAATACTTTGTCCGACATCCAGCCGCAAATCAGCGTCCCCGGGATCCCCGCGTATTCGTACAGGAAGTAGGCCCAGGAGGATTTATCCAGCGCGAAATGCTTCACCTCTTTCAGGTAGGTCGGTGACCAGTCGAGGATGCCGTAGCGCAGCAGGTAAACAAACACGTTCGCCACCGCGATATACCACAGCAGTTTGTTCGGCAGCACGTACTTCATGAAGATCTGCTTTGCCGTCAGCTCTTCTTCGTGCTTCTCGCTGTAATCATCCGGATAGTCGTTTTTGTACTCCTCAATCGGCGGCAGGCCGCAGGACTGCGGTGTATCGCGCATCAGCGCAAAGGCGATAATCGCCACCAGAATGGCGCCAAAGGCAGGCATATAGAGCGCAGCGTGCCAGTCGTTGAACCAGGCCATCCCCAGCAGGAACAGCAGAGGCGGAATGCCGCCACCCACGTTATGCGCACAGTTCCACACCGACACGATACCGCCACGCTCCTTTTGCGACCACCAGTGCACCATGGTACGCCCGCATGGCGGCCATCCCATCCCCTGGAACCAGCCACACAGGAACAACAGCACAAACATAATGGCGATGCTGGACGTTGCCCATGGCACAAAACCCATAAACAGCATCACCGCCGCCGCCAGGATCAGACCGGCTGGCAGGAACACGCGCGGATTCGAGCGATCCGACACCGATCCCATGATAAATTTCGAAAAGCCGTAGGCGATGGAGATCCCCGACAGCGCGAACCCGAGATCGCCACGTGAAAAGCCCTGCTCAACCAGATAAGGCATGGCGAGGGCAAAGTTTTTACGCACAAGGTAATACGCCGCATACCCGAAGAAGATCCCCAGGAAGATTTGCCAGCGCAGGCGGCGGTAAAGCGGATCTATTTCTGCCTCTGGCAGACGCGCCCGGTGCGGCGCAGGTTTAAAGATACTGAGCATGACAGCCTCCGTGGCCATGTATTGAATTTACAGGGGTTTAACTGCCCCAAACTCCAGTAAGGCGGGGATGTTAAGAAATCACGGTGATTGTTACTGTGAATCAACGCACAAATTGTTACAGAAATATGACAACATGCGCAAAAAAGCGCATGGAATCACGTTTCACTTTCGAATTTCGCTCGTTTGTGTTCGAAATCAAACAAACCACAGTTTTCATGTGGCTAAATGATAAAAAACGAACACAGAGGGATGACAATGACAATTCACGATCCACGCTACAGCGATGTGATTATCATTGGCGGGGGGGCGACCGGCGCTGGCATCGCACGCGACTGTGCGCTCAGAGGGCTGAGCGTCACGCTCCTGGAGCGCCATGATATTGCGACCGGCGCTACCGGACGCAATCATGGCCTGCTGCACAGCGGCGCCCGCTACGCCGTCACCGACGGCGAATCGGCACGCGAATGTATCGCCGAAAATCAGATCCTGCGACGTATCGCCCGCCACTGCATTGAACCGACCGACGGCCTGTTTATTACGCTTCCCGAAGACGATCTCGCCTTTCAGTCAACCTTCATTACCGCCTGTCAGGCGGCGGGAATTCAGGCGCAAGCCATTGACCCGGCCCTTGCGCGTCGCATCGAACCTTCGGTTAATCCGGCATTGACCGGGGCAGTAAAAGTCCCGGACGGCACCGTGGATCCGTTTCGTCTGACGGCGGCCAACATGCTGGACGCCCGCGAGCACAGCGCGCGGATCCTGACCGGCCATCAGGTTACCGGACTTATCCGTGAGGGGCATCGCATCGTGGGCGTGCGGGTCCTGGATACGCAGTACAACGAACACAGCGAGCTGTATGCCGCCGTGGTGGTCAACGCAGCGGGGATCTGGGGGCAACGCATCGCGGAATACGCCGATTTATCTGTGCGCATGTTCCCGGCCAAAGGCTCGCTGCTGATCCTCGACCACCGCATTAATAACCATGTCATCAACCGCTGCCGTAAACCGTCTGACGCAGACATCCTTGTACCCGGCGATACTATTTCGTTAATCGGCACCACCTCCACCCACGTGGACTACAGCGAGATTGACTACAATCGGGTCACCGCAGAAGAGGTCGACATCCTGCTGCGCGAAGGGGAAAAACTGGCGCCGGTAATGGCCCAGACCCGCATCCTGCGCGCCTACGCGGGTGTGCGCCCGCTTGTCGCCAGCGATAACGACCCAAGCGGACGCAACGTCAGCCGCGGCATTGTGCTGCTTGACCATGCCGCGCGCGACGGGCTGGACGGCTTCATCACCATCACCGGCGGTAAATTGATGACCTACCGCCTGATGGCCGAATGGGCGACGGATGCCGTCTGCCGCAAACTGGGCAATAGCGAACCGTGCGTGACCGCAGAACAGCCCCTGCCCGGCTCACGCCAGTCCACCGAGAAAACGCTGCAAAAAATTATCTCCCTGCCTGCCCCCCTGCGTGGTTCGGCTGTCTATCGCCATGGCGACAGAACACCTGTCTGGCTGGGTGAAGGGCGGCTGAGCCGCAGTCTGGTATGCGAGTGCGAGGCCGTTACCGCCGGGGAAGTGCAATACGCGGTGGAGAATCTGACGGTGAATAGCCTGCTCGATCTCCGCCGCCGCACCCGCGTCGGGATGGGCACCTGTCAGGGGGAGCTGTGTGCCTGCCGTGCCGCCGGGCTGCTGCAGCGTTTTCATACCACCACCGCCACCCAGTCGCTCGATCAGCTAAGCGATTTCTTAAACGAGCGCTGGAAAGGCATTCAGCCTGTCGCCTGGGGCGATGCCCTGCGTGAAAGCGAATTTACCCGCTGGGTGTACCAGGGGCTTTGCGGTCTTGAGAAGGAGCAGCGTGATGAAATTTGATACGGTGATCGTCGGCGGCGGGCTGGCGGGTCTGCTCTGTGGCATCAAACTCACGAAGCAGGGACTGCGCTGCGCCATTATCACCCGGGGCCAGAGCGCCCTGCACTTCTCGTCGGGCTCGCTGGATCTGGTGGATGAAACGTACCGCGAAAAACTGCCGGCCGAGCATCCTTATCACCTGACGGGCGCGCAGCACATTGACCGCTTTGCCCTGGAGACCGAAGCGCTGCTGGCGGATTGCGGCGCACGTATGCAGGGGAGCGCCAGGCAAAATCACGCGCGCGTCACGCCGCTTGGCACCCTGCGCTCGGCCTGGCTCAGCCCGGAGGAGGTGCCCGTTGCCCCGTTCAGGGCCACGCGCGTGCGGGTGGTGGGCATTAGCGGTTTTCTGGATTTTCAGCCCCATCTGGCGGCGGCCTCGCTCAGTCGCCAGGGGATCAGCGCTGAAACGGCAGAGATAGACCTTCCTGAGCTGGATGTTCTGCGCGACAACCCCAGCGAGTTTCGCGCGGTGAATATTGCCCGTTTTCTGGATAACGAAGAGAAATGGCCGCTGCTGTATGAGGCGCTCAAACCGCTTGCAGAGGGATGCGACGCGCTGTTTATGCCTGCCTGCTTTGGCTTGCAGGACAACCGGCTGTGGCGCTGGCTGTCCGACCGCCTGCCCTGCTCGCTCGGCCTGCTGCCAACGCTTCCCCCTTCCGTGCCCGGCATTCGCCTGCATACCCAGCTTCAGCGCCAGTTTGTGGCTCAGGGCGGTGTGTGGATGGCGGGTGATGAAGTGAAAAAAATCAGCCTGACTGACGGCGCGGTGAGCGAAATCTGGACGCGCAACCACGACGACATTCCGCTTCGCACGCGTTATGCGGTACTGGCAAGCGGCAGTTTCTTCAGCAACGGTCTGCTGAGCAGCCGGGACGGCATACGGGAAGCCATCATGGGGCTGGATGTCCGTCAGAGTACCTCTCGCGCGGACTGGTATCAGAGCGATTTCTTTGCCCCACAGCCCTGGCAACAGTTCGGGGTGATAGTGGATAAACAGCTGCATCCGCAACTTTCCGGAAAGCCAGTCACGAATCTCTACGCCATCGGCTCGCTGTTGGGCGGATACGATCCTATCGCCCAGGGCTGCGGCGGCGGTGTCTGCGCCATAACGGCGCTCTATGTGGCAGAGCAGATTTGCCAGCGCACGGAGGCTGAACAATGAACGATACCCGCTTTGAAAGCTGCATCAAATGCACGGTCTGCACCACCGTCTGCCCGGTCAGCGGCGTTAACCCGCGCTACCCCGGACCGAAACAGGCCGGGCCGGACGGCGAGCGCCTGCGTCTGAAGGACGGCGCGCTGTACGATGACGCGCTGAAATACTGCATCAACTGCAAACGGTGTGAAGTCGCCTGCCCGTCGGATGTGAAAATCGGTGACATCATTCAGCGCGCCCGGGCACGCTATAGCACGCAAAAACCGTCCCTGCGCGATGCCATTCTCAGCCATACCGATCTGATGGGCAGCGTCTCCACGCCGTTTGCCCCGCTGGTGAACGCCGCGACTTCGCTGAAACCGGTGCGCCAGCTGCTGGATGCCACGCTTAAGATCGACCATCACCGCAGCCTGCCCAAATATTCCCACGGCACCTTCCGCCGCTGGTACAAATCGGTGGCGGAAGACCAGGCGCGGTATGCCGATCAGGTGGCGTTCTTTCACGGCTGTTATGTGAACTACAACCACCCGCAACTGGGAAAAGATCTGCTGAAAGTGCTGAACGCCATGGGGACAGGCGTGCAGTTACTGAACAAGGAGAAATGCTGCGGTGTGCCGCTGATCGCCAACGGGTTTACCGATAAAGCGCGCAAACAGGCCAGAAGCAACGTCTCGTCGCTGCGTGAGGCCATCGTCGATAAAGGCATTCCGGTGCTGGCCACCTCCTCGACCTGCACCTTCACGCTGCGCGATGAGTATCCGCACCTGCTGGACGTGGACAACACCGGCCTGCGCGAACACATTGAGCTGGCAACGCGTTTCTTGTGGCGCAAACTGGACAGCGGGCAGACGTTACCACTGAAAAATCTCCCCCTGAAAGTGGTCTATCACACGCCATGTCATATGGAGAAAATGGGCTGGTCGCTCTACACGCTGGAACTGTTGCGGCTAATTCCAGGGCTGGAGCTGACGGTGCTGGATTCACGCTGCTGCGGCATTGCGGGGACGTACGGCTTTAAGCGTGAAAACTACGAAACCTCACAGGCGATTGGTGCGCCGCTGTTCCGCCAGATTGAAGAGAGCGGCGCCGATATCGTGGTGACCGACTGCGAAACCTGCAAGTGGCAGATAGAGATGTCCACCAGCAAGCGTTGCGAACATCCGATCACGCTGCTGGCAAAAGCGCTGGGTTAGGTATCGCCGGGGCCACCGCCCCGGCAAAACGGTTACTCAACGAACAGCGATTCCACCACGTTGATCCAGCCGTGCTCGCTGGCCACCTCTTTCCCTGCCAGCCAGCGACGCAGCATGTTCAGCGCCATCATGGCGCAGACTTCCTGACGCACCGCCAGGCTGTGGCGGGTGATACTCATTTTGACTCTTAAGGCATGTGTCCCTTCCGGCGTCGCCAGCGCAAAGTTGAGGTATTCCTCATCCATTCCGCCGACAAACAGCGCCAGACCGGCAAAATGGTTAACCCTGCGTTCTGAGGCCCAGCGCGCCGTCTGCGCCAGCGTCTCCTGCTGGAACGGCACCACCTCGCTGGCCAGCAGCGGAGCATTCACGCGCGACAGCTGCAGTGCCAGCAGGCCACCGGTGAACTGTTCGCTTAAGGTGACGCTCAGCTGGCGCGACTGCAGATGCGTTGCAATCTGCGCCGGTAGCCCTTCTGTGCCCTCGAAAATCAGACTTTCCCCTGCCACACGCTGCACTTCCGGCCAGAGCGCCAGCATCGCCGCTTTCTGGGTGGCCGGCCCGGTGAGCTTGAGTTCAATGATCGGCATGGACGAGCGATAGCCCATGGATACCCCCGGCGGCAGCGGCAGGTGATCGAGGCTCTGTGCCAGATCGCTTTCCGAGCGGCCAAAGGTGGTCAGGCGCAGGCAGACTGGCGGTTCAGGCAGGGTAAAACGCTGGCGAAGGCGCGGCAGGATCTGCTGTTCGACCATCACTTTAAATTCAGACGGGACACCCGGCGTGAAGAACATCAGGCAGCGGTTCAGTTGGACGGCGAATCCGCAGGCGGTCCCCACCGGGTTATCGACCAGTTCGGCACTGGCCGGGATTTCAGCCTGTTTGCGATTGCTGGGCGACATCACGCGGCCACGTTCGGAGAAGAAACGCTCCATGTGGGTCAGCCACTCTTCGTGCAACACCAGCCCTTCGCCTTTGGCGGTCGCAGCCGCCAGCGCGCTGAGATCGTCGCTGGTAGGGCCGAGCCCACCATTCACAATCAGCACGTCGCAGTGTTCGCTACGCTCGCGCAGAACAGTGACCAGCGACTCAAGATTGTCGCCTACGGTATTGCGGCGCGTTAACGGTAATCCTTGCTCAAAGAAAAGATCGGCAAGCCAGGCCGCATTGGTATCAATAATCTGTCCATGCAGCACTTCGTCGCCGGTGGATAACATCTCCACGTTAATCATTGTGTTCTCCCGCTTATAAGGTGAAAACACTATAGCGCAATCAGCGGCATGGAGAGGAGAGAAACTGGCGCGACGGACGCCGCGCCGGGGTGATTAGAAGCCTGCGCTGACGCCCACATACGGGCCGTCAGCCAACGCGTTGTCGCGGTTGCCGTCTTTGCCCGCCAGGTTCAGATAACGATAACCCGCTTCGATGGTAATCGGACGCATGATGGTCCAGCGCGCGCCAGCGTTGGCTTCTTCATAGCTGTCGATACCGCTGGAGAGGGAGTCCGGAGAATAGTAGTACTCACCAAACAGACCAAAGCTGTCGCCAATTTTCCACTGCAGACCGCCGCCCACAGCCGCCGCGTAGCCTTCGTCGCCGTCGTTCGGGTTGGTATAAATACCTTTACCGCCCACAGTCGCCAGGAACGGGCCGAGAGGAATGTTCAGACCCAGGCCGAGGCTTGCCGCATCGCCGTCGTCATCGTTATGCGTCCAGCCGCCGGTCATTGCCAGACCGGCAGTCTCGGTGCCCAGGCCAAAGCCCAGGTGGGTGTAATCCTGACCCGCCGAGCCGTTAAAGCTGATGGCGTTAGCCGCCGCCGAAACGAATATCAGGCCTAAGCCCATCAATGCCACTTTTTTCATTGTCGTGATCCCGCACAATTTTATAGAGAAGTCCCAAAATCGCGAGATTTTAACCTGAGACGCCAGGGGATCAAGCACTCTGCGTGCGGCCAGCAAGTAGATTGTAACGATTTGAAACGTGCGGCTTTTTTACGTCAGCAACAGAAAGCGCATTTTTACGCTCAGCCCGCCCAGCGTTTCGCTGCGGGAAAGCTGCAGATGGCTGCGGTGCAGCCGGGCAATGTCGCCCGCCAGCGCCAGCCCGATCCCTGATCCGGCGGCATCCCCCACGTTGTCCAGCCGGTGGAAAGGCAGCATGGCCTGATGTATCTGGTCATCGTCAATACCGGGGCCGCTATCCTCTACGCTGAGCTCAACGGCGCCCTGGTCGGTGCACAAGAATACGGTAACGATGCCCCCTGCCGGGGTATATTTGATCGCGTTCTCAAGCAGGTTGGCACACAGCTCGCCCAGCAGTACCTCATCACCTTCCATCATGACGGGTTGCTGAATGCCGTCGTAACCCAAATCGATCGCCTTGCTGCGCGCCTGTGCCAGCCGGGAGAAGCAGCAGTTCTGCACCACCTGCACCAGATCCACGGGGGCAAACTGGCGCTCCCCCTGCTCTTTGCGCTTCACCGTCGAGAGTTGCAACAGCCGTTCGGTGAGCACAAGGGTGTTATCGAGCGTCACATTCATCGCCCTCAGGCTCTCCTGCCACAGGGCAGGATCGTCGCGCGTCAGGGCGACAGAGACCTGGGTTTTCAGCACGGCCAGCGGCGTTTTAAGCTGATGCGAGGCATCGGCGTTAAAGCGTTCCTGCCGTGAGAGCACGCCGCGAAGCCTGTCAATATAGCGGTTAAAGGCCACGATCAGCAGCCGGGTTTCGGACCAGGGCAACAGCTCCGGCAACGGTGCGAGCAGGCCAGGATCGCGTCGCACCATCAAAGATGAGAGCTGGCGCATCGGGCGCAGCACGCGGCGCAGCAACCACGCGGTCAGCACCAGCGTCAGCAGCACCAGCAGCCCCTGGGAGACCCACGACGAAAAGAGTAACTGGCTGGCGAGATAGCGGCGGGACTGGAGTGTCTCCGCCACATATATCTCGGCCATGCCAACAATATTATCTTCATTGACGGGTTGCAGCAAGCGCGCCACCCGAATCGCCTGTCCGCGATACTCGGTATGATAAAACCAGGCCAGCGCCGGATAGAGGGTGGTGCGCGAGGTTGCCGGCGGCATCTTCGGCAGATCGTCATAACCGGAGATCACCCGTCCGTCGGGATCGACCACCTTGTAATAGAGCCGGTCGTTCATATTCAGTTCAAAACTGTCGAGTACCACCCAGGGCACATTTACCCCAAGCTTACCGTCATGAACCACCAGCTGCTCCGATATGGTGCGCGCAGAGGATAACAGCGTGCGGTCGTATGCCTGCGTCGCCGCCTGCAGCGCGCTGACGTAGCTGTTAAAGGCCGATAACCCCCACAGCAACAGCAGTGGCAGGCCGAGAAAAAGCAGCAGCTGCAGATAAAGCGACTGAGGCTTAACCCACTTCATCGCCGCACTCCAGCACATAGCCCAGCCCGCGCAGGGTGGTGATCCGCACGCCGCTGCCGCTCAGCTTTTTGCGCAGACGATGGATGTAGAGATCGAGACTCTCCGGGCTGACGTCGTCATTCAGGCTAAACACCTGGTCGAACAGCTGCTGCCGGGAGACAGGCCGGGTGCGGCGATGCATCAGCACCTTCAGCAGCGACAGTTCGCGCGGGGTGAGCGCGAGCGGCTCATCGCGCAGCAGGAAAAAACCGTCGTCGTCATACTCCAGCTCTCCCAGGCGCTGACGCTCCTGGGTCCGCCCCTCGCTTCTGCGCAGCAGGGCACGCAGGCGGGCGTCAAGCTCCTCCAGTTCGAACGGTTTTGGCAGATAATCATCCGCTCCGGCGTTCAGCCCTTTCACCCGATCCGCCACGTTGCTGCGTGCGGTGAGAAACAGCACCGGCAAGGTCTGGCCGCGTTTTCGCAAACGGTGTACCACCTCCAGGCCGTCAAAACCGGGCATGCCGATGTCGAGGATCGCCACCGCGTAGTTTTCCCCCTGCAGAAGATGATCGGCCGCGCGACCGTCAGAAACGCAATCCACGGCAAAGCCCTCCTGCACCAGCGCTTTCTCCAGCCAGTGAGCCAGCTCACGATTATCTTCCGCCAGTAAGAGACGCATATCACATCCTGTAAAGTTGGTGTCGCGTTGAAAGGGAAATGAAAGGTTAATGTTTTAACAATCACGCAACGGAACCGCTACAAGGTGGTTCACATAATCAGAAAAAAACCCGTACCCGTACTCCCGGATCGCCGGCGTGAGGATAAACGATGAAAAAACAATTACTTTCAACGCTTGCTGCAAGCGTATTGATGATGAGTGCCTCTGTTGTCCAGGCGCAGGACGCCCCGTCCCGCACCGAATGTATCGCCCCGGCCAAACCGGGTGGTGGTTTCGATCTCACCTGTAAACTGATTCAGGTCAGCATGCTGGAGACGAAGGCCATCGAGAAACCCATGCGTGTGACCTACATGCCTGGCGGCGTGGGTGCGGTAGCTTATAACGCGATTGTCGCGCAACGTCCGGCGGAAGCCGGCACGGTGGTGGCCTTCTCCGGCGGCTCGCTGCTCAACCTTTCTCAGGGCAAGTTTGGCCGCTACGGCGTGGATGACGTGCGCTGGCTGGCCACCGTCGGCACCGACTACGGCATGATTGCGGTGCGCGCGGATTCCCCGTGGAAATCCCTGAAAGATTTGCTCACCGCGATGGAAAAAGACCCCAACAGCGTGGTGATTGGTGCCGGTGCCTCTATCGGCAGTCAGGACTGGATGAAAGCGGCCCTGCTGGCGCAGCAGGCGAAAGTGGATCCGCACAAAATGCGCTACGTGGCGTTTGAGGGCGGCGGTGAACCGGTGACGGCGCTGATGGGCAATCACGTACAGGCGGTTTCCGGCGATCTCAGCGAAATGGTGCCCTACCTCAGCGGCGATAAAATCCGCGTGCTGGCGGTCTTCTCCGAAAACCGCCTGCCGGGCCAGCTGGCAAACGTCCCTACCGCCAAAGAGCAGGGTTATAACCTGGTCTGGCCGATTATCCGCGGCTTCTTCGTCGGGCCAAAAGTCACCGATGCGGAATATCAGTGGTGGGTCGACACCTTTAACAAACTCCAGCAGACCGAGGAGTTTAAAAAGCAGCGCGATCTGCGCGGGCTGTTCGAGTTCAACCTGAGCGGCAAGCAGCTGGACGACTACGTTAAAAAACAGGTGAATGACTACCGCGAACAGGCGAAAGCCTTTGGCCTGGCCAAATAACCGGAGGTGCTATGAGCGATCGCATTTTTGCCGGGATCTGGTTGTTGCTCTGCATTGGCGGGATGTTCGTCGCCTGGCAGATCCACAGCGAATACAGCTATGAACCGGTGGGGCCACGCCCCTTTCCCATGGGCATTGTCGGCCTGATGCTGCTCTGTTCGGTGGCCTTGCTGTTACGCCATCCGGATACCGTAGAGTGGCCGCCTAAGCGCATTCTGCAGCGGCTGCTGGTGATGGTCATTGTCCTGCTGATGTACGCCTGGGGCTTTGAGTGGCTCGGCTTCCCGGTAGCGACCGCCATCCTGACGATGGTGATCGGCATACTGTTTAACGCCAGCCTCCCGGCGGCGGGGATCTCGGGCGTGGTGATGGGCATTTTCCTCTGGTACGCCTTTGACCGTCTGCTGGATGTGACGCTGCCGCCTGGCGCCTGGCTTAATTAACGGAGCACGCTATGGATACCTGGATTTACCTCTCACAGGGGTTCGCTGTGGCGATGACCCCGGAAAACCTGGTGATCGCTCTGATCGGCTGCTTTGTCGGCACGATCGTCGGTCTGCTGCCCGGCCTTGGGCCCATCAACGGGGTCGCTATTTTGCTCCCGCTGGCGTTTGCCCTGCATCTGCCTGCGGAATCGGCCCTGATCCTGCTGGCGACGGTCTACATCGGCTGTGAATATGGCGGCCGTATCTCGTCAATACTGCTCAACGTACCCGGGGATGCGGCGGCCATTATGACCGCGCTGGATGGCTACCCGATGGCGCGGCAGGGGCGCGGCGGCGTGGCACTGTCCATCTCCGCCGTGAGTTCGTTCTTTGGCTCGCTGATTGCCATTGGCGGCATCATTCTGTTTGCCCCTGCGCTGGCCCAGTGGTCGCTGGCGTTTGGTCCGGCAGAATATTTTGCCCTGATGGTCTTCGCCATCGCCTGTCTCGGCAGCATGATGGCGCAAAACCCACTGAAATCGTTTTTGTCTGCGCTGATTGGCTTAGGGTTAGCCACCGTCGGCGTGGATGCCAACACCGGGGTGTATCGCTTTACCTTCGACAGCGTTCACCTGTCCGACGGCGTGCAGTTTATCGTGGTCGTGATTGGTCTGTTCTCTGTCTCTGAGATCTTACTGATGCTGGAACATACCAGCAGCGGGCAGACGCTGGTGCGTAAAACCGGCCGGATGCTCTTTAGCGCCAAAGAGGGCGCGCAGTGTATCGGCACCACGCTGCGCTCTTCAGTGATTGGCTTCTTTGTTGGTATTTTGCCGGGTGCCGGCGCGACAATCGCCAGCGCCATTACCTATATGACGGAGAAAAAACTCAGCGGTAACAGCGACAGCTTTGGTAAAGGGGATATTCGCGGGGTTGCCGCACCTGAGGCGGCCAATAATGCCTCGGCCTGCGGCTCGTTTATACCAATGCTCACCCTGGGCGTGCCCGGCTCCGGCACCACGGCGGTGATGATGGGCGCGCTGACGCTTTATAACATCACGCCGGGACCGGCAATGTTTACCGAGCAGCCGGACATCGTCTGGGGGCTGATTGCGGCGCTGCTGATCGCCAACGTGATGCTGCTGGTGATGAACATCCCGCTGATTGGTCTGTTCACCCGCATGCTGACCATTCCACTGTGGTTCCTGGTACCCGCAATCGCAGCCGTCTCGGCGGTGGGGGTGTATGCGGTACACAGCACCACCTTCGACCTGATTCTGATGGTGGCGCTGGGGGTGTTCGGCTACATCTTGCGTAAAATGCACTTCCCGATGTCGCCACTGATTCTGGGCTTTGTGCTGGGTGAGATGCTGGAGCAGAACCTGCGCCGCGCCCTGTCCATCAGCAATGGCAATGTCTCTATTCTGTGGGACAGCAATGTGGCGAAAGTTCTGCTGGCGATGGCAATCGTGGTGGTGGTCGTGCCGCCGGTGCTGCGCCTGCTACGCCGCCGTCAGCGTAAACCGCAGCCCGATATCGGCTGATTACCCTGACAGTTGGGCATTCACCCACTGTGTTAACGCCTGGCGGGAGATCTTAATCCCGCCATTTTTCAGCTCTGATGGCAGCACCAGCCAGTGCACGGGCTGCTCAAATCGCGCCAGTTTGCCCTGAATCCATTCCGTGAATTGGGCGATATCCGTTCCCGGTTCACACTCCACTACCGCCACCGGACGCTGACCAAATTCGGCGTCATTCAGCGGGACAATGAAGACCTGGCTGATGTGCGGATGGGTCGCGATAACCCGCTCCAGGCTCTCCGGCTGGATCCCTTCGCCTCCGCTGAAAAAGAGGTTATCCATCCGACCGAGGATCGTCAGGCGGCCATCATGCAGCTCGCCGCGATCGCGGGTGGCGAACCAGCCCTCTGAATTCGTGAGCGGTAACAACGCACCGTCGCGCCAGTAGCCTGAGGCCATGCTTTGCGCCCTGATCCACACTTCACCGTTAACGACCTGCACCTCTCTGCCCGGCAGCGCACTGCCCACGTCCGGTTCACCGTCAGCCTCTTTCGCACAGACGGTAGAGGCAAACTCCGTCAGGCCGTAGCCGCAGAATGTGCAGATCCCCTGCTCACGCGCCTGTTGCGTCAGTTCAACGGGGATAGCGGCCCCGCCCAGCAGTACCGCTTTCAGCGCGATCCGCTGGTGGGTATTAAGCAGACGCCAGAGCTGGGTTGGCACCAGCGAGGCATGCGTACACCCCTGTAAAGCCTGCTCCAGCGGCTGCTTCTCGCGTACGGTTAAGCGCGCGCCAGCCTGCAGCCAGCGCCATAAGATCCCCTGCCCGGAGACATGAAACAGCGGCAGCGACAGCAGCCAGTCGTCATCGTCGCCATAGGGCATCAGCGCGAGGACGCCCTCAGCGCTGGCAAGATGCGCCCCGCAGGTATGAACGGCCGCTTTCGGCAGCCCGGTAGAGCCGGAGGTGAGCGTCATTGAGGCCAGTCGCTCAGGTTGCCACGCCGCATGGTATTCACCAGACAGCGCATGCAGGCTCAGGGCAGCAAGCCCATCGTAGTGACCATCCAGCACCAGCGCAAAACGCAACGTCATCTGCGGAAGTAATACCTCCAGCAGCGGACGCGGCAGTTGCGGGTTAACGGGAAGGATACGCGCGCCGCACTGGAGTAGCGCCAGCCATGCCAGCAGGGTCTGCGGGTGATTATGGGCGAGCAGCAGCACGCCGTCACCCGCCTCCACGCCCTGCTGCTGGAACCCCGCCGCAAGGCTGTCGATGCGCGTACACAGCTGTTGCCAGCTGAGCACCTCGTCATTCAGGCGCAGAGCCGGTTTATCAGCACGCTGCACGCGCCAGTGCCGCCACGGCCAGTCGGTAAAACTCATTGCAACGGCTCCAGCGCCTCAACGCCCGCGCACGGCAGCGCGCTCCCCGGCCACGGGCGAATGAGCTGGGTTTGCATCAGGTTTAGCGTGTCCAGCCCGGGGATGGTGTCGGGCGTTAACCAGGCGGCAATGCGTGCCAGCTGCGTCAGCCCAAGGCTGGATTCGATGGAGGAGCTGATCACCGCCGTCAGCCCTGCGGCATGCGCTGCCGCCACCTGTTCACGCACCTTTGCCAGACTGCCCGTCAGGGTCGGCTTTATGACCACGGCGCTGACGCCCGGCTCGGCGCTAAAGACAAAATCCGCCTCGCGCAGACTTTCATCCCAGGCGATGGCAATGCCGGTTTCTCGGGCAAAGGCGCGTGAATCCTCACGGGTTTTGCATGGCTCTTCCAGAAAGGCAATGCGGCTGCGGTACGCCGGGTTGACGTACTTTGCAAACTGCTGCGCCTTAAGCGGCGTCCAGGCGCGGTTGGCATCCAGACGCAGGCGCAGATCGGGGATCGCTTCCAGCAACAGGTTAGCGACCATCCCGTCGCGTACCGCTTCGTAAAGACCGACTTTGATTTTCGCCACTTTCTCGCCGGGCATTGCGCTGAGCAATGCAAACAGCTCGTCCGGATCGCCCGTGCAGAGCGGCGCGGCACGGTAATCGGCCTCATCAGGCAGGCTACCGTCGAGCTCCGCAAGCGCGCTGCTGATGCCAAACGCGACGGAAGGCACATCCGGCAGCGGCGGATTCACGCCTGAACGCCATTCCTCTACCCATGCCACCAGCGCAGCCTGCGCCTCCTCCAGCGACTCCAGGCTAAAGCCCGGCAGAGGCGAAATCTCGCCCCAGCCCTGCCCTTCGCCCTGCTGCAGTTGCACGAAGAAGCCATCACGGGTTTTTAACCGCCGTTCACGCAGCACCACGCCCGCGTCCATCGGTATCTGCCAGCGGTAAACCTGCGCGCGACGCATTACGGGTTCCGTTTGTATTTGCTGAAGTCTGGCTGGCGTTTTTCGTTAAACGCGTTGCGTCCTTCCTGGCCCTCTTCGGTCATGTAGAACAGCATGGTGGCGTTACCTGCCAGCTCCTGCAGACCCGCCTGACCGTCACAGTCGGCGTTCAGGGCCGCTTTCAGGCAACGCAGCGCCATTGGGCTATTCTGCAGCATTTCGCGACACCAGCGAACGGTCTCTTTTTCGAGATCGGCAATTGGCACCACGGTGTTAACCAGTCCCATGTCCAGCGCTTCCTGGGCATTGTACTGGCGGCACAGGAACCAGATTTCACGGGCTTTTTTCTGACCAACAATGCGCGCCATGTAGGAAGCCCCCCATCCGCCGTCGAAGGAGCCGACTTTCGGGCCGGTCTGGCCGAAGATGGCGTTCTCTGCGGCAATCGTCAGATCGCACATCATGTGCAGCACGTGACCGCCGCCGATAGAGTAGCCCGCCACCATGGCCACCACCGGTTTTGGACAGGTGCGGATCTGACGCTGGAAATCGAGGACGTTCAGGTGATGGGTACCCGCATCGTCCTGATATCCGCCGTAGTCACCGCGCACTTTCTGATCGCCACCGGAGCAGAACGCTTTTTCGCCTTCCCCGGTCAGGACGATGACGCCGATGTTGTCGTCATAGCGCGCATCCGCCAGGGCCTGAATCATCTCTTTTACGGTCAGCGGACGGAACGCGTTGCGCACCTGCGGACGGTTAATGGTGATTTTGGCGATGCCGTCAGTCGATTTGTGATAGCGAATGTCGGTGTAGCCTTCGGAGCAGTCTTGCCATTCAACCGGTGCATAGAGCATGTTTTCATCAGGATAGATCATAGTGTGTCCTTTATTCGACGACGCAGTATCTGAGCCAGACTCGCGCTAACCGCCCCGGGATTTTCCCGGTGGGCGTTGTGTCCGGCGTTTGGAATGACATGGCGAACCGCGTTCAGTTCAGCGGCCAGGGCCGCGAACTTCTCGTCACGTTCGCCATAGAGATAATCAAAAGGGAAATTTCGCGCGCTGAGTGCGGCACGCAGGTCTGGTTGCACGGCGAGCGAGGTTGCCTCAAGCATCATCGCCAGGTTTGTGCCCGCGTTGCGACAGCGCAGGGCGATGAGCGCCCTGCGCTGGCTGTCCGTGAGGGAGGCAAAGACAGGCTGTTGATACCAGTCGGCAAAAACATTTGAGAGGGGCTGCGTGCGAAAACGCTGCGCCCACAGATGGTCGGATGCAGACCTTGCCTCTCGCGCTGCGACCCCCTGCAGACCCGGATGCCCGCCCTCCACGATGATGCCGCGAAGCCCCGCAGGATCCTGGCAGGCATGGAACATCGCAATGCGGCCACCGAGGGAGTACCCCACCAGCCAGTAGTTAAGTATGTTGTAACTAACAAGGGTTCGGGTAAGCACGTCACACACCTCTTCGAACCCCGTGACACCCATACTGGCGGACCGGCCGTGACCCGGCAGGTCGAGATAAAGCCGGGGGTAATCGCCGAGCGCCTCCCCGACCGTCTGCCACTCGTGGCAATCCCCGGAAAATCCATGCAAAAAGACCAGCCAGGGGTAGCCTGGTTTACCGGCCTGTTGCACGCCTGCGAGGATCACAGGTGGCTCACCTGCGCCAGCAGGCTTTGCAGCTTCTGCGCACCGTCAGCTTCGTTGACGACCAGTTCAATCAGCGTTGCACCGGGCTGTCGCCAGGCACTGCTCAGGGCGGCATCCAGCGCTTCCCAGTTTTCCGGGCGATGGTATGTCAGATTAAACATCGCTGCGGCATGTTCAAACTGCACGTTCTGCGGCATCAGATAGAAGCGCTCGCGTTCACTCTGCGGTGTCGGCAGCAGGGAGAAAATCTGTCCGCCGTTATTGTTGACCACAATCAGCACAAACGGCGCCGACACCTGACGCAGCAGCGCCAGCGCATTGAGATCGTACAGCGCCGAAAGATCGCCCACGATCGCCAGCGTGGATTTCGCGCTGGCTCGCTGCACACCCGCCGCCGTGGAGATCAACCCGTCAATGCCGCTGGCGCCACGGTTACTGTAGACCGGATAGCCCGCAGGCAGTTTTGAGAACGCATCAATCAGACGCACCACCAGGCTGTTGCCGACAAACAACTGCCCCTGCTCCGGCAGATACCGGTGAATACGGTGCGCCAGCTCTGCTTCACCAAAACTTTCGCATTGTGCGCGGGTCAACTCCCACGCCTGACGCGACAGCGCCGGGATCGCAACGGCCCACGGGGTGCGCTTTTCCGCCGGGTGCAGCGCCAGCCAGGCATCGATCTCGCTTACCAGACGACGACCGCGATGGTGCGCCGGATCGAGCCGCCCTTCCAGCGGATCCACCAGCCAGTACTCTTCCGGAGTGCAGGTTGCCTGCCACTGCAGTAACCGCTTGCCGGTCAGGCTTGAACCCAGCTGAACCACAATCTGCGCCTGCGCCAGCTCAGTGACCGCTTTCGCATTCCCGAGCCAGAGATCGGCACACGGCAGCGGCTGTCCGGTCTGGGACAGCACGTCGCCAATCAGCGGCCAGCCAAGGGTGTGTGCCCATTCGGCCACCTGCCTGCCTTCGGCGGCGCTCATGCGCCCGGCAATAACCACGCCACGCTTTTGCCGCCAGAAGAACCAGTCACGTTGCTTTACGCTCTCAAGGTGTGTCTGCTCACGCAGCCACGGCTTTTCGCTCTCCCACCAGTCGCCAAGCTGCTGCTGCCAGGCAAGACCGGTGTCGTCCATTTCGCCATACAGCGGCTCGGCAAACGGACAGTTAATATGTAACGCCCCGCTGCGCAACGTCTCCATGGCGTGATCGACGGTCGAGACCAGCCAGCTTGCGGGAATGTCCTGCGTGGGTCGGGGTAACGAAACCGTCTGCGAAGGATGCGAGGCAAAGAGGCCCGGCTGACGAATAGCCTGGTTCGCCCCGCAGTCAATAAGCTCCGGCGGGCGATCGGCCGTCAGCAGAACCAGTTTCTCACCGGTCAGCCCGGCTTCAATAAGGGCCGGATAGAGGTTTGCCACAGCGGTACCAGAGGTGACGATCACCGCCACCGGTTCCTTGCTGACCTTTGCCAGCCCCAGCGCCAGGTGGCCCAGGCCGCGCTCGTCAAAATGGGTGTGGTGAATAAATGCCCGGTTCTCTGCTGCCGCCAGCGTCAGCGGTGTGGAGCGTGAGCCCGGCGCAATACACACATGCCTGACGCCATGGCGAGTCAGGGCTTCAAGGATCACCGTCGCCCAGCGTCGGTTAAAAGAACTTACTGACATGAGATTGTCCGGTATCAAGAATGCGACACAGTATAAATAATAGAAAAAAATAGAATTTTGATATGAATCGGGATTGCGCGAATCAGTACTAATCCTTCAGGAGCAGAGAGCGCAAGCCTGCGGCTTTATTTTCGATCTCCTGCCACTCCTGTTCCGGATCGGAACCGCTGACGATCCCCGCCCCGGCGTAAAGACGGACGGTGGCGTCATGGACGCGCGCCGAGCGCAGGGCCACGCAGAACTCGCTTTGTTCTGGCGACAGATATCCGGCGGATCCGGCATACCATTCCCGGTCGAAAGGTTCAACGCGGTGTATGAATTCGCGTGCTGGCTGGCGCGGTAACCCGGCAACCGCAGCCGTCGGCTGCAGCACATGCAGACATTGCTCATCATCCGCATGCTTGAGCTCGGTCCAGATGCAGCGACGAAGATGCTGCACTTTACGCAACCGTACGACCTGCGCAGGCAGGACCTCCAGCGTCCGGGTGTGGTGCTGGAGCCGCTGGCAGATATCCTCCACCACCAGCATGTTTTCGCGCTGGTTTTTGTCGTCACTCATTAGCCAGTCGCCGAGAAGGCGGGCCTGCTTGTCGTCAGGATGGCTGGCGACGGTACCGGCCAGCGCTTCGGTACGTAGCAGGTTGCCGCGCCGCCGCCACAGGCGTTCAGGCGTGGAGCCAAGAAACGCGTTGCGGGCATCGAAAACCATGCAGAAATGATAGCAGTTCAGATTCAGGGCACGGCTGGCCGCCATCAGCGCCACGGCATTCACAGGCTGACTGAACTGCAGATCGGTTGCCCGGGCGAGCACCACCTTTTCAACATCACCGCGCGCGATGGTCTCTGTCGCCTGGCGGATAAGGCGGAGCCATTCTGGTTTTTGCGGCTGATGGGTCTCCTGCACCACCTGGGCTGATAGCGGGCGTATCGGCCTGGCATCGTGAAGCTGCTGTAAGAAATCCAGCGCCGCGCCCGCATCTTCCTGAAGGGAGCGATCACTCCACAGCTGCAGACGCAACGTGGCGGTCCCGGCAGAACGTCGCCACAGCAGACGGGGTAAAAAGAGACTGCCCTGCTCCGGGGTAAAGGCATTCAGGCCGCAGATCCGCGTGTCGTTCTCTACGGGGTTATTCTGTAAAAACTGCGAAGCCTGTGCCAGAGAGGAAAAATGGATAACGGCGCCCAGCGCGGCCAGCTCTTCATCACCGTTACGCTGCTGCCAGTAGAACTGAGGAAAACAGCGTTGAGCGCCAAGCCAGGCGAGAGGATCGAAAGCGTCGTTTAACGGGAAAGAGACGTCGAAATGATGTAAACCGGGTGTAGCGGGTAACGCTTGCGCAAGCTGAGTACGCAGACGTTCCAGCGCGGTAGAAATCGAATGCACGCGAACCTCTCCCTGTGAAAACACTTAGTATACGGGGTACCATCAGAAAGATCAGTACCCACGTATAGGGAGGGGTTAAGCGTCAGATTCCGGGCTTAACGACGGGCCAGAAGCAGCCCCAGCACCAGACCAACCGCCGCACCGACACCAATGCCTTGCCACGGTTTTTCGTGGACGTAATCATCGGCGCGATACACCGCTTTTTTCGCGCGATAGTAGTAATTGTCGGACGCATGGCTGACGCGGGTTTTGACGTCATGTAGCGCCTGTTCGGCACGTGCTTTCAGTTCGATATATTTCTGATCGGCAGGGTCGCCCGACGAACGTAACACCTCTTCCAGCGTTTCGCTCAGCAAAGCCAGGTCGTCATCGATACGGGTATCCCAGGATTGAAATGACATATTTTTCTCCATGTTAGTACACCAGTCCGCTAACTATAGCCAACGACCTGCCATTACGCCTGTTTCACTTCCCGCGCCATACCGATATGAGGAATGCCGTCTTCGTCGTACACGTCCGTAACCGGCATAAAGCCAAAGTGGCCGTAGAAGGACTGAAGGTGCGCCTGTGCCCCCAGGTATAACGCCTTGTCTGGCCACTGTTTTTGGCATGCCTCCAGCGTTTTTTCCATCAACTGATAGCCCAGTTTTTCACCGCGCGCCTTGCCGCTGATAATGACGCGACCAATAACGACGGGCTCAAAATCGTCCTCGCTTTTCAGAATCCTCGCATACGCCACCAGCTCGTTATCCCTCCAGCCGAGAATATGACGGTTCTCGCCCACCAGATCATCGCCATCGATGTCCTGATACGGGCAGGTTTGTTCTACAACAAACACTTCGCAGCGCAGTTTGAGCAGGGCGTACAGTGTCTGAACGGTGAGTTTACTATGGTGTAAATCTTGCCACTGGATCATGTCAGTCTCCTTCCTGGGTTCATCACGTTATACTAAACCCTTCCCCATTCGGCAAAGGGCTGATTGCGTTATGGAACTGATTTTTCTGGGTACGTCCGCTGGCGTGCCAACACGCACACGAAACGTGACCGCGATCCTGCTGGATCTGCAGCACCCAACCCGTGGCGGACTGTGGCTGTTTGACTGTGGTGAAGGGACGCAGCATCAGCTGTTACACACCACTTATCATCCCGGTAAGCTGGATAAGATCTTTATTACCCACCTGCATGGCGATCATCTGTTTGGCCTGCCGGGCCTGCTGTGCAGCCGGTCGATGGCGGGTAATGCCAACCCGCTGACGATTTACGGGCCTGCGGGTATTTGTGAGTTTGTTGACACCACGCTGCGCCTGAGCGGGTCGTGGACGGATTATCCGCTGGAGGTGGTGGAGATAACCGAGGGGCTGGTCTTTGATGACGGTGACTATACCGTCACCGCCCGGCCGCTGAATCATCCGGTTGAGTGCTATGGCTACCGCATTGAAGCGCATGATAAGCCCGGCGCGCTCGACGCCGCCGCGCTGATTGCCGATGGTGTAAAACCCGGGCCGCTGTTCCAGCGTCTGAAGCAGGGCGAAACCGTCACCCTGGAAGACGGTCGGGTTATCAACGGAGAGGAGTATCTCGCCCCACCGCAGCCAGGCAAAAAACTGGCGATTTTCGGTGATACCGCTCCCTGTCCGGCGGCCCTGCATCTGGCGCGTGGCGTGGACGTAATGGTACACGAAGCCACGCTCGAAACGGCGATGGAAGAAAAAGCCAACAGCCGTGGCCACAGTTCCACACGTCAGGCGGCGGCGCTTGCCCGTGAAGCGAACGTCGGAAGATTGATTGTCACCCATGTCAGCTCGCGCTATGACGCCCGGGGCTGTGAGAAACTGCTGGCAGAGTGCCGTGACGTGTTCCCGGCATGTGAGCTGGCCAACGATTTCACTCAGGTCAGCGTTTAGTCCTTCATTTTTCTCTCAGGATGCCGATAACGATTAAAAGGGCAGCATTTCACTTGAGGGTAGAATGGATAATTTCCAGAAAGATATTGATGACAGGGCAAATCTCACCCTGTCGAATCGTTTTGAGCTGTTGCTGTTCCGTCTGGGCACGTCTCTGAATGAAAATAAATCCGAACTGTTTGGCATTAACGTTTTTAAGCTGCGTGAAATTGTGCCGATGCCGGAGTTCACCAAACCCGCAGGGATGAAGTCCCCGCTGATGGGGATGGTGAATATTCGCGATCAGGTGATCCCGGTGATCGACCTGGCCGCCGTGGCGGGCTGTAAGCCGACGACGGGGCTCAACATCCTGCTGATCACCGAATATGCCCGCAGCGTGCAGGCGTTTGCGGTGGAATCGGTTGAGAACATCATGCGCCTTGACTGGAAGCAGGTCCACGCGGCGGAAACCGCCGTCAGCGGACGTTACATCACCAGTATCGCCTGTCTGGACGAAAAGACCGATACCAACGAGCTGGCGATGGTGCTGGACGTTGAGCAGATCCTGTATGACATCACGCCGGCCAACCACGATCTGCACGCCACGAATCTGCAGACCACTAAGTTCCATATCAAGCCTGGCGCTGTGGCGATTGTGGCGGAAGATTCCAAAGTCGCACGCTCCATGCTGGAGAAGGGATTACAGGCTATGGAGATCCCGGCGCAGCTGCATATCACCGGTAAAGACGCATGGGAGAAAATTGGCGTGCTGGCCGCGCAGGCGCAGGCTGAAGGCGTGCCGATCACGGATAAAATTGCCCTGGTGCTGACCGACCTCGAAATGCCAGAGATGGACGGTTTCACGCTGACGCGCAAAATCAAAACAGACCCGCTGCTGAAAGATATTCCGGTGGTGATCCACTCTTCGCTTTCCGGCAACGCCAACGAAGATCATATTCGTAAAGTGAAGGCCGACGGCTACGTGGCGAAGTTTGAGCTGAACGAGCTGTCGTCGGTGATTGAAGAGGTACTGGACCGTTCAATGAAGAAGATTGACGGACCGTTGATTAGCAGGAAGCAGCTGGCTTAAGCCTGGTGCGGGCTGGTGCCCTCACCCCGTCCCTCTCCCACAGGGAGAGGGCGAAAACCATAAAAAAACCCGCCGAGGCGGGTTTTTTGCTTTTACATTAATGGCATTGCTCGCTGCACGATATCAATCAGCGGCTGCGGATAGATACCGAAGATCAGCACCAGCAGCGCGGAGATCAGCACCACAATCCCCCCGGCGCTGTACTGCCAGTTGCCTGGTGCGTCGCGGTTGAGCTGCTGAGGCGCGCTCAGGTACAGGCTCACGGCCACACGCAGATAGTAGTACAGACCGATTGCCGAGCCGATAACTACGCCTGCGGTCAACCACCACAGGTGCGCCTGCACACCGACAGCCAGTACGTAGAACTTACCGATGAAGCCCAGCGTCATTGGGATACCCGCCAGAGAGAGCATCATCACGGTCATCACGGCAGACAGGATCGGACGGTGCCAGAACAGGCCACGGTAGGAGAACAGTGAATCTGCATCCGGGCCACGGTACGGGCTGGACATCAGACTCACCACACCGAACGCGCCGAGGCTGCTGAACAGGTAACCGGCCAGGTAAACGCCTACGGTTTCCATCGACATCTCACCGCTCTGCAACGCAATCAGCGCCACCAGCAGGTAACCCAGATGAGAGATAGAAGAGTAACCCAGCAGACGTTTGATGTTGGTCTGGCTCAGCGCCATCAGGTTACCGAAGATGATGGAGACGAACGCGATAATCCCCAGCACCGTGCGAACTGCTTCGCTGTCACCTACCGGTGCGTACAGGAACAGACGCATCACCACACCGAAGATAGCGATTTTGCTCGCCGTCGCCAGGAAGGTAGACACCGGAGCCGGTGCACCCTGGTAGACGTCTGGTGTCCACAGGTGGAACGGAACCAGTGAGAGCTTAAAGCCGAGGCCAACAATCATCATGCCCAGACCCGCCAGCAGCAGCGGCTCGTGCAGCATGCCGTCGCCGAGGCTCTTGCCCAGCGCCATGAACGAGAGGTTACCGGTCTGTGCGTACAGCAGCGCAATACCAAACAGCAGGAAGGACGAGGCAGCAGCAGACAGGATCGTATACTTGATGCTCGCTTCCAGGGAGCGCTTCTGACGGAAGGCATAACCAATCAGACCGAACAGCGGCAGAGAGATAAGCTCAATGCCGAGGAACAGCGCAGCCAGATGGTTCGCATTCGCCAGCAGAATGCCGCCCAGCGCGGCAATCAGTACCAGCAGGTAAAACTCTTCTTTGTTGTCGTTGTAGCCTTCGAGCCACGGATAGGCAAAGGTACAGGTCGCCAGGCTCGCCAGCAGAACCAGCCCCGTGTAGAGCATGGCGTAACCGTCAACGCGCATCAGCGGGGTGACGTCCATCGCCCCACCCTGGCCAACAAACCAGAGAGAGACTAACGCGGCGTTCAGTCCGATGACCGACAGCGTGGCATTCAGGAAGTGATTGCGTCGCCACGCAATGGAGAGCATCACAACCACCACCGTCAATCCGACGATCAGCAGCGGTAGCAGCGCGATCAGTTGTTGTGGAGTTATTGTCATGGCGAATTACGGCCTTGTAGTAGAAGCAGAATTAACAAACCACTGCTGGATATTACCCATCGCGGAGTGCGAGGTATCCAGAATCGGCTGCGGGAAGAAGCCCAGCAGCACCAGCAGTACGACCAGCAGCAGGATGATGAACAGCTCACGCAGCGACATCCCCGGCAGTTCTTGTGCAGCAATTTCGCTCTTCGCTTTACCGAAGTAAGCACGGTGCAGCATCGCCAGCGAGTAGACGGACGCGAACACCAGACCAAAGGTGGAGATGACAGTAATCATCGGTACCACTTTGAAGCTGCCGAACAGAATCATAAATTCGCCGACGAAGTTACCGGTACCTGGCATACCCAGGGTCGCCACCGCGAAGAACATAGACAGCGCCGGCAGCCACTTAATTTTGCTCCACAGACCGCCCATCATACGCATGTCACGGGTGTGCAGACGTTCGTACAGCTGACCACAGAGGATGAAGAGACCGGCTGCGGACAGACCGTGCGCAATCATCTGGATCACCGCACCCTGGTACGCCAGCTGGCTGCCGGTGTAGATAGCAATCAGCACGAAGCCCATGTGGGAGACGGAGGTGTACGCAATCAGACGTTTGATGTCGTACTGCGTGAACGCCATCCAGGCACCGTAGAAGATACCAATCACACCCAGCCACATGGCAATCGGTGCGAACTCAGCGGACGCGTTCGGGAACAGCGGCAGCGCGAAACGCAGCAGACCGTAGGCTGCCGTTTTCAGCAAGATGCCCGCCAGGTCCACAGAACCTGCCGTTGGCGCCTGAGAGTGTGCGTCTGGCAGCCAGCCGTGCAGCGGTACTACCGGCATTTTCACCGCAAAGGCGATGAAGAAGCCGAGCATCAGCAGGTATTCCACACCGTGAGACATCGGGGTCTTCAGCAGGTCTTCGTAGTTGAAGGTCCAGATACCGGTCGCATTGTGGTGCACAAACACCAGCGCCAGAATGGCAATCAGCATCACCAGACCACTCGCCTGGGTATAGATGAAGAACTTGGTGGCCGCCGTGATACGCGTTTTACCGTCGGACGCCTTATGGCCCCACAGCGCGATCAGGAAGTACATCGGCACCAGCATCATCTCCCAGAAGAAGAAGAACAGGAACATGTCGATGGCAAGGAACACGCCGATTACGCCGCCCAGGATCCACATCAGGTTAAGGTGGAAGAAGCCCTGGTATTTTTCGATTTCTCGCCAGGAGCAAAGTACCGCCAGAACGCCGAGCAGACCGGTCAGCACTACCATCAGCAGCGACAGACCGTCAATCGCCAGGTGGATCGTAATGCCGAAACGTGGGATCCACGGCAGGATAAACTCAGACTGCCACTGCGGAATGCCCGCAGACTGGGTCAGGGAGTAGCCACCCTGCAACCAGAGTTGCAGACCAAGCGCGAGCGTCAATCCCATGGTGATCAGCGCGATCCAGCGCGGCATCTTCACGCCAAAGCGTTCAGTCTGCCAGCACAGGAAGCCGCCGATGAAGGGAATTAATATTAGCCAGGGTAGTAACATGGCGATTTACATTCCTTTTTAAGGCCCCCAGCAGGGGCCTGATTTTCAACGAATTCGAATAAAATTCACTTTACGATCAACGCAACACCATCAGCAGCGCCAGCACGACAACTGCACCGATGCTCATGGACGCCACATACCAGCGCAGGTAACCGTTCTCGCTGTACAGCAGGCCTTTGCCTGCAAAGCGGGAGAGGATCGCCGGGATATTCATCAGGCTGTTCAGTGGGTCGCGCTTCAGCAGCCACGCAATGCCCAGGAACGGCTTAACGAAGATCATGTCGTACAGCCAGTCGAAGCCCCACGCGTTGTACCACCAGGTGCCCAGCAGACGGCCTGGCGCACTGTTGGCAACGGCAGTCACCAGCGTGCGTTTGCCCAGCCACAGCCATGCAGCAATCAAAATGCCTGCGATAGCAACCACACCAGAGGTGATTTCAAGCGTCAGAACGCGACCGTGCTCAAGCTCGGTGGTGTCTGGCAGTACGCCCTGCAGCGGTGGCACAATCATCGCGCCAACGAAGGTGGAGAGTACCAGCAGCACAATCAGCGGCAGGTGGTGAGTAATCCCCTTCCCTGCGTGAGCGTGAATTTGTTCTTTACCGTGGAATACGATGAAAATCATACGGAAGGTATACAGGGAGGTCATGAACGCACCGACCAGACCTGCAACCATCAGATTGATATGACCATTCGCCATGGCACCGGCAAGGATTTCGTCCTTACTGAAGAAGCCCGCGGTAATCAGCGGCAGTGCCGCCAGCGCCGCGCCGCCCACCAGGAAGCAGACATACACCAGCGGGATGGACTTACGCAGTCCGCCCATCTTGAAGATGTTCTGCTCGTGATGGCAGGCCAGGATCACGGAACCGGATGAGAGGAACAGCAGCGCTTTAAAGAACGCGTGCGTCATCAGGTGGAAAATCGCCGCGTCCCACGCCTGAACGCCCAGCGCCAGGAACATGTAGCCAATCTGGCTCATGGTGGAATAAGCAAGAACGCGTTTGATGTCGGTCTGCACCAGCGCGGCAAAGCCTGCCAGTACCAGTGTGACCGCACCGACGATACCCACCAGATGCAGAATTTCCGGGGTCATCAGGAACAGGCCATGGGTACGCGCAATCAGGTACACACCGGCAGTGACCATGGTCGCGGCATGGATCAGCGCGGAGACAGGGGTTGGACCCGCCATCGCGTCGGCCAGCCATGTCTGCAACGGCAGCTGTGCAGATTTACCCACAGCACCACCCAGCAGCATCAGCGTTGCCCACCACAGCATGTTGTTGCCTGCGGCGAAGTGCGCTGGCGCCAGTTCCACCATTTCGCGGAAGTTCAGTGTGCCCAGTTCGTTGTAGAGAATGAACAGCGCGAACGCGAGGAAGACGTCACCCACACGGGTCACGACGAACGCTTTCATAGCCGCTGCGCCATTCTTCGGATCGGTGTAGTAGAACCCGATCAGCAGGTACGAACAGAGACCCACGCCTTCCCAGCCCAAATACATCAGCAGCAGGTTATCGGCCAGCACCAGAACCACCATGCTGGCGATAAACAGGTTGGTGTAGGCGAAGAAGCGGGAGTAACCCTCTTCACCGCGCATGTACCAGGAGGCGAACATGTGGATCAGGAAGCCCACGCCGGTGACCACGGAGAGCATGGTCAGCGAGAGACCATCCAGCACCAGGTTAAAACCGATGTTGAAATCACCGACCGACATCCAGGTCCACAGCGGCACGCTGAAGGCCTGACGTCCGTTGTTGAAGAAATCGATACCCGCATACGCTGTTACCAGCGCAGCCAGACCGACAGAGCCCATGCCGACGGTCGCAGACAGATTCTCAGACCAGCGGCCGCGAGAAAACGCCAGCAGCACGAAGCCAATCAGCGGAAAAATAATGGTTAAGGCAAGCATGTTCATCCACGCAACTCACTTACTGAATCGATGTTCAGGTTCTGGCGGCGACGATGGAGCTGCAGTAACAGCGCCAGGCCAATACTCGCTTCGGCAGCCGCGAGGCTGATGGCGAGAATGTACATCACCTGACCATCGGTCTGGCCCCAGTAGCTTCCGGCGACCACGAAGGCCAGCGCGGAGGCGTTAATCATGATTTCCAGACCGATCAGCATAAACAGCAGATTGCGGCGGATAACCAGACCGGTTAAGCCCAGAACGAATAAAATCGCAGCGAGGATCAGTCCATGTGTTAAGGGGATCATGCGCGTTCCTCCGTTTTTCTTTTCGCGCGGTCGTCAGTGCGGTTGCTCAGCACCTCACCAGCACGCTCTTCGCGGCCAACGTGGAAGGCAACAACCAGACCCGCCAGCAGCAGCATAGAGGCCAGTTCTACCGCCAGAACGTACGGTCCAAACAGCGTGATACCCACTTCTTTCGCGCCGATTGGCGTACCGTCGATGCCCTGGTCGTTCACGCCGAGAATGGCATAAACAATCACCACCAGCATGATGGCCGACAGAATTGCCGGGCCAATCCACACCTGCGGTTTTAACCACTGACGTTCCTGCTCAATTTCAGAGCCGCCCAGGTTCAGCATCATCACTACGAAGACGAACAGCACCATGATGGCCCCGGCGTAAACGATGATTTCCAGCGCACCGGCAAAGTGCGCGCCGAGCGCAAAGAACACCCCGGAAATAGCCAGCAGCGAAATGATTAAGTACAGCAGCGCATGCACCGGATTGGTGTGCGTAATCACTCGCAGCGTAGCCAGGATGGCGATAAGGCCACAGATATAAAAAGCGAATTCCATTGCCCTCTCCTTACGGTAACAGGCTCTTGACGTCGATAGGCTTGGCTTCGTTCTCCGCTTCGCCCTTATCTTTGCCGTCGATTGCCATACCCGCCATCCGGTAGAAGTTATATTCCGGGTATTTGCCCGGACCGGAAATCAGCAGATCCTCTTTCTCGTACACCAGATCCTGACGCTTGTACTCACCCAGTTCGAAGTCCGGGGTGAGCTGAATCGCCGTGGTTGGGCACGCTTCTTCACACAGACCACAGAAGATGCAGCGTGAGAAGTTGATGCGGAAGAACTCAGGGTACCAGCGGCCGTCTACCGTCTCTGCTTTCTGCAGAGAGATACAGCCTACTGGACACGCTACCGCACACAGGTTACAGGCAACGCAGCGCTCGGAACCGTCCGGGTCGCGCGTCAGCACGATACGGCCACGGTAGCGCGGCGGCAGATATACCGGCTCTTCCGGGTACATCCGGGTTTCGCGTTTGGCAAACGCGTGCAGGCCGATCATCCAGATACTGCGTACCTGGGTACCGAAGCCTACCAGTAATTCTTTTAAGGTCATGGTCTATAGCCCCTTATGGCTGCTGCCAGAGAATGACAGCCGCCGTTACCAACAAGTTGACGAGCGTCAGCGGCAGGCACACTTTCCAGCCGAAGGACATTACCTGGTCATAACGCGGACGCGGTAACGCTGCGCGAATCAAAATGAACATCATCATGAAGAACGCGGTTTTCAGCGCGAACCAGATGAACGGCGGTAAGAACGGGCCATGCCAGCCACCAAAGAACAGCGTTACCATCAACGCGGAAATGGTGACGATACCGATGTACTCGCCCACGAAGAACAGACCGAATTTCATACCGGAATATTCAATGTGGTAACCGTCGGCCAGTTCCTGTTCGGCTTCTGGCTGGTCAAACGGGTGACGGTGACACACCGCCACGCCCGCGATAGCAAAGGTAATAAACCCAAAGAACTGCGGGATAACGTTCCAGATGTCGGCCTGGTTGTTGACGATGTCGGTCATGTTGAATGAACCGGCCTGCGCCACGACGCCCATCAGGGAGAGACCCAGGAACACTTCGTAGCTCAGCGTCTGCGCAGACGCACGCATCGCACCCAGCAGCGAGTATTTGTTGTTACTGGACCAGCCTGCGAACAGCACCGCGTACACCGCGAGGCCTGCCATCATCAGGAAGAACAGAATGCCGATGTTCAGGTCAGCGACCACCCAGGTCGGGCTGACAGGAACGATAGCAAACGCCAGCAGCAGCGAGGTGAAGGCGATCATCGGAGCCAGAGTAAAGATCACGCGATCCGAGAAGCGCGGGATCCAGTCCTCTTTAAAGAACATCTTGATCATGTCCGCAACCAGCTGGAGTGAACCACCCCAGCCCACGCGGTTTGGTCCATAACGGTTCTGGAACAGACCAAGCAGACGACGTTCACCAAAGCTCATGAACGCACCACAGGTGACCACCACCAGCAGAATGACAATCGCTTTCAGAATGCTCAGCAGGATGTCGATAAGATCCGGCGTTAACCAACTCATGCTTTTGCCTCCTGCAGGTTATCAAGACGCGCACCCGCCAGTACCGGCGCGATGCCAGGCATACCCATCGGCAGACCAACCTGCCCTGCTGTCAGACCTTCAGAGATAATCAGCGGCAGGCTGATGGTCTGGCCGTCATAGCTAAAGGCGATGTTCGCACCCGCGTTGACGCCAAGCTTCGCGGCGTCTGCCGGGTTAAGCTTGATGTACGGCTGCGGCATACGCTGCTGGAATACCGGTGAACGCTGGGACAGCTCGTCGCTACCAAACAGATGGTAGTACGGCGCAATACGCCAGCTACCGTCCTGCGCCTGGAAGCTCGTCGGAACGGTCGTGAAGAAGTCCAGACCGGTTTCGGAGGCTTCAATCAGACGCACGCCCGGATCGCCGTGACGCAATGAACCGCCCACTTCCGCCTGGAACTTGTTCCAGGCCTGCGGGGAGTTCCAGCCCGGCGCCCATGCGAATGGGATTTGTGAACGCGGCGCAGACGGCTGGTTGTTCCCTTCCATAGAGAAGGCGAACATGGTGTCTTTATCCTGCGGCTGACGCGGTTCGTGCACGCTGATATTGGCACGCATCGCGGTACGGCCACTGTAACGGTGCGGTTCGCGCGCCAGTTTCTGGCCGCGAATACGGAAGCTCGCTTCAGGCGCAGCATCTTTAATGCCTGCCAGCTGAGGCAGTTTTTCGACTACCGCATCGATAACGTGGTCGAGCTGCGTCCAGTCCACTTCACGGCTCTGCACGGTGCTGTGCAGGGAGTGCAGCCAGCGCCAGCTTTCCAGCATCACGGTGTTGCTGTCGTAGTACGCCGGGTCATAAACCTGGAAGAAACGCTGTGCGCGGCCTTCGTTGTTGATAACCGTACCGTCGCTTTCTGCGAAGCTTGCCGCAGAGAGCACCAGGTGCGCTTTATCCATAATCGCGGTGCGCTGATGATCGATAACCATCACCAGCGGCGCTTTAGAGAGTGCAGCGTCGACACGCGCGGCAGAGGCATGGCGATGCAGGTCATTTTCCAGCACCACAACGGCGTCAGCGGCACCGGATTCCAGTTCGCTTAACGCTTCTTCCAGCGAGCCGCCGCCAATCATACCCAGACCGATGCTGTTCACCGCACGGGCAATCATGGTGACGCCAACGTCCGCACCACGGCCTTTCAGGGCTTTGGCAACGTTCGCGGCAGCCTGAATGATCTCGGCGCTACCGGCATTAGTCCCGGAGATAATGAGTGGTTTCTTCGCCCCCGCCAGCGCCTGAACAATCACGTCGACCTTGCTCTGCAGGTCACGATCCAGTTCAACGGCCGGAGAGTTGCTGTCCAGCGCATGGGCAATGGCAAATCCAAGACGCGCCTGATCTTCAACCGGCGCACAGTAGGTCCACGCGGCGATATCGTCCAGACGGGTGTTGTCGACGTTCGTCACAAACAGAGGATGCTTCGCGCGCTGGCCGATGTTGAGGATTGCCGCAATCTGCCAGTCAGCCACTTTCTGTGCCGCTGCCATTTCACGTGCTTTACCCTTCACCGCCTGGCGAACCGCCAGAGCCGCGCGAGCGCCGGTCTGCGTCAGATCTTCGCCCAGCACCAGAACCGCATCATACGATTCGATTTCGCGCAGCGCAGGGGTATGAATACCGCCTTCGCGCAGCACTTTCAGTACCAGCTGCAGACGTTCCTGCTCGCCCTGAGCGATACCGGTGTAGAAGTTTTCCGCCCCCACCAGCTCACGCAGCGCGAAGTTGCTTTCGATGCTGGCACGTGGGGAACCGATACCGATCACTTTCTTCGACTGACGCAGAATATCTGCCGCACCCTGCATCGCCTGTTCAGCGTTCAGGGTGATGAAGTCGTCGCCACGGCGCTGAACCGGCTGACGCGGACGGTCTTTCAGGTTCACATAGCCATAGCCGAAACGACCGCGGTCGCACAGGAAGTAATGGTTTACGGTACCGTTGTAACGGTTTTCGATACGACGCAGTTCGCCGTAGCGCTCACCCGGGCTGGTGTTACAGCCCAGCGAACACTGCTGGCAGATGCTTGGTGCAAACTGCATGTCCCACTTACGGTTGTAACGCTCGGAGTGGGTTTTATCGGTGAATACACCGGTCGGACAGATTTCCACCAGGTTACCGGAGAATTCGCTCTCAAGCGTACCGTCTTCCGGACGACCGAAGTAGACGTTGTCATGTGCGCCATACACGCCCAGATCCTGACCGTCTGCGTAATCTTTGTAGTAACGCACGCAGCGGTAGCAGGCGATGCAGCGGTTCATTTCGTGAGAGATGAACGGCCCCAGGTCCTGGTTACGGTGAGTACGCTTGGTAAAGCGATAGCGACGGAAGCTGTGACCGGTCATTACGGTCATATCCTGAAGGTGGCAGTTACCGCCCTCTTCACAGACCGGGCAGTCGTGCGGGTGGTTGGTCATCAACCATTCCACAACGCTTTCACGGAACTGTTTGGCTTCTTCGTCATCAATCGAAATAAAGGTGCCTTCGGTGGCTGGCGTCATACAGGACATCACCAGGCGACCACGCGTGTCTTCCGCGTTTTGATATTGCTTCACCGCACACTGGCGGCAAGCACCGACGCTGCCCAGCGCCGGATGCCAGCAAAAGTACGGAATATCGAGGCCAAGAGACAGACAAGCTTCCAGCAGGTTGTCCGCCCCGTTGACTTCGTATTCTTTGCCGTCTACATGAATCGTAGCCATTAGCATGCTTCCAGTTGGCTCGGCCGAAACCGAGCGTTAATCAAAATTCTGTTTTTACCAGCGTGCTTTCAGCAGGTTCGGCTGAATACCATTGATGGAATGGGTATTGCTGAACGGCTGCTTGATGCCTGCTTCGAATTCGTCGCGGAAATATTTAATCGCGCTCTGCAGCGGCTCGACGGCACCCGGTGCGTGGGCACAGAAGGTTTTACCCGGCCCTAAGAATCGACACAGTTGCTCAAGTGTCTCGATATCACCAGGCTGGCCTTCGCCGCGTTCGATAGCACGCAGGATCTTCACGCTCCACGGCAGACCGTCACGGCACGGTGTACACCAGCCGCAGGACTCACGGGCGAAGAACTCTTCCAGGTTACGCACCAGCGATACCATGCCGATCTCATGGTCGACGGCCATCGCCAGCGCCGTACCCAGACGACTGCCTGCTTTACCAATGCTTTCGAACTCCATCGGCAGGTCAAGGTGCGCTTCGGTCAGGAAGTCTGTCCCTGCCCCACCCGGCTGCCAGGCTTTGAATTTCAGGCCATCGCGCATGCCACCGGCGTAGTCTTCAAGAATTTCGCGGGCGGTAGTACCGAACGGCAGTTCCCAGACGCCTGGGTTTTTCACACGGCCGGAGAAGCCCATCAGCTTGGTACCGGCATCTTTACTTGAGGAGATGCCCTGATACCACTCCACGCCGTTGGCGAGGATCGCCGGAACGTTACACAGGGTTTCGACGTTGTTAACACAAGTCGGTTTACCCCACACGCCGGAGCTTGCCGGGAACGGTGGCTTGGAACGCGGGTTCGCACGGCGGCCTTCCAGGGAGTTAATCAGCGCGGTCTCTTCACCGCAGATATAACGCCCTGCACCGGTGTGCACGAACAGCTCGAAGTCGAAGCCGGTACCGAGAATATTTTTACCCAGCAGGCCCGCTTCGGTCGCTTCGGCAATCGCGCGACGCAGGTTTTCAGCTGCTTCGATGTACTCACCGCGCAGGAAGATGTAACCACGGTACGCTTTCAGCGCGAATGCGGAGATCAGCATGCCTTCCACCAGCAGGTGTGGCAGCTGTTCCATCAAAAGACGGTCTTTATAGGTACCCGGCTCCATTTCATCCGCGTTACACAGCAGGTAACGGATGTTCATGGATTCGTCTTTCGGCATCAGGCTCCACTTCAGACCGGTGGAAAAGCCCGCACCGCCACGCCCTTTCAGGCCCGACTCTTTCACCGCGTTAACGATGTCGTCCGGTGCCATGCCGCCCAGGGCCTTACGCGCCCCGGCATAGCCGTTTTTGCTCTGGTATTCGTCGAGCCATACCGGCTGTTTGTCATCGCGCAGACGCCAGGTCAACGGATGCGTCTCAGCAGTACGAATTACAGTTTTCATTTGTACTGCTCCAGCAGGTCAGGAATGGCTTCCGGCGTCAGATGGCTGTGAGTATCCTCATCAATCATCATGGTCGGCCCCTTGTCGCAGTTACCCAGGCAGCAGGTTGGCAGCAGAGTAAAGCGACCATCGAACGTGGTCTGGCCCGGCTTGATATTGAGTTTTTTCTCAATCGCAGCCTGAATGCCCTGATAACCGGTAATGTGGCAGACAACGCTGTCACAGTAGCGGATCACATGGCGGCCTACCGGCTGACGGAAGATCTGGCTGTAGAACGTGGCTACGCCTTCTACGTCACTGGCCGGGATACCCAGCACTTCTGCGATCGCATAGATCGCCCCATCCGGCACCCAACCACGCTGTTTCTGTACGATTTTCAGCGCTTCAATGGACGCCGCACGCGGGTCTTCGTAGTGGTGCATCTCGTGCTCAATGGCGGCACGCTCTGCTTCACTCAGCTCAAAAGCCTCGGTTTGTGGTTGTTGATTCTCGTGCATAATTAGCGGTCCACATCTGACATAACAAAATCGATACTACCCAGATACACAATCAGGTCGGAGACCAGACTGCCGCGGATGGCGGACGGGATCTGCTGCAGGTGCGCAAAGCTCGGCGTACGCACGCGGGTACGGTAGCTCATGGTGCTGCCGTCACTGGTCAGGTAGTAACTGTTAATACCCTTGGTCGCTTCGATCATCTGGAAGGATTCTTGTGCCGGCATGACCGGGCCCCAGGAAACCTGCAGGAAGTGGGTGATCAGGGTTTCGATATGTTGCAGCGTGCGCTCTTTCGGTGGCGGCGTCGTCAGCGGGTGATCCGCCTTGAACGGGCCTTCCGGCATGTTGTTGAGGCACTGCTCAAGGATGCGCAGACTCTGGCGCAGCTCTTCGACTTTCAGCATCACACGGGTATAGCAGTCGGAAACTCCGCCGCCAACCGGGACTTCAAAGTCGAAGTTCTCATAGCCAGAGTAAGGACGCGCTTTACGCACGTCGAAATCAATACCGGTCGCGCGCAGACCTGCACCTGTGGTCCCCCACTCCAGCGCTTCTTTCGCGCCGTAGGCGGCAACGCCCTGGGAACGGCCTTTCAGGATGGTGTTACGCAGCGCGGCTTTCTCGTAAGAGGCCAGACGTTTCGGCATCCAGTCGAGGAATTCACGCAGCAGGCGGTCCCAGCCACGCGGCAGATCGTGTGCTACGCCGCCGATACGGAACCAGGCCGGATGCATACGGAAACCGGTAATCGCTTCCACCAGATCGTAAATTTTCTGACGATCGGTAAAGGCGAAGAAGACCGGGGTCATCGCACCGACGTCCTGAATGAACGTGGAGATGTACAGCAGGTGGCTGTTAATACGGAACAGTTCTGACAGCATGACGCGAATCACGTTAACGCGATCCGGTACGGTGATGCCTGCCAGTTTCTCAACGGCCAGCACATAAGGCATTTCGTTTACGCAGCCGCCGAGATACTCGATACGGTCGGTATACGGAATGTAGCTGTGCCAGGACTGACGCTCGCCCATCTTCTCAGCACCACGGTGGTGGTAACCGATATCCGGAACACAGTCGACAATCTCTTCGCCATCAAGCTGAAGGATGATACGGAATGCACCGTGCGCAGACGGGTGGTTTGGACCGAGGTTGAGGAACATGAAATCCTCGTTTTCGGTCCCGCGCTTCATGCCCCAGTCTTCCGGCTTGAAGGTCAGCGCTTCCATCTCCAGATCCTGCTTGGCTTTGGTCAGCTCAAACGGATCGAATTCAGTCGCACGTGCCGGGTAGTCTTTACGCAGCGGGTGGCCGGTCCAGGTCTGCGGCATCATGATGCGCGTCAGATGCGGGTGGCCGTCGAAGGTCATGCCAAACATTTCCCAGGTTTCACGCTCATACCAGTTAGCGTTCGGGAAAAGTTTGGTGAGCGTCGGCAGATGCATGTCGTTTTCAGACAATGCCACCTTGAGCATGATATCCGTATTGCGGTCTATTGAGATCAGGTGGTAGAAAACGGAAAAATCCGCAGCAGGGAGACCCTGGCGGTGCGTACGCAGACGTTCATCCATGCCGTGTAAGTCAAACAGCATGACGTAAGGTTTTGGCAATTTCTTGAGGAAATCGACAACTTCCAGCAATTGTTCACGCTTCACCCAAACAACGGGTACCCCGGTGCGGGTCGCCTGAACAGTAAAGGCATCCGGCCCAAAACGGTTGCGCAGTTCGCCAATGACGGGGTCATCCAGATGATCCCGGGTCTGCCAGGTGGCTTCTTGCGCGGTTAAGTCGGTCATATTGTTCACCATTGCAAATGGTCCGTGGTGACTGTTAAGCCTGGCTTCGCGCTATTTGAGTAGTGATATGCGAAGGTGTTCTCCAGGCCCACAGGCGCAAATTAAATTTCGTCAGGCGTACGCAGGTTGGTGACGGCAATACGTTCACCACGTTTACGCTCGCGCTCAGACTGCATGTTCGCGCGATAGACACCCTGATCGCCAACAACCCACGACAGCGGGCGGCGTTCCTTACCGATAGATTCCTGCAGCAGCATCAGCGCCTGCATGTAAGCTTCCGGACGTGGCGGGCAACCCGGGATGTATACATCCACTGGAATAAACTTATCTACGCCCTGCACGACGGAATAAATGTCGTACATACCGCCAGAGTTTGCACATGCGCCCATGGAGATAACCCATTTTGGCTCCAGCATCTGGTCATAAAGACGCTGAATAACCGGTGCCATCTTGGTAAAGCACGTACCGGCCACCACCATCAGGTCAGCCTGACGCGGGGATGCACGCAGTACCTCTGCCCCAAAACGCGCAACGTCATGCACCGCAGTGAATGACGTCACCATTTCAACGTAGCAGCAGGAAAGGCCAAAGTTGTAAGGCCAGATGGAGTTCTTACGACCCCAGTTGACCATATCGTGCATGGCATGTTCGAGTTTGCCCATGTACACGCTTTTATTGACTTCTTGCTCCAGGGGGTCGGTTACGATCTCCTGTTTTTGCAGGGGGTAACGGTCATTCTCACCGTTAGGATCTATGCGGGTGAGCGTATAATCCATCTTATTGCCTCGCTGTTACTGCTGACGATTAGAGATACTGTTTTCCGGGTTGATGTGTTCACGACGTGAACGCGCAGGCGTCCAGTCAAGCGCGCCAATACGCACCAGATAAACCAGACCGGCCAGTAGCACTAAAATGAAAATTGCGGCCTCGACAAAGCCTACCCAACCACTTTCGCGGATGGAGGTCGACCATGCGAAAAGGTAGAGCGCTTCCACGTCAAAGATGACGAAGAACATGGCTACCAGATAGAACTTGGCAGACAGGCGTAAGCGAGCGGAACCTACTGAATCAATACCTGATTCGAAAGGGGTGTTTTTGTGCCTTGCGCGGGCGCGACCGCCCAGGAACCAGCCGCCGACTAACATCAGGCAGCACAGGCCAATGGCTACAATAAGAAAGATTGCGAATGCCCAGTGATGAGCGATGACTTCTGTGGATGTTGACATACTCATTGCTTACTCATCAAAAGTGATACCGACGACACTGCTCTTGCTGGCAGATGGGCATCACATCGATTCATGGGGAGGAACAAATAACCTTACACTAACTGTCAGAAATGAGACATAGACAGCAAAATGATGGGGTTTTTTACTCCTTTCTATAACCTTTTGTCAACTTTAACAAAGGTTTCTTCACATTAAATTACATCGAGCGATTCTCATTAACATTTGGTGCCCTTTAACCCTGGTGGCCAGCTGACTTTCCGTCAAATGCATGTTGTTGAATCGTGTCCGTTTTGGAAGTAAAAAAAATAACCCTCCTATTTTGACAGGATTTGCCAACGATTCCTCCCCCCAAATAGGAGTATTTTCTTGATCTGAGACACGCTTTTGTTAATTCAACCAAGAAAACGGCAACATCTTTCCTGTTTTATTAACATGCCGGGGGCGGGAAGGAAGTGGGAAAAGAATTTGTTCAGACTTTAACCAACCCTTGTTTATTCATTGATAAATAAGGATTCTCATTCAATCCCCCTGTTTCCCGGAGGGAATTTGTGCAAAAAAAAAGCCACTCCAGGCGAAATTCGCGCGAGTGGCATTTTTTTACACTTACATTTTGTTACCAGAATTTTGAGTTCTCGATCACTCAAAATCACCTTCAACGATCAGGGAATCATCCCCCCCTTCGTGGGTAACATGCTCAAACTGCCATGGATTATGGTAGTTTTCCATTGCCTCGAACACCACTTTCGCCAGCTCGTTATTACTGGACGTATTGTGGCACAGCAGATACTCCGTATCCGGCAGGACGGGAAGCCCATCGGATTTACCCAGCACACGCAGATCCGGGCTCATCATCTCCACCGGACGAGCGGTTACGCCCAGCCCGGCTTTCACGGCTGCCCGAACGGCAGGCAACGTGGAGGCCACATACGCCAGACGCCATGGAATGTTGGCTTCGTTGAGTGCCGACAACACCATATCGCGGAAAGGGCTCGGATCATCCAGTAATACCAGTGGAATAGGCTCACCTTGCTGGAGCACATATTCTGCCGCGCAATACCAGTGCGTAGGAGAAGTACGCAGCGTCAGGCAGTTAAATTGGCCGGGACGATGCGTGGTGACCACAAGGTCAACCTCATTCTCTTTTAACATCTCAATCATAAAAGCGTTACGCTTCACGCTAACGTCCAGCGCAAGCTTCGGATAAACCGAACTAATTCGATTGAGAAGGAACGGCAATATAGTATCCGCTGACTCATCAGATGCACCTAACGTTAGCACCCCCTGGAGGTTGCTAAACATTAATGACATACATGCTTCGTCATTAAAGCGAAGAATTTTCCTGGCATAACCCAGAAGCTGAATACCGTGTTCCGTTAAGAGCTTATTACGCCCATGACGGGCAAAAAGCTCTTTACCAACCAGTTGTTCCAGACGCTGCATTTGCTGGCTGACGGCGGACTGGGTTCGGCAAACTGCGGCAGCAGCTGCTGCAAAAGTGTTGAGGTCGGCGACCGCAACAAACGTTCTCAGCAGATCGAGGTCGAGATTCATTATCGGACGATTTGCATTTATCATATCTATTCACTTTCAGGTTGCTCGTGCGGAGCTGCCCGGGTTGAAGCTGTGTGTAACAGTTAAGCAATTCCCTCTGAAGGTTTTCCCTCGCATCCCGGCCCGGCAGACTGCCTGACAGATAGTTATTGTGCTGCCTTAATACACGTCATCATTCAAGCTGTCGAGGCAAAGGCTACGTCTGCTTCCCCCATCACTAACGTGAGTAAGCGTCAGCGGATGCTCAGACTTGCCGCCATGATCCAGCGTGAATGATTTTGTGTATTTATCAACAGTCAGAAAGCACGTTTCATGACGTTATTTTTATTCTCTTAAACGTTCAGGATATTTAGATGTTCGCAGGTTAATGTAAATTACATTAAAGGTAAGACACCTTTTCTGCCATCTATATCGCAGCGCTGTCAACGTTGCAGGTTGTGCTTCGCACACTCCAGCCAGAGATAACTCCAACAATAACAATCAATTAATTCAGAAAACCAGGCTCAGATATACAAAACACAGGTATCTTTCCTCTGCTTTCCTTAAAGACATCTTAACCCAAATCCACTTTATTTATAAGTCTTATTGCAATATTGAGGATTAAAGGGTGTTGTTAAGCTTCTAAACTAATTTTATTAAAATTAACTAAAGTTGCATTTTGTTGGTTAATAATAAATAAATTTTAATTTAGATTAAGGCCATTCATTAATAACACTTAACATTATTTTCACATGAGTAACTTTTAACCAAAGCAGACTATTCCCGTGTTTTGTCCCGAAGCATTCAGGTTTTACGAAAAGTCACTCAGGTAAACTTTTGACTGAGCGCTGGCCCTCATTTTATTTTTTACAGCATAATATACAATAAATATCAAAATTCACAGCATGATAAGCCTAATTACTCAAATCATGCATTACTTTAGACCATAAAATTTCGATGCAGGCAGCGTAATAGATTCTTCAGAAATGCATCCATTGCACAAAATCTTCTTCTGTTTACCCTTCAAAACGAAGCGAGGGGGGAGTACATTGTTCCGTGCTGACTTCCACGGCAGGGAGTGGCAATAATAGCGAAAAGGTTAAAGGTTCATGTCCCCTATCGAAAAATCCAGCAAGCTAGATAACGTCTGTTACGACATCCGTGGCCCGGTTCTCAAAGAGGCAAAACGCATGGAAGAAGAAGGCAATAAGGTTCTGAAACTCAACATTGGTAACCCTGCGCCATTTGGTTTTGAAGCGCCGGATGAAATCCTGGTTGATGTGATCCGCAACCTGCCTACTGCGCAAGGCTACTGCGATTCAAAAGGACTTTACTCCGCACGCAAAGCCATTATGCAGCACTACCAGGCTCGCGGAATGCGTGATGTTACCGTTGAGGATATTTATATCGGCAACGGCGTCTCTGAACTGATCGTGCAGGCCATGCAGGCCTTGCTGAACAGCGGTGACGAAATGCTGGTACCCGCTCCGGACTATCCGCTGTGGACGGCGGCCGTGTCACTTTCCAGCGGTAAAGCGGTGCACTATCTCTGCGATGAGTCTTCTGACTGGTTCCCGGATCTCGACGATATTCGTGCCAAAATCACCCCACGCACGCGCGGTATCGTGATCATCAACCCGAACAACCCAACGGGTGCAGTCTATTCAAAAGAGCTGCTGATGGAGATCGTGGAGATCGCCCGTCAGCACAACCTGATCATCTTTGCTGACGAAATTTACGACAAGATCCTGTATGACGCGGCGCAACACCACTCCATTGCAGCGCTGGCACCGGATCTGCTGACCGTCACCTTTAACGGCCTGTCTAAAACTTACCGTGTGGCCGGTTTCCGTCAGGGCTGGATGGTTCTGAACGGCCCGAAAAAACATGCCAGGGGTTATATTGAAGGGCTGGAGATGCTGGCCTCCATGCGTTTATGCGCCAACGTTCCGGCACAACATGCGATCCAGACGGCGCTGGGCGGCTACCAGAGCATCAGCGAGTTCATCGTGCCTGGCGGGCGCCTGTATGAACAGCGTAACCGCGCCTGGGAGCTGATCAACGATATCCCTGGCGTCTCCTGCGTGAAGCCAAATGGCGCGCTGTACATGTTCCCGAAAATCGACGCGAAGCGCTTCAATATCCACGATGACCAGAAAATGGTGCTTGATTTCCTGCTGCAGGAAAAAGTGCTGCTGGTTCAGGGCACCGCGTTCAACTGGCCATGGCCGGATCACGTCCGTATCGTGACGTTGCCGCGCGAAGATGACCTCGAAATGGCCATCAGCCGCTTCGGACGATTCCTCTCCGGATACCACCAATAACATCATCTTTCTGCCGGGTAGCGCTGCGCTTACCCGGCCTCTAACTTCCGCAAATTTGCATCTTCCCTCCCCTCCCCGCACAATGAAGTTTGTCGCAGTGAAGACAAAAGGTAACCTATGAGTCAGAGTCATTTTTTTGCCCACCTTTCCCGCCTGAAACTCATCAACCGCTGGCCTTTGATGCGCAACGTGCGCACCGAAAATGTCTCAGAACATAGTCTGCAGGTTGCGATGGTCGCGCATGCGCTTGCCGCCATTAAGAACCGCAAATTCAACGGTCAGGTCAATGCGGAACGCATTGCCTTGCTCGCGATGTATCACGATGCCTCCGAGGTGCTGACCGGCGATCTTCCTACCCCGGTTAAATACTTCAACTCGCAGATTGCGCAGGAATATAAGGCCATCGAGAAGATCGCCCAGCAGAAGCTAATCGACATGGTGCCGGATGAACTGCGCGATGTCTTTGAGCCACTGATTGACGAACATCAGTACACCGAAGAGGAAAAGTCACTGGTGAAGCAGGCGGACGCGCTCTGCGCCTACCTGAAATGTCTGGAAGAGTTGTCTGCCGGGAATAACGAGTTTTTACTGGCCAAAACGCGTCTGGAGAAGACGCTGGAATCCCGCCGCAGCGAGGAGATGGATTATTTTATGCAGGTGTTTGTGCCGAGCTTCCATTTATCGCTGGATGAGATCAGCCAGGATTCTCCGTTGTAATTTTTCGCCGGGTAGCGGCTTCGCCTTACCCGGCCTACGTTTCTGCGCTCACGCTAAAACGGGAATAACACCGGGATCAGCACCACGCATACCAGCATCACCAGTATGGTGAACGGTACGCCAATCTTCACGAAATCGCTAAAGCGATAATTCCCCGGCCCCAGTACCAGCGTGTTAACCGGCGAAGAGACCGGCGTCATAAACGCCGCAGAGGCCGCCATCGCCACCATCATTGCAAAGGGGTACGGCGACACGCCCATGGATTTCGCCATCGCCAGCGCAATCGGGGCCATCAGTACTGCCGTGGCGGTATTGGAAATGAACAGCCCGATCGTGGCGCACATGACGAACAGGCACACCATCATCATGTACGGACCGTATCCCCCACCAACGTCCATAAGCCCTTTAACCACTAAATCCACCCCGCCGGTTTTTTGCAGGGCAAGGGCGAACGGCATCATCCCGACAATCAAAATGATGCTTGGCCAGTGAATCGCTTTATAGGCACTCTCGGCATCAATACAGCGAAATTTGCCCATTAACAGACAGGCAATAATGGCCGCCACCGGATTTGGGATCTCGTCGGTAAGCATGAGCGCCACCATCAGCACCAGACAAAAAATGGCGTGAGGCGCCTGACTGTGGGCCGGAGAGGCATCGCTCTCCTCAACGGGCATGTTGAGAACGACGAAGTCGCGGCCATTCTGACCGAGCAGGCTGATCAGCTTCCAGTTACCAACGACGAGAAAAATATCGCCTAACAGGATGGGCTCATCCACCACCGCCCCTTCCATTGCCACGCCATCACGCTTCAGGCCGACGACGTTCAGGCCATAGCGGGTACGGAACCCCATTTCACGCACGGTTTTACCCAACAATTCCGATTCCGGGATCAGCGACACTTCCGCCATACCCACATCGAGCGCCTGGTCGGAGAAATATTCCCCGCGCAGCACCATCGGCTCCAGCAGTTGCTCACTGCAAAACTCACGCAGATCCACCTCCGCGGTGGACATATCGATCAGCAGAACGTCACGCGCCCGGAATTCGGAGACCCCGTTCACGTTGACGATGACACGCCGAAAGCGACGCCAGCGCTCCACGCCGATCACGTTCGCACCATAACGTTCCCGCAACTTCAGGTCATCCAGCCGCTGGCCGACCATCGGCGAGCCGGGACGAATGGCCAGACGGCGGGCGCGGCCGGCGAGACGGTACTCTTTGATCAAATCGCGAAACGTACGTCGTTTCCAGCCGTCTTTCGATTTATCCTGCTTCTCGCCTTTCAGAGCGAAGCGAGTCAGCAGCATATACACAACCCCCATCAACAAAATAACCAGCCCAAGCGGGGTGACGCTGAAGAAGCTAAAGCCCTCCAGCCCTTCACGTATCAGTTCGCTGTTGACCACCAGGTTCGGCGGCGTGGCCACCAGGGTCATCATGCCGCTGATAAGCCCGGCAAAGCTCAGGGGCATCATCAGGCGCGACGGTGACGTCTGCATTCGCATGGAGACACTCAACACCACCGGAATAAAGATGGCAACCACGCCCGTCGAACTCATAAACGCCCCCAGCCCGGCGACTGTCAGCATCAGATAGACCAGCATCTTGGTTTCGCTGTTGCCTGCTACCTTCACCAGCCATGACCCCACCAGCGTCGCCACGCCGGTTCGCACCAGGCCGTCGCCGATAATAAACAGCGCGGCAATCAAAATGACGTTGGGATCGCTAAACCCCGAAAAGGCTTCCGGCAGCGTGAGCGTACCGCTCAGCACAAACGCAACGATAACAAACAGAGCGACAGCATCCATGCGCACTTTGCCTGTAGCAAAAAGAATGATGGCAATTAAAAGTAGGCTGAGAACCCAAATCAGTTCACCGTTCACAACATGTCCTTGTCAGAAAGAGAGGAAAAATTGTGCCATAAAAAAGCCCCAGCAGCGTGGGGCTATGTCATGGGATTACATTTTTAGCGAGACGGTTACAATACCGTCTGGTGCCTTAGCAATATCAAGCGCGGTCAGCGTGTCGAGCACAAAGTCTGCCTCGTCCAGCCGGGGAGAATCGGCCGGAACGTTGACGGCAATAACGTGGCTGCCAGCGTTCAACCCGGCCAGCACGCCTGCTGCGGCATCTTCCACCACCACGCACTCCGCAGGGGGAAGGCTCAGCAGTTCTGCACCCAGTAAAAACGCATCAGGTTCCGGCTTTCCACGTTTGACGCGCTCAGCGGTAATGAACACCTCCGGCGTGGGTAAACCCGCCGCCTTATGACGGGCGTGGGCCACGGGAATGGAGCCGGAGGTGACAATGGCCCACGGTATTTGCGCTTCGTTCAGATGCTCAAGCAGTTCACGTGCACCGGGTAACGCGGTGATACCGTCCGTGTCCGTGGCTTCAATGTGTTCCAGATATTTGAACTCCGCCTGAATTTCGTCCTCAGAGCGTCCCGCCAGAAAATGCCGGAGCGAGGTTATGGCCTGTTTGCCGTGGATAAAATTCAGCACGTCCTGATGGTCGATGCCATGTCTGTCCGCCCAATGGCACCATGAACGCTCTACAACCGGTAGCGAATCCACCAGCGTACCGTCCAGATCAAACAGAAAACCTCTACACTGCACACGCACCTCCGTCAGGCATTAATGATTTGTTGAATTTCGTTGCTGCTTAAGTGGTACTGGCGCGGGCAGGCGTGCCATGCGCTCAGCATGCGCTGATACTTTTCCCACATGGGGGTCTGCGCGTTAAAGCCGTGGGTGCCCGCATCAAAGTGCGTATAGCGCCCTTCTGTATTCACCATAAAACGGACATAGCTCAGATAACGCGCTTCCGTCGCGGCATCAAAGCCTAAGAAAGTGACCCGGCGCTCGTCAATGGACTGCTGATCTTTCAGGTTGGTCCAGGACACGTGAAGCGCGTGGTACATCTCCATAATGTCGATCACGATGCGGCAGGTTTCTTCTTTCAGCTCGCCAAAATCACGATCCAGTTCGCGCATCTGCAAACCAAAACCGCGTTCGACGATGGTCTGCAGGCGGCTGTAGCGCTCAGCGTTATCGGGATCAAGCATAGTCATCATCTTGTACTGGTTAGACAAAATCAGACGTTGAGCATGGGTCATTTCCATCTTTCGACTCCTGTAGCGCATGGCACTTAAAAAAAAGACACGGTAACGGTGTGTTACTGTGCCTTCTTTTATTCGTCGTTTCGATGATCAATCACAAATCATCGAGGAATGTTTTATCAAGTTGCTTAAAAGCTCGCTTAAGCGTGTCAGCCAGCGCCTGATAATCTGGCTTGCCTTCAACCGGAGCGAGCGCCTGACCGGCTTCTTCCAGTTTCCCGCGAACATCATAAAACCAGTGTAAAATAGAAGGCGGGAGTGGCGTAACAGAACGCTTACCTAACCACCACAGCCCCTGCATCGGCAGGCTTAACGCAAAAAGCGCCGTCGCGACGGCAGGGCCGAGCTGTCCGCCCAGCGCAATTTGCCAGCACAGGGTAAAGATGGCGACAGGTGGCATAAAACGAATCGCATAGCGCGTGGCGCGGATTGTGCGATTCTCAATGAACATGGGCGCAAGGCGTTTTTCCATCGGCCACGTCTTCGCATAATGCTGTCCCCGACGAAACAGACTAAAAAAACTTACGGACGGGATCTCAGGTGTCGACATGGCATACCTCAACTTCACATATAAAAATTAAAATTTTCGTGCAAAACCACAACAAGCTATGACAACGTTCAAAATATTTTGTCATCACTACCCCGTATCGGGTATCCTGTGCCAGCCTGATAGGGCCATAGACGAGAATCGTTAACTCGTCAAATTATCGCATATTATGCCATTGTCTGAAAAATGTTCAAAATGGCATAAAATCATAGATATTTCTTCCATCCTGCCAGAATGTTCGTTTGGCATGATGTTAATCATAAATGTCTGGGTCAGCATGCGTTACGCTTTTAGACTCTTTGACGTTTTTTTAGCCACGTATCAATAATAGGTACTTCCATGTCGAGTAAGTTAGTACTGGTTCTGAACTGCGGTAGCTCCTCACTGAAATTCGCCATCATCGATGCGCTCAATGGTGACGAGTACCTCTCTGGTTTGGCCGAATGTTTCCATCTGCCTGAAGCACGTATCAAGTGGAAGATGGACGGCAGCAAACAAGAAGCGGCTTTAGGTGCAGGCGCCGCTCACAGTGAAGCGCTGAACTTTATCGTTAACACTATTCTGGCACAAAAACCAGAACTGTCTGCTCAGTTGACTGCGATTGGTCACCGTATCGTCCATGGTGGCGAGAAATACACCAGCTCCGTCGTGATCGACGACTCTGTTATCCAGGGCATCAAAGACTCAGCCTCTTTTGCTCCGCTGCACAACCCGGCGCACCTGATCGGTATCGCTGAAGCACTGAAATCCTTCCCGAATCTGAAAGATAAAAACGTGGCCGTGTTCGACACCGCGTTCCATCAGACCATGCCGGAAGAGTCTTACCTCTATGCCCTGCCGTACAGCCTTTACAAAGAGCACGGTGTTCGTCGCTACGGCGCACACGGCACCAGCCACTTCTATGTGACTCAGGAAGCGGCAAAAGTGCTGAACAAACCGGTTGAAGAAGTGAACATCATCACCTGCCACCTGGGCAACGGTGGTTCTGTTTCTGCTATCCGCAACGGTAAATGTGTTGATACCTCCATGGGTCTGACCCCGCTGGAAGGTCTGGTGATGGGTACCCGTTCCGGTGACATCGACCCGGCGATCATCTTCCACCTGCACGACACCCTGGGCATGAGCGTTGACCAGATCAACAAAATGCTGACCAAAGAGTCTGGCCTGCTGGGTCTGACAGAAGTCACCAGCGACTGCCGTTACGTTGAAGACAACTACGCAGAGAAAGAAGACGCTAAACGTGCAATGGACGTTTACTGCCACCGTCTGGCGAAATACATCGGCTCTTACACTGCGCTGATGGATGGCCGTCTGGACGCGGTTGTCTTCACCGGTGGTATCGGTGAGAACGCGGCAATGGTTCGCGAACTGTCCCTGGGCAAACTGGGCGTTCTGGGCTTCGAAGTTGATCACGAGCGTAACCTGGCTGCCCGCTTCGGCAAGTCTGGCTTCATCAACAAAGAAGGCACCCGCCCTGCTCTCGTTATCCCAACAAACGAAGAGCTGGTCATCGCGCAAGACGCGCACCGTCTGACTGCCTGATTCCACACCGCCAGCTCTGCTGGCGGTGCTGTTTTGTCACCCGCCACAATCAGGCGGTAACGAAAGAGGATAAACCGTGTCCCGTACTATTATGCTGATCCCTACCGGAACCAGCGTCGGCCTGACCAGCGTCAGCCTTGGCGTGATCCGTGCTATGGAACGCAAAGGCGTTCGTCTGAGCGTCTTTAAGCCAATCGCCCAGCCACGTGCCGGTGGCGATGCGCCAGACCAGACCACCACCATTGTTCGTAAGAACTCCAATCTGCCAGCGGCTGAACCGCTGAAGATGAACCACGTTGAATCTCTGCTCTCCAGCAACCAGAAAGACGTGCTGATGGAAGAGATCATCGCCAACTACCACGCCAATACAAAAGACGCGGAAGTGGTGCTGGTTGAAGGCCTGGTTCCGACCCGCAAACACCAGTTTGCCCAGTCGCTGAACTTCGAAATTGCAAAAACCCTGAACGCCGAGATCGTCTTTGTGATGTCTCAGGGCACAGATACCCCAGAGCAGCTGAAAGAGCGTATCGAACTGACCCGCAGCAGCTTCGGTGGTACCAAAAACACCAACATCACGGGCGTAATCGTCAACAAACTGAATGCGCCTGTGGATGAGCAGGGCCGTACGCGTCCTGACCTGTCCGAGATCTTCGACGACTCTTCCAAAGCGAAAGTCATTAAAGTTGACCCGGCTAAACTGCAGGAATCCAGCCCGCTGCCGGTTCTGGGCGCGGTGCCGTGGAGCTTCGATCTGATTGCCACCCGTGCCATCGATATGGCGCGTCACCTGAACGCCACCGTGATCAACGAAGGCGACATCAATACCCGCCGCGTGAAATCCGTGACCTTCTGCGCCCGCAGCATTCCACACATGCTGGAACACTTCCGTGCAGGTTCCCTGCTGGTGACCTCCGCAGACCGTCCAGACGTGCTGGTTGCTGCCTGCCTGGCCGCGATGAATGGCGTTGAAATCGGCGCTATCCTGCTGACCGGTGCTTACGAGATGGATCCACGCGTCAGCAAGCTGTGCGAACGCGCGTTCGCGACTGGCCTGCCGGTATTCATGGTCAACACCAACACCTGGCAGACCTCCCTGAGCCTGCAGAGCTTCAACCTGGAAGTGCCGGTTGATGACCACGAGCGTATCGAGAAGGTTCAGGAATACGTTGCAAGCTACATCAACGCTGACTGGATCGAATCCCTGACCGCAACCTCCGAGCGCAGCCGTCGTCTGTCTCCTCCGGCCTTCCGTTACCAGCTGACCGAGCTGGCGCGTAAAGCGGGCAAACGTGTTGTTCTGCCAGAAGGCGATGAACCACGTACCGTGAAAGCGGCTGCCATCTGTGCAGAGCGCGGCATCGCAACCTGTGTGCTGCTGGGTAACCCGGATGAGATCAACCGTGTTGCGGCGTCTCAGGGCGTTGAGCTGGGCGCTGGCATCGAAATCGTTGATCCAGACGTGGTTCGCGAAAGTTATGTTGCTCGTCTGGTTGAACTGCGTAAGAGCAAGGGCATGACCGAAGCCGTTGCGCGTGAGCAGCTGGAAGACAACGTGGTACTGGGTACGCTGATGCTGGAACAGGACGAAGTTGACGGTCTGGTGTCCGGTGCGGTTCACACTACCGCGAATACCATCCGTCCACCGCTGCAGCTGATCAAAACGGCTCCAGGCAGCTCTCTGGTTTCCTCCGTGTTCTTCATGCTGCTGCCTGAACAGGTTTACGTTTACGGCGACTGTGCGATCAACCCGGATCCAACTGCAGAGCAGCTGGCTGAGATCGCGATTCAGTCTGCGGACTCCGCGATTGCCTTCGGTATCGAACCGCGCGTCGCGATGCTCTCCTACTCCACCGGCACCTCTGGTGCAGGTAGCGATGTAGAGAAAGTGCGTGAAGCGACCCGTATTGCACAGGAAAAACGTCCTGATCTGATGATCGACGGCCCGCTGCAGTACGATGCCGCCGTAATGGCTGATGTTGCGAAATCCAAAGCGCCTAACTCTCCGGTTGCGGGTCGCGCTACCGTGTTCATCTTCCCGGATCTGAACACCGGTAACACCACCTACAAAGCGGTACAGCGTTCTGCCGACCTGATCTCCATCGGGCCAATGCTGCAGGGTATGCGCAAACCTGTGAACGACCTGTCCCGTGGCGCGCTGGTAGACGATATCGTCTACACCATCGCATTGACCGCGATCCAGTCTTCACAGCAGCAATAAATAAGGTCTTGCCGGATGGCGCTTCGCTTATCCGGCCTACAGGACCGTAGGCCCGGTAAGCGCTAGCGCCACCGGGCAACAAAAAGGCGACCACTCACGGGTCGCCTTTTTTATTTACAGCAGCTCCCGCGCCGCCGATACAATGTCGTGTGCCGTCAGGCCATACTCCTTCTGCAGGAACTCCTGCGTCCCTACCTGGCCGTAACGCTCTTTCACGCCCACGCGACGCATAGGTACCGGGCAGGTCTCCACCAGCACTTCCGCCACCGCCGAGCCCAGCCCGTTGTGAATGCTGTGGTTTTCGCAGGTCACGATCCGCCCGGTTTTCTCGGCGTAGTTTTTCACCAGCATCCGGTCGATGGGCTTGAGGGTGAACATGTCTATCACTGCTGCGCTAACGCCCTCCTGCTCAAGCTGACGGGCCGCCTCCAGCGCTTCGGCCACCATAATGCCGTTGGCAATCAGGGTAATGTCGCTTCCTTCGCGCAGCACATTGCCTTTGCCGATGGTAAACGTTGAACCCGGGGCATACACGCTCGGCGCCTGTTTACGGATAGTACGCACCCAGTAGAACCCGTCGAGGTCGATAAGCTGACGCAGTATGTCTTCAAACATCACCGCATCGGTCACCTCCAGCACCACCGAATGCGCCAGGCCACGCACAATACCCATATCCTCAAACGACATGTGCGTGCCGCCGTTATGGCAGGCCGTCACGCCCGCATCCGAAGCAATGACCTTCACGTTATTGCGCTGGTAGTCGAGGGACATAAACAGCTGGTCGAAGCAGCGACGGCTGGCAAACGCGGTAAAGGTGTGGACAAACGGCTTACGGCCGGTGAGCGACAGCCCTGCCGCGGTACCGATCACGTTGGCCTCCATAATGCCGCAGTTGATCACGTGCTGCGGATAATCACGTGCCACGCCATCCATCGCCATGGAGCTCATCAGATCCGCCTCCAGGGCGATAATATCGCTCCCGGCCTCAATCTGTTTCGCCACAAAACCGGCGTAGACCTTACGCATTTCAATGGCATCTCTCTGTCCTGCAGGTGCAACCTTAATCATGAGTTACCTCCAGCTGACGGATCGCCTCGTTGAGGGCCGCTTTGCTCTCTGCTGTCAATCGCAGGTGGTGCGAGTTACCCAGCTGTTCCAGATACGCCACCCCCTGTCCTTTGATGCTGTCGAGGATCACCACCCGCGGACGCGCATCCGCTGGCGGAACCGGTGCAGTGACCTTCAGCAGTGCCGGTATGTCATCTCCTTTCACCGTCACCACGTCAAAACCAAAGGCGCGGAATTTCCCTTCCAGGTCAAACGCGCAGATGATCTCATCCAGTTCGCCATCAAGCTGCTGCTTATTCCAGTCCACAAATACCGTCAGGTTGTTCAGACGATGGTGGGCTATAAACTGGAACGCTTCCCAGCACTGCCCTTCGTTCAGCTCGCCGTCACCGACGATGCAAAAGACCCGATTTGACCGCCCGGCCAGCTTGTGCGACAGCGCCATGCCGCCCGCGATGGAGATCCCCTGGCCAAGCGAACCGGTCGTGGCATCCACACCGCGTGTTTTTAGCCGGTCCGGATGGCTTGGCAGGCGTGTGCCGTTCTGGTTAAGCGTGCTCAGCTCTTCCATCGGGAAATAGCCTTTAATCGCCAGCGTACTGTACAGGGCCGGTCCCGCATGGCCCTTCGACAGGACAAAGTCGTCTCGTTCAGGCCAGTCCGGGTCTGCCGGGTCAATTTTCATTACCGCGCCGTACAGTACAGCCAGGGTTTCGACGACCGACATACTGCCGCCGTAGTGACCAAATCCCAGCTGCGTCAGCGATTTCAGGGTCTCGAGTCGAATTTGACGCGCCAGTTCGGTTATCTCATTGTCATTCATGATTTGGCTCCGGTGTTTTCCTGCGCATTACCACCCGCAGATTTGTTTTTCGCGAACACGTTGTACGCCACCAGCAGCGCGAACAACGCAACGACAAGCCCGGTGATGGCCAGCGGTGACAGGAAGCGCGCCAGGTTGCCAAGCACAATCCCGACGGCGCCGAAGTCAGCGTCCGAGAACGTGGTGTTGGCAAAGCCAATGGCTCCCAGCACAGGCAGCAGCAGCACCGGCAGGAAGGTGATTAAAAGCCCGTTGGCAAAAGCGCCAATCATTGCCCCGCGACGTCCACCGGTGGCGTTACCAAACACGCCCGCGGTTGCGCCGGTGAAGAAGTGCGGCACCACGCCTGGCAGGATCAGCACCCAGTTAAACTGGCCGCAGATAATTAACCCCACAATCCCCCCGAGGAAGCTGAACAGGAAGCCAATCAGTACCGCGTTGGGCGCATACGGATAGACCACCGGGCAGTCCAGGGCCGGACGCGCATTGGGCACCAGTTTTTCGGAAAAACCGGTAAAGGCCGGGACGATTTCTGCCAGAATTAAACGTACGCCCTGCAGGATGATGAACACCCCTGCGGCGAAAGTGATTGCCATGATAATGGCGTAGACCAGGTAGTTCTGACCGCCGCTGAAGGTAGCCTCGACGTACTCACGCCCGGCGCTCACCGCCATGATCAGGTAGATAATCATCATGGTCAGAGAGATGGAGATCGAACTGTCGCGCAAGAAGCTCAGGTTCTTCGGCAGGTTCATCTCTTCGGTTGAACGTGAACCTTTGCCGACCTTGCTGCCAATCCAGCCGGACAGCACATAGCCCAGGGTGCCGAAGTGGCCGAAAGCAATATCATCGTTGCCGGTAATGCGCTTCATATAACGCTGCGCAATCGCCGGGAAGAAGGCCATGACCAGCCCGAGGATCAGCGACCCTGTAAAGACCAGCCCTACCCCTTCAAAGCCCGCAACCGTGAGGATCACCCCAATCATGCACGCCATGTAGAAGGTGTGATGCCCGGTCAGGAAGATGTACTTCAGTCGGGTAAAGCGGGCGACGATGATATTTGCCACCATGCCGAACGCCATAATCAGCGCGGTCGAAGCACCGTATTTTTCCAGGGCAATGGAAACAATCGCTTCATTATTGGGAATAATGCCCTGGATATTAAAAGCGTGTTCAAACATACCGCCTAACGGATTTAATGACCCCACCAGCACCGTGGCGCCGCCGCCCAGAACAATAAAGCCAAGAATCGTTTTAATTGTGCCTTTTACGACATCAGAAAATGCTTTTTTCTGCGCAACCAGACCAATTAAGGCAATTAACCCCACCAGTACTGACGGGACTTTTAAAATATCAACAACGAAATTCAGCGTTTCAAGGATAAACATATCCACCTCGCCTTATCAGGGTTATTGTCTTTCGAACCAGGCGCGCAGTTGCGCTTCGAGTTCGTTGATATCGATGATGTTGTTGATCACCACCAGCTGGCTTTCCGGCACGCTGGCGCTGGCGGCAATATCTTTCGCCATCACGAACAGATCGGCCGCACCGGGCGTGGCTGATGAGAGATCGGAGTGCTCAACCTCGGCGTCAATATCCAGCTTCTTGAGCACTTTTTTAATATTCATTTCGACCATAAAACTACTGCCCAGGCCAGAACCGCAAATAGCCATGATTTTCATTGTTGTCCCCTTTTTTTGCGTAGAGTATGTCCCATCACGCTTGCGCGTAATGTTGTGACAAGTCGGATTAAATAATTAAATCAGAAGCGGTCGATTACCGTTTTTATTTCCTCCAGGGTATTCGCCTGATGTAATTCAGCCATGTCCTCATCGCTTGAGAATAATTCGGCCAGCGCGGAGATCATTTCGATATGGCTATGTTTATCCGGTGCCGCCAGCATGACGATCACATCAACAGGATCGAATTCGCCCGCACCGAATGAAACGCCCTTCCTGAGTTTTAATAATGAGAGGCCCAGTCCTTTCGCCCCCTCTTCCGGCCGCGCATGCGGCATGGCCAGCCCTGGTGCCAGCACATAATAGGGTCCTAAAGTGTGGTGCTGCTCAATAATGGCCGTCACGTACTCCGGCGCAATGACCTGCAACTCCAGCAACGGTTTCGCGCACATCTCCAGCGCCTGCGGCCAACTCTCAACGCTATCCTGCAGCGTGATGGTTGTATCATATATCCACTTTTTCAGCATTTTCCCTCCCGACACTGCGCTAAAGATGAGCAAACTTTATTCAACGCATAACGAATTGACTGCGATCGGGATCACAAAGATAGCGCTACCAAGATCTAACATTCAGAAGTGTGATAGCGCTATCAAATTGACATCCTGGCGCGAAATCACAGCAAAAAAAGGGATTTAAGGCGTATACTGCCTGTCACGTGAAGCGAAGGATGAAATGAGTGGCGTCCTGTCAGCAGGAAGGTGTATGTCTCTAACCCGAAAACGACGCAGTACCGGTAAAGTGACACTTGCCGATGTCGCACAGCTTGCCGGTGTGGGCACAATGACCGTGTCCCGTGCTCTCCGCACGCCTGAACAGGTTTCCGATAAACTGCGAGAAAAAATAGAAGCCGCGGTACAAGAGTTAGGCTATATGCCCAACCTTGCTGCCAGCGCGCTGGCTTCGGCCTCGTCATGGACCATCGCGATGGTCGTTCCCAATCTTTCCGAAGCCGGTTGTTCAGAGATGTTCGCCGGGCTCCAGCAGGTGCTGCAGCCTGCCGGATATCAGATCATGCTGGCCGAATCCCAGCATCGTCTTGAACAGGAAGAGAAATTACTGGAAACGCTGCTGGCGTCGAATATCGCCGCCGCGATTTTGCTCAGCGTTGAACATACTGACACCGTGCGCCATTGGCTGAAGAACGCCTCGATTCCGGTCATGGAAATGGGGGCCATGCGCGCCGATCCCATTGATATGAACATCGGGATTGATAACGTCGCGGCCATGTATGAACTCACGGAAATGGTTATTAAACGCGGCTACCAGAACATCGGCCTGCTGTGTGCCAACCAGGAGCAGTGGATATTCCAGCAGCATTTGCAGGGCTGGTACAAAGCGATGCTGCGCCACCATATGTCGCCTAACCGGGTGATAAATGCCGCCATGCCGCCGAGTTTTTCGACGGGGGCCGCACAACTTCCTGAATTTCTGCTGGCGTGGCCGGAGCTGGATGCACTGGTTTGCGTCTCAGATGAACTGGCCTGTGGCGCGCTGTACGAATGCCAGCGCAGGCGTATCAAGGTGCCGGACGACCTGGCCGTGGTCGGGTTTGGCGACAGCGACGTCAGCCGTGTCTGTCAGCCGCCGCTGACGACGATGGCAGTGCCCCATCGTAAGATTGGTATTGAAGCGGGACGTGCATTACTGGAACGTCTGAATGACGGAGACTGGCGCGATCAGAAACCCATCGCATCCAGTCTGTGTCTGAGGGAGAGCTGCTAAGGCTTATTCAGACTCTTCTTCTTTCTCGGATTTGGTCGATTCGTTTTTGGCGTTGCGGGTCATCCACAGCGCCAGCGCTTTTAACGAATCCGGCGTGAACTCGTCACAACGCGCGGTGATCTCTTCCGGCGTCATCCAGCTCACTTCGCTCACTTCTTCTTCCTGCAGGGCGAACGGGCCGTGGGAAACGCAGCTAAACAGCCCGCCCCAGACGCGGCAATGTTCGTCTTCGAAATAGAACTGCCCATGTTCGGCAAACGGTACGCCCGCAATGCCTAACTCTTCTTCCGCTTCACGGCGTGCGGAATCCAGCAGGACCTCATCCGCCTGAACGACACCGCCCGCAGTGGCATCCAGCATACCAGGGAGAAAATCTTTGGTGTCCGTGCGGCGTTGAACCAAAATTTTGCCCATGCCGTCATGAACAACAATGTACGTCGCACGATGACGCAGGCGTTCAGCGCGCATTTGTTCGCGGCTGGCCTGCGCGATCACTTCATTCTCTTCGTTGACAATGTCAACCCACTCTGTACTTGCCAAATGACTCTGCTCCACCATCGGGAAACCTTCTCGTCTAAGCGCTCTTACGGCGCGTTTACAGTTGAGGTGTAACTTACGGATTAATCGCTACCTGTGCAATAACTTGCTGATCATTAAGTGCGATAACACTTAACGTATTCTCATCAAGCATGCCATAGCTCGCCGGGTATCCGCCTTTCGGGATGCTGACCGAACCGGGATTGAAGTGATAAATCTCCCCGCGTTTTTCTGCTACCGGAATATGAGTATGACCGTAAACCAGGACATCGCCAGCGGCCAGCGCCGGGAGATTATCCGGGCTAAAAAGATGCCCATGGGTGAGGAACAGACGGCATTTTTCCAGCAGCACCTGTTGCCACGGAGCGGTCATGGGGAAGTGCAGCAGCATCTGGTCCACTTCGCTGTCGCAGTTACCTCGCACGGCGATAATGCGCGAGGCATACGGGTTGAGTTTTTCCGCCACCTGCGCAGGGGCATAGCCTTCCGGCAATGCGTTACGTGGGCCATGGTTCAACACGTCACCCAGAATAACCAGCCACTGCGCCCCACTTTGTGCAAACAGGGAAAGAACGCGCTCGGTCGCGGGCAGGGATCCATGGATATCCGACGCAAACATCAGTTTCATCAGTCACTCCTCAGAAAAACAGACTGCCCTTATCATACCTTAAGCGCCAGGGCTTATCAGCCGACGCGCTTAGCGGAGAGTGCCACATAGCGCTGCACCGACGCACGTTGCCACTGGAAAGTGGCATAATCCACCAGCAGCTGGGGCACCGCATCGCCGTTGAGGATCAAGCGGTTCAGCATCAGCGCAAGGTCCGTATCGGCAATACACCACTCGCCAAACAGGTTTGGGTTACCGTGGGCCAGCAGCGAGGTGGCGGTGTCAATCAGCTTTTGCGCGCTCAGCGCCCCCTCAGTACTCAGGGTGGGCTTTTTCACACCCGCAAATACCACATCCGTGGAGCGTTCAACGCGAATCGGCACCAAATCGCTGCGTAGCCACGCCTGGATTTGCCGTGCCCGGGCCCGCTTTTGCAGATCGTGAGGATAAATACGCTCCCACTCTGGTGGCGCGAACCGATCTTCCAGGTATTCATCGATCGCCGACGATTCGCTCAGGGCGAAACCATCAATGTCCAGTACCGGCACGCGCCGCGTCAGATCGTAACCCTGCCACTGGGGTTTCAGGTGTTCACCGCCGTCCAGATCAACGGTTTTCAGGCTAAATGACAGCCCTTTTTCCGCCAGCGCCACGTACACGCTCATGACATAGGGTGAAAAGAATTGGGCATCGGACCACAACGTGATTACAGGCTGGTTCATAACATCCTCATCGGCTGATCGGTATTCACTCAACATATATTCTCTTTGCGTCGCTGTCACTTGATGAAAACTCACGATTTACAACAACCACCTATACTCATTGGTCATGGCATTACACTTCACACTGACAGGAGTTGAGAATGATCGACCTTTACTATGCCCCTACTCCAAACGGCCATAAGATCACCCTCTTTCTTGAAGAAGCCGAGCTGGATTACAGGATCATTCGCGTGGATATCAGCAAAGGCGATCAGTTCAGGCCTCTCTTTCTGGCCATCTCACCAAACAATAAAATCCCGGCCATCATCGATAACCTGCCAGCCGATGGCGGCAAACCGTTGAGCCTGTTTGAATCCGGGGAGATTTTGCTCTATCTGGCGGAGAAAACCGGCAAACTGCTGAGCGGTGAACTGCGCGAACGTCACCACACGCTGCAGTGGCTGTTCTGGCAGGCAAGCGGCCTGGGGCCGATGCTGGGGCAGAACCATCACTTTACCGCTTACGCTCCTCAGCCTATCCCTTATGCCATAGAGCGCTATCAGGTGGAGACGCAGCGCCTGTACGGTGTGTTGAACCACCGGCTGGAGAAAACGCCGTGGCTCGGCGGCGATCACTACAGTATCGCCGATATCGCCTGCTGGCCGTGGGTGAATACCCATGAACGCCACCGCATTGATTTAGCGTCTTATCCGGCAGTCAACAACTGGTTTGAGCGCATCCGTACCCGCCCGGCGACCGAGCGTGCAATGAAAAAAATCCACGAGATTTAGGCCTGCGCCCGATTGGGCGCCTGTCAGGCTCTCATGTATTATGGGGAGGAAATACTGACACGGAGAAGACCTGCAATGTCGCAGCATGACGCTATTATTCGTATAAAAAATTTACGCTTACGCACGTTTATCGGTATCAAAGACGAGGAGATCGCCAACCGTCAGGATATCGTCATTAATGTGGTTATCCACTATCCGGCAGACAAGGCGCGTGGCAGTGAAGACATCAATGACGCGCTGAACTATCGCACGATTACCAAAAGCATCATCCAGTACGTGGAAAATAACCGCTTCTCTCTGCTGGAAAAATTAACTCAGGATGTGCTCGACATCGCACGCGAACATCACTGGGTCACTTATGCTGAAGTAGAGATCGATAAACTTCACGCCCTGCGTTACGCCGATTCCGTCTCCATGACGTTAAGCTGGCAGCGCCAGGCGTAAACCTGGAGGTTGTATGAAGATTCTGCTGACCGGCGGTACAGGCCTGATTGGCCGTCATCTCATTGCGCGCCTGCAGGCGTTACATCACGACATTACCGTGGTGACGCGCAGCCCTGAGAAAGCGCGTCAGGTGCTGGGTGCCGGTATCGACATCTGGAAAAATCTGGCTGACCGGCAGAATCTGGACGGCTTTGACGCCGTCATCAACCTGGCCGGTGAACCCATCGCCGACAAACGCTGGACGGAAGAGCAAAAACAGCTGTTGTGCAGCAGCCGCTGGAACATCACCGAAAAGCTGGTCGAGCTCATCCGTAACAGTCATACCCCGCCATCGGTACTGATTTCTGGCTCTGCGGTAGGCTATTACGGGGACCTCGGTGAGGTGGTCGTGACCGAAGAAGAGCCGCCGCACAACGAGTTTACCCATAAGCTCTGCGCCCAGTGGGAACGCATTGCCTGTGCGGCGCAGAGCGATACTACCCGCGTGTGCCTGCTGCGCACCGGCGTGGTGCTCGCACCGAAAGGCGGAATTCTGGCGAAGATGCTTCCTCCGTTCCGGCTCGGACTGGGTGGCCCCATCGGCAATGGCCGTCAGTATCTGGCGTGGATCCACATCGACGATATGGTCAACGGTATTCTCTGGCTGCTGGATAACGATCTACGTGGGCCGTTCAATATGGTTGCGCCGTACCCGGTGCGAAATGAGCAGTTTGCCCACGCTCTGGGCCATGCTCTGCATCGCCCGGCGATTTTACGCGTGCCTGCGACGATGATTCGCCTGATGATGGGTGAAGCGTCGGTGCTGGTGCTGGGCGGACAGCGCGCGCTGCCTAAACGGCTGGAAGCGGCCGGGTTTGCGTTTCGCTGGTATGACGTAGAAGAGGCTCTGGGGGATGTGGTGGGATGAATATGTTACATTTGTACGCCATGTCCCGATGAAATGGCGTAACAATGGCAACCATAACCACACCCCGTCTGCACCTCACCCCGTTCGAACCCACTGACTGGGCCTTCTTCCGCTCGCTGCGGGAAGATCGCAATATCATGCGTTACATGGCCGCCATCGCGCCGGAAAAAGAGACCCGGCGCGTATTTGCTGCGCGCTTAACGGCGGCGCACGTTTTTGTGATTCGTTTTCGTGATGATGACACGCCGCTGGGCGATATCGGTCTGCAGATCAGCCCAGAGAATCGTGAAGAGGCTGATATTGGCTATACGGTTGTGCCTGCTGCACAGGGGAAAGGTATCGCCAGTGAGGCGCTGCGCGCGGTATGTGAATATGCGTTTAACCAGACCGGCGTGAAAGCGATTAACGCCTACGTGCTGGCGGACAACGGCGGGTCGGTGCGGGTACTGGAGAAAGCGGGCTTTATGCGAACGCAGGTGCTGGAGAAGGCGTACGAGATTGACGGCGTACGGTATGACGACTGGGTGTATCGGCTGGAGTGCGGTGCGGTCTGATGCCCTCACCCCAGCCCTCTCCCACAGGGAGAGGGAAGAAAGGCCAAACCTACTTCAACGACCCCTTCAGGAACTGCTGCAGACGCGGACTTTGCGGGTTCGCCAGCACCTCATCCGGATGCCCCTGCTCTTCGATTTTCCCCTGATGCAGGAAAATAACGTGGTTCGAGACGTTACGGGCAAAGCCCATCTCGTGCGTCACCACCACCATCGTTTTGCCCTCTTCGGCCAGCTTCTGCATGATGCGCAGCACTTCGCCAACGAGTTCCGGGTCCAGCGCGGAGGTCGGTTCGTCGAACAGCAGCACCTCGGGCTCCATTGCCAGTGCACGGGCGATAGAGACACGTTGCTGCTGACCACCGGAGAGATGCACCGGGTACTTCATCTGCTGGCGTTCATCAATCCCCACTTTCGCCAGATATTTCACCGCGCGTTCGCGGGCTTCATGCTTGCTTAACCCCAGCACCTGAACCGGCGCTTCCATTACGTTCTCCAGCACCGTCATATGGCTCCAGAGGTTGAAGTGCTGGAACACCATCGTCAGGCGCGTACGGAGCAGACGCAGCTGATTCTTATCTGCCACCTTCAACTGGCCGTCTTTATCCCGCACCAGATTGATGTTCTGCCCACTGACCACAATCGAGCCTTCACTCGGCTTTTCAAGGAAGTTGATGCAGCGCAGGAACGTGCTTTTACCCGAGCCGGATGAGCCGATAATACTGATCACGTCGCCTGCATTTGCCTGCAGCGACACCCCTTTCAGCACTTCATGTTCGCCGTAGCGTTTGTGCAAATCAATTACGTTTAATTTGTTCTCAGCCATCATCATTCTCAGTGCGTCGAAGAGGGTTTTATATGCTGTAACCAGCGTTTTTCCGCCTTACGGAACAGGCTAATCAGGACGTATGAAATAATCAAATAGAGCACTGCCGCAATGCCAAACGCGGTAAACGGCTGATAGGTCGCGGAGTTAATGTCGCGGGCGATTTTAAGCAGGTCCGGCACCGTGGCGGTAAAGGCCAGCGCGGTGGAGTGGAGCATTAAAATCACTTCGTTACTGTAGGCTGGCAGCGCGATACGCAGCGCCGACGGCAGAATAATACAGCGGTACAGTTTCACCGACGAGAAGCCATACGCGCGCGCCGCTTCAATTTCCCCGTAAGGCACAGAGCGAATGGCCCCGGCGAAAATCTCGGTGGTATAGGCGCAGGTGTTAAGCGTCAACGCCAGTACTGTACAGTTCAGGCCGCTGCGGAAGAAGGCATTCAGCATCTCGGTGCCTTTCACAATCTCCAGCGTGTACATGCCCGAATAGAACACCAGCAGCTGTACGTACAGCGGTGTACCGCGAAACACATAGGTAAACAGCCAGATCGGGAACTGGATGAATTTATTGTTCGACACGCGGCCAATGGCAAGGAACACCGCCAGAATGCCACCCATTACCACCGAGGAGATCAGCAGCCACAGCGTAATGGCCACGCCGGTGAAGCGATAGCCGTCCGTCCACAGCAGCGATTTCCAGTATTCCTGAATAATCTCAATCACAGGTCAGCCCTCTTCACACCCACGGAGTAGCGACGTTCGAGCAGAAGCAGCACACCATTGGAGACAGTCGTAAAGACCAGATAGATCACGCCACACACCACCGCAAAGTAGAACGGCTCCCAGGTACTTTTGCCGGCAAGCTGCGTGGCCTTTACTACATCTTCCAGACCCAGCAGAGAGACCAGCGCCGTGGCCTTCAGGATAACCTGCCAGTTGTTGCCAATGCCCGGAAGCGCGTAGCGCATCATGGCCGGGAACATGATCCGACGAAACGTCTGAGAGGAGGTAAAACCAAATGCGGTGGCCGCTTCTATGTGTCCTTTCGGGACCGCCATATAAGCGCCGCGGAAGGTTTCGGTGAAGTACGCGCCGTAGATAAAACCGAGGGTAATAATACCGGCCACCATCGGGTCGATATCGATTTGTCCCATCCCCATGGCGTCCGTCACGCTGTTCAGCGCGATCTGCAGCCCGTAAAAAATGAGCAGCATCAGTACCAGGTCAGGAACACCGCGAATCAGCGTGGTATAGCCTTCAAAAATCAGCGCCAGCGGTTTATTAGCCGAAAGCTTCGCCCCTGCGCCTGCCAGACCTATCAGCACCGCCAGCACCACGGAGCTGATAGCCAGCTCAAGGGTAACAAGCGCGCCCTGTAAAATAACGCCAGAAAATCCGTACAGCATACCGCGAGCCCTGTCGTATCGTGAGTGGTGGACCGTGTCTTTTCCCCTCCCTGAGCGGGAGGGGCCGCACGTTATTTGACGGGGCGATTAGCCGCCGTAAACATTAAAATCGAAGTACTTTTTCGCCAGTTTGTCGTACGTGCCGTCAGCGCGCATTTCAGCAAATGCTTTGTTCAGTGCTTCGCGCAGCTCGTTGTCTTCTTTACGCAGGCCCATACCGGTACCGACACCAAACAACTTCACATCCTTAATGGATGGACCGCCAAACTTGTAATCTTTACCTACCGGCGTCTTCAGAAAGCCTTCGCTCGCGGCGACTTCATCCTGGAAAGCGGCGTCGATACGGCCTGCCGTCAGGTCAGCGTAGATATTTTCCTGCCCCTGATAGGAGACGATTTCAATCCCCTTCGGTGCCCAGTGTTCATTACCGTAGGTTTCCTGAGTAGTGCCCTGCAGCACGCCCACGCGTTTACCCTTCAGTGATTCGAGGGTTGGCTGAATGTCAGACGATTTAGCCACCACCAGACGAGAATCTGCCGCGTAGAGTTTGTCGGTGAAGGCAATCTCCTGCTGACGTTTTTCAGTGATGGAAAGAGAGGACATGATAATGTCGATTTTTTTGGCTTTCAGCGAAGGGATCAGCGCATCCAGCGGGTTCTCAACGTAGGTACACTGTGCTTTGATGCGTTTGCACAGTTCATTGGCCAGATCGATGTCAAAACCGACCAGTTCACCCTTCGAATTCTTTGATTCGAACGGAGCATAGGTAGGGTCGGTACCAATACGAATTTTCTGCGGAATGGCTGCGAACGCCGCGGTAGCGCTGGAAAAGGCCAGCACCAGAGATAACGACAACACGAGTTTTTTCATATCTGTCCTCAACAAACTGTCTTCTTACGTGATTTTTACGACGACGGGGTGGTGCTAATGTGCCATCAATCCACGCCATCAGGCAAAGATTAATGCCTTGCAGACGGGAATTTTTGCATTATAAATGCGTAAGTATGCACATAGCGATCCAATACAGTGCACAAAGCGCACCATATTGGATCAATCACACCCGCAATGCACCAGTCAGGTGCATTGCCATCGAACATCAATCACCATAGACGTTGAAGTCGAAGTATTTCTTCGCCAGTTTGTCGTAGGTACCGTCTTTGCGCAGCTCTGCAAACGCTTTGTCGAAAGCGGCTTTCAGCTCGGTATCATCTTTACGCAAGCCAATACCGGTGCCGTCACCAAAGTATTTTTTGTCTTTCACGGACGGGCCAGCAAAGGCGTAGTCTTTGCCTGCCGGCTGCTTCAGGAAGCCTTCACTCGCGGCAACCTCATCCTGGAATGCCGCATCCAGACGACCGGCTGCCAGGTCAGAGTAAATCAGATCCTGGTTCTGGTAAGCCACCACGTCCACGCCCTTCTCACGCCAGTTTGCATTGGCATACCCTTCCTGAGTCGACCCCTGCAGCACGCCGACATGCTTACCTTTCAGGGACTCAATGGTTGGCTGAATGGGGGAGCCTTTTGCCGCAATCAGACGGGAATCCGCGGCGTAGAGCTTGTCAGAGAAGGCAATCTCCTGCTGACGTTTTTCGGTGATGGAGAGAGAAGAGATAATGGCGTCGATTTTCTTGGCTTTCAGCGACGGGATTAACGCATCAAAGTCGCTGCCCACCCATGTGCATTTCACCGCAATGCGTTTGCACATCTCATTACCCAGGTCGATATCAAACCCAACAAAGTCGCCTTTCGCATCTTTAGAGGAGAATGGCGCGTAAGTTGCGTCTGTACCGATACGCACTGTCTGTGGAAGCGCTGCGTAGCTACCTGCTGCTGCACTTAACCCCACCAGCAAAGACAGAGCCAGAACCGTCTTCTTCATACATTTACCCTCAAGTACCGTGATTTTATTATGTATTGTGTTGTGTGTTGTGTTGCAGGCTTCTCTTGCAGGTCTTATGCCACATTGCCGTCTGGTCAAAAATTCGACGTTAAATATGTTAATAAAACGTTGCGATATTGCCTTAATGGTGAAAGATAGCAGGTCTGCCGAACGAACCGGAGAGAGAAAAAGGGAAAAAACGAATTAAATGTCGAGGATATGATCGCCGTTGCAGTTTTGCCCTGAAACAGGGCAACGTCTCTTTTCATGCACACTGTTTGTGCACAGAATCATGCACCCTGCCAGCGGGTGAAGAGGTCTTCGGGCAGGTCAATATCAAACTGATCCAGCACGCGGTTAACCGTCTGATTAATCACATCATCCAGCGAGGTCGGGCGATGATAAAACGCCGGCACAGGCGGCATGATCACCGCGCCCAGTTCAGCGGCCTGCGTCATTAAACGCAGATGCCCCAGATGCAGCGGCGTTTCCCGCACGCAAAGCACCAGAGGGCGACGCTCTTTCAGCACCACGTCCGCCGCACGCGTCACCAGCGTGTCGGTATAGCTGTTAACGATGCCGGAGAGGGTTTTAATTGAACAGGGCAATATAACCATGCCAGCCGTTTTAAACGAGCCGGAGGAGATGCTGGCGGCGATATCGCGGGCATCGTGTACAACATTTGCCAGCGCCTGCACATCGCGCAGAGAGAGATCGGTTTCAAGGGAGAGAGTCTGACGCGCCGCCTGGCTCATCACCAGATGGGTTTCTACTTCTGGTACGTCACGCAGTACCTGTAACAAACGCACGCCGTAGATTGCGCCACTGGCACCGCTGAGCCCAACAATGAGTCGTTTCATGATTTTTGCCCTTACTGATTTCAGGGCAGACTGTGCAGGATTTTGCGGGGAGTTGCAAGTGAGGGCGAAGGCCCTCACTTGCCTGCACAATCAACCTTCGTTGTGCATCTCTAAGCTTTCGAGATCGTTTTGCAGCTGGACGGCTTTGGCATCGTCGTTGCGCAGCGAATCAAGATAGTCGAGGTACTGCTGGTCCACGTCTTTAGTGACGTATACCCCGTTGAACACGGAACATTCAAACTGCTGAATATCCGGATTCTCGGCACGCACCGCGTCGATAAGATCGTTCAGATCCTGGAAAATCAGGCCATCGGCACCGATGATCTGGCGAATCTCGTCCACTTCACGGCCGTGGGCAATCAGCTCGTTCGCGGTAGGCATATCAATGCCATACACGTTCGGGAAACGAATTTCTGGCGCCGCAGAGGCCAGATACACTTTCTTCGCACCGGCTTCACGCGCCATCTCGATAATCTGCTCCGAGGTGGTGCCACGCACAATAGAGTCATCCACCAGCAGCACGTTCTTGTCGCGGAACTCAGCGCGGTTAGCGTTCAGTTTACGACGCACGGATTTACGGCGCAGCTGCTGACCCGGCATGATAAAGGTACGGCCAACGTAGCGGTTCTTCACGAACCCCTGACGGTATGGCTTATCCAGTATGCGGGCAATTTCCAGGGCGATATCGCAGGAGGTTTCCGGGATAGGAATGACCACGTCGATGTCCAGATCGTCCCACTCGCGGGCAATCTTCTCACCCAGCTTGGTTCCCATGTTCACGCGGGCGCTGTAGACGGAGATCTTATCGATAAACGAGTCCGGACGGGCGAAATAGACGTATTCAAACAGGCACGGGTTGCTGACCGGGTTATCTGCACACTGACGGGTAAACAGCTGGCCCTTCTCAGTGATGTAGACCGCTTCGCCAGGGGCTACGTCACGCAGGAATTCGAAGCCCAGGGTGTCCAGCGCCACGCTTTCAGAGGCAACCATATATTCGGTACGGCCATCACCCAGGTCACGCTTGCCGAGCACCAGCGGACGGATACCGTTTGGATCGCGGAAGGCGACCATGCCGTGACCGATAATCATCGCCACGCAGGCGTAGGCACCGCGGATCTGGCGGTTTGTCGCAGCAACGGCGGCAAAGATATTGTCCGCTTCCAGCGGATAATGGCGGAAGTTATCCAGCTCGCTGGCAAACACATTGAGCAGGATTTCTGAATCAGAAGTGGTGTTAATGTGGCGACGTTTCTCTTCAAACAGCTTTTTACGCAGCTCATGGGCGTTTGTCAGGTTGCCGTTGTGAGCAAGCGTGATGCCATACGGTGAGTTAACGTAAAAAGGCTGTGCCTCAGAGGCGCTGGAACTGCCAGCAGTAGGATAACGAACGTGACCGATCCCCATATTACCTTGCAGACGCTGCATATGGCGGGCTTCAAACACATCGTTTACCAGGCCATTCGCCTTGCGTAAACGGAAGCAGTTGTTTGCATCAATGGTGATGATACCCGCAGCATCCTGCCCACGGTGCTGAAGCACCGTTAACGCGTCATAAATCGACTGGTTTACCGGCATGAAACCGGCGATACCGACAATACCGCACATTCGTCTTTTCCTCGTTAAGCCACATCTCAGAGCGGGTTACGCTCTGGGCAAGAAACTCGACGAGCTTTGCAGATAGTCAAAGAACCACCTGATGATGAAGCTGAACTCCGGAATGAGCTGCGATTTCTGCCAGTCTTCACTTTTGGAGAACCCGGTGAAGGTATCCAGGAAGAACAGTATCGCGGCCACAATCAGCACGCCTCGTAACGCGCCGAAACAGATCCCGAGCACCCTGTCCGTTCCTGACAGACCGGTTTTCTCGACCAGCTGACCTATCACGTAATTCACGATAGCGCCGACAATCAGCGTCGCGATAAACAGCACCGCGATGGCGATTCCATTTCGGACCAGTTCATCTTCAAAGCCCGTGAACCAGACAGACAGGTAAGTGTAGTAATGACTGGCAACAAAGAAAGCACAACCCCATGTCACCAGCGATAACGCTTCACGAACAAAGCCACGGATCAGGCTAACCAGACAGGAAAAACCAATCACCGCAATGATGGCGTAATCAATCCAGACCATATGTGTCCCACGATTTAACGCCCTGTCATCCAGTTCGGGGCGAATTCTAACAGAAAAAGAAAACGTTTGCGTAGGGATTTCCTTCCCGCGCGTAAATAAAAAAGGCGCTGAAAAAATGTTCAACGCCCCCTCCATTTGACGTCTCTGTGGACGCCTGCCATTCCCCCTCACCCCAGTCCTCTCCCTCAAGGGAGAGAGAGCAAACCGTCCCTTCGCCCCTCTGGGGAGAGGGTGAGTGTGAGGTGAAGCCTTATCAGTTGGCGCTGTAGTTCATCACCACACCGCTCAGGCCAGAGATCTGCTTCAGCTCACCGAGCGAGCCTTTGAGCTTATCCTTAGACGCTTCTGGCCCCACAAGGATACGGGTGATTTTACCCTGCACTGGCGTGGAAGGTGAAGTGTACACGCGATAACCCGCACTGCGCAGCTTGCCCACGACCTCATTGACCTTATCGGCATTTTTCAGCGCACCCAGTTGCACGACGTAGGCTTTCCCCGTCGGCGCGGCCTCTTGCTGAGCCGGTTTTGCCGCAGGCGGCGTCTCTGAAGCTGCGGCCAGCTGTTCTGCTGCTTTATCCCGCTGCGGTTTCGGCTGTGTTTTTTCCACCGGCTTCGGTTTTTCAACCGGTTTCGGCTGCTCTACCGGCACCGGATCGATTTCGATGTTGTTATTCGCCGCCAGACGAGACGGATCGAGGGACGGCGCGGCCGCATCCCCGGCACGCACCTCTTCAGCTGCCCCTTCCGGCGGCTGAGCAGGCAGCGCCTGGGTCGCCGCAGGCAGCATATCCGGTTCGTCGCGATCGCCCGGCTTCGGCACCAGCGGAATGGCTGCAAATTCATCCTGGTAATGCTTTTTCTGCCCGTCGAGCAGACCCGGGAGGATAATCACCCCGAGCGCGACCAGCACAATGGTTCCTGTTAAACGGTTCTGAAACTTACTCGCCACCGGTTCTCCCCGCGTCCATTACTTCCATGACATGTGCCACCGTGTGGAACGAACCACACACCAGCACGGTATCTTCTGGTTTAGCATCCGCCATCGCGGCTTGCCAGGCCTCAGCCACGCTATTGTAGATTGCGCCTTTGCCGAGATGTTCCAGCAACTGCTCAGCCGTCGCGCCGCGCGGCCCCTCCAGAGGAGCACAATACCAGCTATCGACAACACTCTCCATGCAGGCCAGCGTACCGCCGATATCTTTATCATGAAGCATACCGATAACCGCCAGCACGCGCCCGGTTTTTGGTAACGATTTGAGACGCGCGGCGAGATACGCCGCAGCATGCGGGTTATGTGCGACATCCAGAATCAGCCGCGGAGCGTCGCTGACAATCTGAAAACGCCCGGGCAGAATCGCATTCTGGATACCGTCGCGGATTGCCTGTTCGCTCACCGCCAGTCCGCTTGCGCGCAGTGCCGCCAGGGCGGTTGCCGCGTTAGGCTGTGGTACCTGCGGCAGCGGCAGGTTGTCCAGCGCACCCTGTGCATCGCTAAAACGCCAGCCGTTGTCCCGGACCTCATACTGCCAGTCAACATCACGTCGCAGCAGGTGAGCGCCCTTCTCTTTTGCCACATCGGCAATGGTGTGCGGCATATCCGGCTCGCCGACCACAGCAGGCTTATTCGTGCGGAAAATACCGGCCTTCTCACGGCCGATACTTTCGCGATCGGGGCCAAGCCAGTCGGTATGATCCAGCGCGATGCTGGTGACCACCGCAACATCGGCATCCACCATATTGGTGGCATCAAGACGCCCGCCGAGACCCACTTCCAGAATCACCACATCCAGCTGCGCCTGCTTAAACAGCCACAGCGCCGACAGGGTTCCGTATTCGAAATAGGTTAATGAAATTTCACCGCGCGCTGCTTCAATTTCCGCGAACGACGCCGTATGCGCAGACTCTGGCAGTTCGCGGTTTTGCACGCGAACCCGCTCGGTATAGCGCACCAGGTGCGGAGAGCTGTAAACGCCAACCTTGTAACCGGCTGCCATCAGGATAGCTTCCAGCGTTCGGCAGGTGGTGCCTTTACCGTTGGTGCCGGCGACGGTAAAAACAAACGGCGCCGGTTTCAGCACATCGAGACGCGCAGCGACCTGGCTTACGCGTTCAAGCCCCATATCGATGGTTTTACTGTGCAGGTTTTCCAGATAAGAAAGCCACGTGGCCAGGGGCGACGTGGCTTGGGGAATGCTTTTATTTTCCATGATGCCCGGTTGTCATTAACAGTTTACAAAGCAAAAGGGCAGCGCCAACCGGCCCTGCCCTTTTCAGTTATCAGGCCTCGGGTTCCTGATCCGGTACCACCACGCCTTCGCGCGGCTCATCCGGGTTCGGCGCTGGCAGATTCATCAGCTTCGCCAGGATGCTCGCCAGTTTCAGGCGCATTTCCGGGCGGCGGACAATCATGTCAATCGCGCCTTTCTCAATGAGGAACTCACTGCGCTGGAAGCCCGGCGGCAGTTTTTCACGTACGGTTTGCTCGATAACGCGAGGGCCGGCAAAGCCGATCAGCGCTTTTGGCTCAGCAATGTTCAGATCGCCCAGCATCGCAAAGCTTGCGGAGACGCCACCCATGGTTGGGTCGGTCAGTACAGAGATGTACGGCAGACCGCGTTCCTGCATTTTCGCCAGCGCAGCAGAGGTTTTCGCCATCTGCATCAATGACATCAGCGCTTCCTGCATACGCGCACCGCCAGAGGCAGAGAAGCAGATCAGCGGACAGTTGTCTTCCAGCGCTTGCTCAACAGCACGCACAAAGCGCGCCCCCACCACGGAGCCCATTGAGCCACCCATGAAGGAGAACTCAAACGCGGCGGCCACCACTGGCATCTCGTGCAGGGTGCCTTTCATCACGACCAGTGCGTCTTTCTCGCCGGTCTCTTTCTGTGCAGAGGCCAGACGGTCTTTGTATTTTTTGGAATCACGGAACTTGAGCACATCTTTTGGCTCAAGTTCGCTACCCAGTTCTACCAGAGAACCTTCGTCCAGCAGGCTGTGCAGGCGATTACGCGCCGTCATGCGCATGTGGTGGTCACACTTCGGACACACCTCAAGATTGCGCTCCAGTTCTGCGCGATACAGAACCTGACCACAGCTATCACACTTCGTCCATACCCCTTCAGGAATGCTCGCTTTACGCGTTGGGGTAATGTTGCTTTTAATTCGTTCAATCCAGCTCATTGATAACCTTTCTGCCTGAACCTGGTCGTATGCCAGTTTTGCTGTAAGAGGCGAATAATGCCATTTTTGCCTCCAACAGACCATGAATGTTGCACATTAAAACATAACAGCCCGAAACTTTGGATAAAAAAGTGGTCGAACCGCCTGCGTGCATTTACTTCGCTTGCTTTGCCGCCGCGCGCTTGTGGCGAATAATTTCGATAACACCCGGTAAAACGGAAAGCACAATAATCGCTACAATCAGTAACTTAAGGTTTTCCTGAACCACAGGGAGATCGCCAAACAGGTAGCCTGCATAGGTAAAGAGCAGCACCCACAGCAGCGCGCCAACTACGTTGTATGCCGCAAAATGACGATAGGACATGTGCCCCATTCCCGCCACAAACGGTGCAAATGTACGCACAATAGGCACAAAACGCGCAAGGATAATGGTTTTCCCACCGTGGCGCTCATAAAACGCATGGGTTTTATCTAAATAGCTACGACGGAAAATTTTTGAGTCCGGATTGCTGAATAAGCGCTCACCGAAGACCCGTCCAATGGTGTAGTTGACCGCGTCACCGACAATTGCGGCGATCACCATCAGCACCACCATTATGTGCACATTCAAATCGTTGGTGGGCAGCGCGGATAACGCCCCCGCGACGAACAGCAGCGAATCCCCCGGCAGGAACGGCGTGACTACCAGACCGGTTTCACAGAACAGAATGAGGAACAGAATGGCATACACCCAGACGCCATACTGCGCGACCAGCTCCGCCAGGTGAACATCAATATGCAGAATGAAATCAATCAGAAAACGTATTACGTCCATATTGTCTAAGCCTTAATTGCACCTTTGTTTAGTCCGCCAGGAACAGCGGGCCCATTGGCGGTTTTGGCAGGTCAAACCGGTCCGGATAGTCCACCGAGACCAGATACAGCCCTTCCGCTTTCGCCGTTGCTGCCGCAAGCGTTCTGTCCTTCGCTGCCAGCAGTTCTGCAATCCAGCTCTCCGGCTGGTGTCCGGCGCCCACTTCCATCAGGCTGCCCACAATATTCCGCACCATATGATGTACAAAGGCATTGGCTTTGATATCCACCACCACATACGCGCCAAAACGGCTGACGTTTATGTGCATGACATTACGCCACGGCGTGCGGGACTGACACTGCACCGCACGAAACGAGGTAAAGTCATTTTCACCAATCAGACACTGCGCCGCACGGTGCATACGTTCTGCATCCAGCGGCTCGTAAAAATGCGTCACGCCCTGGCTTAATACCGCCGGACGAAGACGCTGATTGTAGATGACATAGCGGTAACGGCGCGCAGTGGCGCTGAATCGCGCATGAAAATCATCCGGCACAGCTTTCACCCAGCGCACCGCAATGTCACCAGGTAAATTCGCATTTACACCCAACGTCCAGGCAGCGTCCTTGCGCACGGCGGTGGTTTCAAAGTGAACCACCTGCCCCGTTCCGTGGACACCGGCGTCAGTGCGCCCTGCACACAGGACGTTAATCGGTTCGTTCGCCACCTGAGAGAGCGCTTTCTCCAGTTTTTCCTGGACACTGCGCACCTCATTTTGACGCTGCCAGCCATAATATTTACTGCCGTCGTACTCGATACCGAGGGCGACTTTATGAACCGGCTTTTGTTCCAGGTCTGACATCAGTACAGATACTCCTGCACCAGTTTTTCAGCGATCTTGACCGCCATCAGCGCGCCGCCGAAGCGCACGTTATCGGCAACGGACCAGAACTGAACCTGCTCCGGCATACCGTAGTCATTCCGCACGCAGCCCACCGAGAGGTGCGCGCTGCCGGTGGCATCGCCAACCTGCGTCGGGAATTCACTCTCTTCGGAGAGCACAATGTCTTCACCACGGCCGAATGCATCACGCGCTTCTTCTGCGGCCAGCGGACGCAGGGCTTCGAAACCTACCATCTGCGCATGACCGTAAAAGACCGGCGACTGCACGACGTTTGCGGAGATCATCAGCCCCTCGTCCTGCAGAATTTTGCGCGCTTCGTCGACGATACGGCGCTCTTCGCGCACGGAGCCTTCACGATCCGGCAGCAGCGGCAGCATATTGAATGCCAGCTGACGGCCGAAGAAATCGTCTTCATCAATCGGGATGCCGTTCAGGAGCTTCGCACTCTGTCCTGCCAGCGCGTCGACGGCCTTTTTGCCGTGCGCAGAAGCGGAAAGCAGGCTGGTCACGGTGATACGCGACAGACCGCCATCGTCGATTAAAGGTTTAAGAGCGGTCAGCAGCTGGCTGGTCAGGCTATTGGGAACCGCAATGATATTGCGGTTACGGTAGTCGGCCAGCACAAACGGGTTCACGTCCGGCACCACCAGCGGGACATCCGGCTCCATTGAGAACAGGCCGCTCAGGTCGATCACCAGACAGCCAGAATTCGTCGCCTCTTCAATGTACGACGCGGTGGCTTCAGCACCTGCCGCAAAAAACGCCAGCTGCGCCTGCGTCCAGTCGAATTCGGTGGCATCCTGAACCATGACGGATTTGCCGCCAAAACGCAGATGCTCACCGGCGCTGTCGGTGCGGGCCAGTGCATAGATATCACCCACCGGGAACTGACGCTCAGCAAGGGTTTCGAGCAGGGCTTCACCCACGGCACCCGTGGCACCTAAAATGGCAATGTTCCAGCCTTCAGACATGGTGGTTTACTCCAGAAATAAAAAAGCGTCCCTGTCGGAGTATCCAACAGGGAGCGTTAAGAAGACATTAATGCGCCGGGTGATGAACGGCGTTAAAACCCAGTTTGTGTAGCAGTGTTGCCGCCGCCGCGTCATCGCATATCACATACAGAGAAGACCATTCACGACGCTCAACGTAATTCTTGCGCAGCTTGTCAAACTCACCCGGGATCCCCGCCACTTTACGCAGCAGCGCATCATCGCGGCGCACATCATACACCAAATGTACCAGCCTTTTCAGCGTTGCCTGATCGAGCGGGCCATGGAGGGTAATACGGCCAAATTCAGGCGCGGGGAGTAAGGTGTCCAGCGCCACCTGCTGCGGATGACCAATAAAGGCGCTATAGGCCTCAAAGACCTGGGTGGTGCCGCGGGCCTTTCCTTCAAGCGTATAACCCGCGATATGCGCGGTCGCAACATCGACCTTGTTCAGCAGCGCAACGTTGAGATCGGGCTCCGGCTCCCAGACGTCCAGCACCACGCTGAGCTCCTGCCCCTCTTCCAGACATTTCAGCAGCGCGGCGTTATCGACGACCGGGCCACGGCAGGCATTTATCAGAATAGTGCCAGCCTTCAGACGGCGGATCAGCGCCTCATCAGCAAGATGAAGCGTCTTATAAGCCCCCTCTTTGAAGAGGGGCGTATGGAAGGTGATCACGTCGCACGCTTCAACCAGCTCATCCAGGGTGCGGAAGTCACCTTCATCACCGTTGTCTTTACGCGGCGGGTCACACAGCAGGGTGCGAATGCCTAACGCCTCAAGGCGTTTTTGCAGGCGTCCCCCCACGTTGCCCACCCCGACAATGCCTACGGTGCGGTCTTTCAGCGCAAACCCGTCGCGCTCTGCCAGCATCAGCAGGGAAGAGAAAACGTATTCCACTACCGCAATGGCGTTACAGCCAGGCGCGGCGGAAAAACCGATCCCCGCCTGCTTAAGCCATTTGTCATCCACATGATCCGTCCCGGCCGTTGCGGTTCCAACGAATTTAATCGCTTTACCGGAGAGCAACGCCTCATTTACTTTGGTCACCGAGCGCACCATCAGGGCATCTGCATCATCCAGCTCGTTTACCGGAATGGGGCGACCAGGGACAGCCTTAACATTACCAAGGCGGCTAAACAGCTCGCGGGCGTAAGGCATATTTTCATCAACGAGGATTTTCACGTCTGAGTACCTGTTTGAGAGGAAGAAAACCTGCCAAGTGTGCCATAATCTGGCCGCCAGGCATATACGCATGCCGGGTTTACGCTGAGTTTAGACTTTAAGGATTTTTGACGATGCAGCCTATTTCAGGTACGCCACCACGCCCTCCGGGTGAAGGCCCTGTCACGCCAAACGTTGCAGGTGAACAACCGCTATCCACGCAACAGCGCACCGTGCTGGAGCGCCTGATCACGCGCCTGATCGCGCTGACTTCCCAGCAAAATGCGGAAGTCTGGGCCGGGGTAAAGCATGATTTAGGTGTCAAAAACGATGCACCGTTGCAGTCGCGCCACTTCCCTGCGGCCGAGCAAAATCTGAATCAGCGTATTACCGCCGCGCAGCAAAATCACACCACCCGGCAGATTGTTTCACAGCTCACCGAGCTGTTAGGCCAGGGCAATAACCGTCAGGCGGTCAGTGATTTCATTCGCCAGCAGTTTGGCCAGACCGCCCTGAGCCAGCTGACGCCAGAACAATTGAAAACCGTGCTGACGCTATTGCAAACCAATCAGCTGGCCATCCCGCAACCGCAACAGCGTCCGTCAACCGAGCGTCCACTTCTGCCTGCTGAACACAATACGCTGAACCAGATGGTGACCAAACTGGCCGCCGCCACCGGCGAGTCAACGAAGCTTATCTGGCAATCGATGCTGGAGCTTTCCGGCGTGAAAGCGGGTGAGCTGATCCCGGCCAAACAGTTTACGCATCTGGTCACCTGGCTACAGGCCCGCCAGACGCTGAGTACCCAGAGTACCCCGACCCTGCATACGCTACAGGCGGCACTAAAACAGCCGCTGGAGCCGCATGAATTTGAGGTGATTCGGGATTACGCCCAGCAGACCTGGCAGGCCACGCCGCAAACGGTACTGACCACCGCGCAGGTGCAGGATTTGCTGAATCAGATCTTTATCCGCCGCGCCGAGCGCGAAGGCGGCGTGCCGGAAGTCAGGGATATTCAGCCGATATACAGCCCGCTGTTTGCGCCGGTCGTGGAGACCTTCAGAACGCTATCTGCCCGTCCGGGGCTGTTGTTTGTTGCCCTGATGATTGCGCTGGCGATTTTCTGGCTGGTTGCCTGATGTTTTGCCCGGTGGCGCTGCGCTTACCGGGCCTATGACGACTCGAACCGTAAGCCGGGGAAGGCGCAGCGGCCACCCGGCAACAACGGCTCAAGACCGGCGAAACGCCACCAGCGTCACCACAATCCCCACCACCGCGGAAACGGCTCCCGCCAGGAAGACGGAGGGATAGCCAAACGACGTGGCCAGGAGCCCCGCCAGCGGTCCGGTGACACCGTATGAGATGTCCTGAAACGCCGCATAACCGCCCAGCGCCGTACCGCGCACCTGTGGCGCGACGCGTTTTACCACCTCAACCCCCAGCGCCGGGAAGATCAGTGAACAGCCGCAGCCGGTCAGCGCCGCGCCAAGAAGCGCAACAGAGGCCACGGGCGCATTCCACAATAGCAGCAGGCCGATGGTTTCAATGACCAGTGACACCACCGCCACCTTCACGCCACCAAAGCGATCCGGCATCCAGCCGAACAGCACGCGCATCAGAACAAACGCGCCACCAAAGGCGGTTAGCGTAAAGCCCGCCATTGCCCAGCCGCGGCTCATAAAGTACAGCGAAACAAATGTCCCAATCACCGCGAACCCCACGCCCTGTAGCGCGAGTCCCAGACCCGGCTGCCAGATTTGACCTATCACGCTCCACAGGGAAGGACGTTCACCTTTATGGGCCGGGACTTTGCGAACCGAGCCGTTAAATGCCCATGCCAGCAGCGGTAACAGCATGGTGGTGGCCGCCAGCGCGGCAAAACCGAACTGGCTGTGGATCAACAGCCCCAGCGGCGCACCTGCCGCGAGTGCGCCGTAGATGGCCATGCCGTTCCAGGACATCACTTTGCCCGAGCGCGCGGGGCCTACCAGCCCCATTCCCCAGGTCAGGGTGCCGGTCAGCAGTTGGCTTTCACCAAAGCCGAGAATCAAACGTCCCAGCACCAGCAGGGCAAATTTATACGCCGCGTCTACCGGCAGAAGCGCAGCCAGCAGCCATGCGCCGCCCGCCAGCCCGCAGGCAAACATGCCCTGCAGCGCCGAACGTTTGGCACCGTGCTGGTCCGCCAGACGTCCGGCGTAGCCGCGGGTTAAAACCGTCGCTAAAAACTGGATACCCACGGCGATGCCGACCATGGTGTTGCCATAGCCCAGCTCCTGGTGTACGAACAACGGGATCACCGGCAGCGGCAGGCCAACGGTCATATAGGTCAGGAACACCGCAAAGGCGATACGAAACAGCGAGACGTTCGCTGACGGGAGGGTTTCTGTTTGAGTGACTGCAGTCATGCTTTACTCCGAAATGAAGAGTAAGGCGGGGAAAATGCCACGCCCCCTCCACCTGAATATCAGGATTAAGGTGCGTTGGTTGACGTTAAACGCTTACGCATTATCGTGAGGATAATGTTGAGGTGTGAAGTTTGCCTGTGCGATCAGCCGCTTGTCAATGCATAAAAAAAGGGAGCCTGATGGCTCCCCTTTCTAATCAGACATAAAACTTATGCTTTCAGCTTGCGCATCACCAGCGTGGCGTTAGTCCCACCGAAACCGAAGCTGTTGGACATGACGGTCGTCAGTGTCGCTTCCGTTGGTTTGGTCACGATGTTCAGACCCGCCGCCTGCTCGTCCATCTCTTCGATGTTGATGCTTGGCGCGATAAAGCCGTTTTCCAGCATCAGCAGAGAGTAGATCGCTTCCTGCACGCCAGCCGCACCCAGAGAGTGACCAGTCATGGCTTTGGTTGCAGAGATTGCCGGGCTGTTGTCACCGAAGACTTCACGGATCGCACCCAATTCTTTCACATCGCCTACCGGCGTAGAAGTACCGTGGGAGTTCAGGTAGTCGATTGGGGTATCAACGCCGTGCATCGCCATCTTCATGCAGCGCACCGCGCCTTCACCGGATGGAGCAACCATGTCAGCGCCGTCAGACGTTGCACCGTAGCCCACGATCTCAGCGTAGATGTGCGCGCCACGTGCCAGAGCGTGTTCCAGCTCTTCAACCACAACCATACCGCCGCCGCCTGCGATAACGAAACCGTCACGGTGCGCATCATAGGTACGGGATGCTTTATCCGGGGTTTCATTGTATTTGGTAGACAGGGCACCCATCGCGTCGAATTCACAGGCCATTTCCCAGCCCAGCTCTTCGCCGCCGCCAGCAAATACGATGTCCTGTTTACCCAGTTGGATCTGCTCAACAGCATTACCGATGCAGTGTGCGGAAGTGGCACATGCAGAGCTGATGGAGTAGTTCACACCGTGAATTTTAAATGGGGTAGCCAGGCACGCGGAAACCGCAGAACCCATGGCTTTGGTCACCACGTACGGACCTACTGCTTTCAGACCACGCGGGCTGCGCATGGCGTCAGCACCGAATACCTGCGCTTTGGACGAACCACCGGAACCGGCAATCAGACCCACACGCGGGTTGTTCTGGTAAACCTCTTCGCTCAGGCCGGAATCTTTGATCGCTTCCTGCATGGAGAGATAAGCATAAATAGAGGCATCGTTCATGAAACGAACCACTTTGCGGTCAATCAAACCGGTGGTGTCCAGTTTGACGTTACCCCATACGTGGCTACGCATACCTGAATCTTTAAACTCTTCAGAGAAAGTGATCCCGGAGCGTCCTTCACGCAGAGATGCCAGGACTTCCTGCTGGTTATTACCGATGCTGGAAACAATGCCCAGGCCAGTAATCACTGCACGTTTCATTCAATACCTCTGTAAGTCGCACTATAGTAAGTTTCGAGTCGCACAATAGCGTACACTTGTACGCCGAACAAGTCCGATCAGACATTTTCTGCGGAAATTTGCACCGATGGACTCACATCGTTAAGATCGTGCCACTGCCTGTCAGACGAGTAACTTACGTGAAACAAAACGCTATACAACCCGCCAACCTCGAATTCAACGCTGAGGGTACACCTGTTTCCCGAGATTTTGATGACGTCTATTTTTCTAATGATAACGGACTGGAAGAAACCCGCTATGTTTTCCTCGACGGAAATCAGCTCAGCGCACGCTTCCCCGTTCATTCGCGCAGTCTGTTTGTGGTCGCAGAGAGCGGATTCGGTACCGGGCTGAATTTTCTGACCCTCTGGCAGGCTTTCGACCAGTTTCACGCTGCCCATCCTGAGGCTACGCTACAAAGATTACATTTCATCAGTTTCGAAAAATTTCCGCTCACCGCGCACGATCTGCGGCAGGCACATCAGCACTGGCCGGAGCTTGCCTCGTGGGCAGAACAGCTTCAGGCACAGTGGCCGCCCGCCATCGGCGGTTGCCATCGTCTGCTGCTGGACGGTGGACGCGTCACGCTGGACTTATGGCTCGGTGATATCAATGAGCTGACCGATAAGCTTGATGATTCAATGAATCAGAAGGTGGACGCGTGGTTCCTTGACGGGTTTGCGCCAGCTAAAAACCCGGACATGTGGAACCAGCATCTGTTTAGCGCCATGGCTCGCCTGGCGCGACCTGGCGCAACGCTCGCGACTTTTACCTCCGCCGGTTTTGTTCGCCGTGGGTTGCAGGAAGCGGGCTTTACGATGCGAAAGACCAAAGGGTTTGGCCGCAAGCGCGACATGCTGGTCGGGACGATGGAACAGACGCTGGCGCTCCCCGCCCGTGCGCCCTGGTTTGCACGCCGCGCCAGCGCATCCCGCGAGGTGGCGATCGTTGGCGGAGGGATCGCCAGCGCCCTGCTCTCTCTCGCGCTGCTGCACCGGGGCTGGCAGGTGACCCTCTACTGTGCTGACGCTGCGCCAGCCAGCGGGGCTTCCGGCAACCGTCAGGGAGCACTCTATCCGCTTTTAAGCGCACACGACCCGGCGCTGTTCCAGTTTTTCCCGGCCGCCTTTACCTTCGCCCGTCGCGTATACGACGCCCTTCCGGTGGCGTTCGACCATGACTGGTGCGGCGTAACGCAGCTCGGCTGGGATGAGAAGAGTCAGCAAAAAATCACGCAGATGCTGTCGCTGGGCCTGCCGGAAGAGATTGCCCGCACGGTAAGTGCGCAAGCGGTGACAGACACCACCGGCGTTGAGACGGGCTGCGGCGGTATTCAGTATCCCCTCGGCGGCTGGCTGTGCCCCGCCGAACTGACCACTGCGGCAATGACACTGGCGCAGTCACGCGGTCTGACGGTGCATTATGCTCATAAGGTTGCATCGCTTAGCCGGACAGCCCACTGGACCCTGCGCTTTGCCGATGACAAAGAGGCCACGCATGCCAGCGTTGTGCTGGCAAACGGACATCACATCAACCAGTTTATCCAGACAGAAACCTTGCCCGTTTATCCGGTCGGCGGCCAGGTAAGCCATATCCCGACCGCGCCCGCACTGAGCAAACTGCGCCAGGTGCTGTGCTATGACGGCTACCTGACGCCGCAAAATCCGTCTAATGCTCATCACTGCATCGGAGCCAGCTACCATCGCGGTGAAACGGACATGCATTACCGCGAGGAGGATCAGCAGCAAAACCGCCAGCGCCTGATTGACTGCTTCCCGGATGCGGCGTGGGCGAGAGAGGTTGACGTCAGCGAGGGAGAAGCGCGCTGCGGCGTGCGCTGTGCGACTCGCGATCATCTGCCGATGGCGGGAAATGTACCGGACTATGAGGCAACGCTTGAAGCGTATCAGGATCTGGCTGAGCACAAGGAAACGGCGGTGGCCGCACCGGTGCATCCGGAGCTGTTTATGCTGGGCGGGCTGGGCTCGCGCGGGTTGTGTTCTGCGCCGCTGCTGGCGGAAGTGTTAGCCGCGCACATGAGCGATGAGCCCATTCCGCTGGACAGAACTACGCTCGCAGGGCTGAACCCGAATCGATTGTGGGTGCGGAAATTACTGAAGGGGAAGCAGGTTAAGTAGGGTGCCCTACCCTCTCCCACCGGGAGAGGGAGGTGAAACGCTTACTTCGCTTTCGCCTGCTGGAACAGGTTGTCCCACATGCCCAGCACCAGAGACTGGTCGCGGGGAGAAAGTTCGCCGGCCTGAATGGCTTTTTCCAGGCTACGGGTCACTTCATCATGAATGGCCTCGGCAGAGTGATCGTCCCCGGCTTCCAGCTCGGCAACGGCCAGCGTCAGGTGACCACGCAGATAACCGCTGGCGAACAGCTCATCATCACTGGCGTGTTCCACCATGTCATCAATTAACGCCAGAATGCGTGATTCAAATTCTGCGATCATCTTCTTTCCTCTGTTAAAGATCTTCCGGCCACGGGAAGCATTCCGCCGTGATCTCCGGCGTATGGTAATAATTCTGTAAAGCCTTGATCAGGCGTGCCGGGCGTTCCGGGATGCCTTTCTCAAGATACTCCATCACCTGCGCATGCACGCGGCGCTGGAAGACAATGCGGTCTGGCTCAAAATCCCCTTCGAGGTTGTCACAGCTGACGTTGAACGGGAATCCTGCCGCCACGCAGAACAGCCACTCCAGCGCCTGCGGTTTGACTTCCACATCTTCAAACTGACCCTGCGTCGCCGCGTCACGTCCGTCCGGACAGTACCAGTAACCAAAGTCCACCAGCTCGCGACGCGCTTTTCCCGCAATACACCAGTGTGAAATCTCATGCAGACCACTGGCGTAGAAACCGTGCGCAAACACGATGCGGTTATACGGAACCTCTGCATCAGCAGGAAGATAGATCGGTTCGTCGTCGCCTTTAATCAGACGGGTATTAAAATCGTCAGCAAAACAGCCGTCAAAGATCTCAATCAGCTGTTCATAGTGATGCGTCCTGTTCATGCGTTCATCCCCAACCAGGTGAGGATCTCCTGTCCATGGCTGTCATAAAGAAGCTTGGCGCTCATCACCGCCGAAACGATGACGATCATCGGGCGAATCAGCTTCTGTCCTTTGCTTAATACCAGACGCGAACCCGCGCGTGCGCCTAAAAACTGCCCCGCCATCATAACAAACCCGGTTGCCCAGATAACCTTGCCGCCAATGATAAACAGCAGCAGGCCGCCGACGTTCGAGGTGGCATTCAGCACTTTAGCGTGGGCGGTCGATTTGGCGAGGTTAAATCCGGCCAGCGTGACAAACGCCAGGGCATAGAACGACCCGGCGCCAGGGCCAAAGAAGCCATCGTAAAACCCGACGCAGCCGCCTGCGATAAGCGCGAACGGCAGACCATGCAGCCGACGCTGCCTGTCCTCTTCACCGAGCTTTGGCATCAGCAGAAAGTAGAGACCAATACAGATGACCAGCACCGGCAGGATCTGACGCAGGATGTCAGACTGCACGTGCTGAACCAACAGCGCACCGGAGGTCGAACCGATGAAGGTCATCAGAATATTGAGCTTCTGATCGGCAAGATTGACCACCTTACGGCGGATAAAATAGAGCGATGCGGAAAGGGATCCGCCACAGGCCTGAAGTTTATTAGTGGCAAGCGCCTGGGCCGGGCTCATGCCCGCCGCCAGCAGCGCCGGGACGGTTAACAACCCGCCACCGCCCGCAAGGGCATCGATAAAACCGGCCAGCATCGCAACAAAGAACAGCACCACCAGCAGCAGCGGTGACACCATAAACAGATCGACGAAATTATCCATTAAAGTACATGCTCATCCAGTAGCGCCTGGCAGGAAGGCGGCAACGGAGGCGGTGTCTTCTTCTCAGGCTTAGAGGTTCCAGGTTTTGCCGGTTCAAACCAGCTTTGCAGTTCCGCACCACAGCCATCGCCTGGCGGCGGTAACGGCTGATCTTCGCATTCCAGACTGTTCGCCGGGCAACGCAGACGCACGTGCATATGGGCACGATGCTGGAACCACGGTCGCACTTTGCGCAGCCAGTCACGATCGGTCCCTTCATCCAGGCAGAGCTGCTGTTTGATGGCCGGGTTAACGAAGATCCGCGTGACGTCGTTATCTTTGGCTGCCAGCTTAATCAGGCTGAAGACATCCGGCGTCCACAGCGACGGCACAACGCTTTTGCCGTCGCGCGCCACCAGATCCAGCGCCTGCGGCTTCAGCAATTGTGCAGAACTCCAGCGCGCTTTGGGCAACTGCAGGAAGATATCCACATCCAGCCCGGTCTGGTGGCTGGCATGCCCACCGTTGAAACGCCCGCCAGCAGGCATTCCCATATCGCCAATCAGCATCGTACCCAGCCCCAGGTTATGCACCTGGTTGCCCAGACGCTGGATAAACAGCACCAGATCCGGGTGGCCGAAGTAGCGACGCTGGTCGGTACGCATCACCTGATAGGTATCCGACTGCAGAGGCAGTTCCTGCGCGCCAACGATACAGCCGTTGGAAAACGCACCAATCGACTGCGCGCTTCCCGCCACCGGGTGGGTGATTTTTTGCCACGGCGTGGCGGCCAGACTGGCTCCACTGGCAAGCAGCGCCAGCAGAGCAATTGCGGTTTTTTTCATAGTTACCAGCGTGGAATGGTGGTCGTCACATCCGCATTCTGCGCACGCTGACGCAGGAAGTGATCCATCAGCACGATTGCCAGCATCGCTTCTGCGATCGGCACCGCGCGGATCCCCACGCACGGATCGTGACGTCCTTTGGTGATCATCTCAACTTCTTCACCAGAGCGGTTAATCGTGTGGCCCGGCACGGTAATGCTGGAGGTTGGCTTCAGCGCGATATTGGCGATAATCTGCTGCCCGCTGCTGATGCCGCCGAGAATGCCACCCGCATGGTTGCTCTGGAAGCCCTCTTTTGTAATTTCGTCGCGGTTCTGGCTGCCACGCAGGGATACCACGTCAAAACCGTCGCCAATTTCGACTCCCTTCACCGCGTTGATGCTCATCAGCGCGTGGGCAATGTCGGCGTCCAGGCGGTCAAACACGGGCTCACCCCAGCCTGGCGGTACGCCGTCAGCCACCACGGTCACTTTAGCCCCGATAGAGTCGCCCTCTTTTTTCAGGCCACGCATCAGTTCGTCCAGCGCCTCCAGCTTATCGACATCGGCACAGAAGAACGGGTTCTGTTCAACCTGATCCCAGTCTTTAATGGCCAGTGGAATGTCGCCCATCTGGGTCAGGCAACCGCGGATCACGATGCCAAATTTCTGCTGCAGGTACTTTTTGGCAATGGCGCCAGCTGCCACGCGCATTGCGGTTTCGCGCGCCGAAGAGCGTCCGCCGCCGCGATAATCGCGGAAACCGTACTTTTGCTCGTAGGTGTAGTCGGCGTGGCCCGGGCGGAACACATCTTTGATGGCGCCGTAGTCCTGAGAACGCTGATCGGTGTTTTCAATCAGCAGACCGATGCTGGTGCCAGTGGTGCGGCCTTCGAAAACGCCAGAGAGAATTTTGACCTGGTCCGGCTCGCGACGCTGCGTGGTGTAGCGAGAGGTGCCCGGACGACGACGGTCGAGATCGTGCTGTAAATCGGCTTCGGTAAGCTCGATGCCGGGCGGTACGCCGTCAACGATACAGCCCAGTGCCAGCCCGTGCGACTCACCAAAGGTGGTCACGCGGAATACTTGTCCAATACTGTTTCCTGCCATCACGGCTCCGATGTTGTTTTTTGTGTTTGAGCGTTGTGAAACGGGCCGAAGCCCGCTGGATTAATCTTTGTAGATGCTGAAATGTTCACGCGCGTCGAGCAGTTGCGCTTTGGTCAGCATAAAGACGCCGTCACCGCCGTTGTCGAACTCAAGCCAGGTGAACGGCACATCCGGGTACTGCTCTATCAGATGTACCATGCTGTTGCCCACTTCACAAATCAGAACACCGTCGTCAGTCAGATAATCCGGCGCGCAGGCCAGAATGCGGCGGGTCAGCTTCAGGCCGTCAGAGCCCGATGCCAGGCCCAATTCTGGCTCGTGACGGTATTCGTTTGGCAGATCGGACATATCTTCCGCATCCACGTACGGCGGGTTGGTCACGATCAGATCGTACTGCAACGTTGGCAGGTCACGGAACAGATCGGAGCGGATCGGCGTAACATGGTGGATCAGCCCGTGTTCTTCAATGTTGTGCTCGGTTACCGCCAGCGCGTCGGTGGAGATGTCCACCGCGTCCACTTCCGCTTCCGGGAAGGCATAAGCGCAGGCAATGGCAATGCAGCCGCTGCCGGTACACATATCCAGAATGTGCTGCGGTTGACGGTTAATCAGGCCTTCGAAGTGGTTGTTGATAAGCTCACCAATTGGCGAGCGCGGCACCAGCACGCGTTCATCAACATAGAATTCGTGACCGCAGAACCAGGCTTTGTTGGTCAGATAGGCAACCGGAATACGCTCGTTCACGCGACGGATCACGCGCTCAACGATGCGGTGCTTTTCGCTGGAGGTCAGGCGCGCGGTGCGCATGTCTTCCGGAATATCGAGCGGCAGGTAGAGAGAAGGCAGCACCAGTTGAACAGCTTCATCCCACGGGTTATCGGTGCCGTGTCCGTACCAGATATTGGCGGCGCTGAAGCGGCTAACCGACCAGCGCAACATGTCCTGTATGGTATGCAGCTCGTTTACTGCTTCATCGACAAAAATTTTATCCACTCTTTCCTCCAGGGCATGCTCGCATAATTTTCGGCGGCTAGTTTGCCATGAAGACGGCGATAAATCAGCAATGACGCATACCGCTTGAGGTTAAAAAATGCGTTTAGTCGGGTACACTATCGGAAATACGAGATGAGAACGACGAATGAAAAAGAAAACATCGCTCAGCGAGGAGGATCAGGCGCTCTTCCGTCAGCTCATGACCGGGACGCGTCAAATCAAGCAGGACACGATTGTCCACCGGCCGATGCGCAAAAAAGTCAGCGAAGTGCCGGTCAAAAGGCTGTTGCAGGAGCAGGCGGATAATAGCCACTATTTTTCAGATGAATTTCAGCCGCTGCTTAACACGCAGGGCGCGGTGAAATATGTACGCGACGATGTCAGCCATTTTGAGCTGAAAAAATTACGCCGGGGAGATTATTCACCCGAGCTGTTTCTCGATCTGCACGGTTTAACGCAGATGCAGGCAAAGCAGGAGCTGGGGGCGTTGATTGCCGCCTGCCGCCGCGAACATGTGTTTTGTGCCTGCGTGATGCACGGCCACGGTAAACATGTTCTTAAGCAACAAACGCCGCTGTGGCTGGCTCAGCATCCACACGTGATGGCGTTTCATCAGGCACCTAAAGAGTACGGCGGAGATGCCGCCTTGCTGGTGTTGATTGAAGTTGAAGAGTGGCAACCGCCAGAACTGCCCTGAGAACATGGCGGGAGGCATCGTTGCTCCCGCCTTATCGCACGTCACCTCAGATTGCTTTCGCCATCCGGAGATTGCATGGACTCATTTGCCAGTTGAAGACCCCTTTGCCGGTTTCGTCGAGGGTAACGTTGGCAATGGCGGAGGTTGTAAACATCGGTGGCGTCTCGCCCGGGCACAGCTCAGATACCAGATAGCCAACCAGTGGCAGGTGGGAAATGACCAGTGCAGAAGCGACACCTTCATTGCACAGCGCCTGCAGGTAGGCACTGACAAGGCCGACATCACCACACGGCGTGAGTTCAGGGAGAACATCCACACTGGTCGGCAGGTTCATACACTCCCCTACCACATCCAGCGTCTGTTCAGCACGCAGGAACGGACTCACCAGAACGCGTTCAATGTCCACTTTTTGACCTTTAAGCCAGTTAGCCATCTGACGAGATTCGTCACAGCCACAGACGGTTAAAGGACGTACTGAGTCACTGGCGGCATCGAGTGCCGCGTCGCCGTGACGCATGATAAAAACTTGCATATTGCACCGCTTTTGTTAACCAGAATCACCGGCGTTAACTACCCGCGATTAATGCTTGAGGTAGAAAACCCGATGGCCGGGCATTGTGCCTGATCCATTCGGTGAATGAAACGCTGTTTTTTACCTCAATGGCGTAAGTATAGTCAATCTCTGTTTACAAAATCGCCAAATCAGATTCATTCACCGACGGATTTACCCTTTTTTGACCTCAACTTACGAGGACAGTTTCCCTTGCTGGCCAAAATGTCTGGCCCCGTTCCGCCATCTGCAATAATTCGTCACAGGGTGTAAACCGGGGACCATACTGCGCGGCAAGACGTTGCAGAATCGCAACCACTTCACCCGCTCCGAGGGTGTCCATGTAACGGAACGGGCCGCCAAGGAACGGCGGGAAACCAATACCAAATACGGCGCCAATATCGCCATCGCGTGCGCTTTTAATCACCTGCTCGCCAAAACAGCGCGCGGCTTCATTAAGCATCATCATCACACAGCGTTCAGCACACTGAACGGCAGACAGTTTCGCCTGTCCGGTTGTCGGGATAAGCCCATAGACCGAAGGGTCGACCTGTTTCTTGCTTTTACGCCCTTTTGCACCGTAAAGATAGAAACCGCGTTCATTTTTTCTGCCTTTGCGATCGTCCTTCAAAATTGCAGAAACAATGTTTGCAGGCGGGCTAAAACGCTCGCCATATGCGGCCTCCAGCACAGGTATAATTTTAGTGCCGGTGTCTATTCCTACCTCATCCAAAAGTTGGATTGGGCCAACGGGGAAACCAAACTTGACCAGCGCCTCGTCGACGTGTTCGATCTTCTCCCCTTCCACCAGCAGGCGCATCGCTTCGTTAATATACGGCGCCAGAATTCGGTTGACGTAGAATCCCGCTTTATCCGCCACGACGATCGGGGTTTTCCCCTGCTTTTTCGCCAGTTTCACTACCGTAGAGACAGTCTGCGGGCTGGTTGACGCGTGTGGAATAACCTCCACCAGCGGCATTTTTTCGACAGGGCTAAAAAAGTGCAGGCCAATCACCTGCTCAGGGCGCGCGGCTTTCGCTGCGATATCACCGATCGGTAATGAAGAGGTGTTCGAGGCAAAAATGGTGTGTGGCGCACAATGTTGCTCAACGTCGGCGACCATCTGCTGTTTAAGCGCCAGATCTTCGAACACCGCTTCAATCACCAGATCGCGATGGGCAAAACCACGGTAGTCGGTGGTCCCGCTGATCATGGCCACGGTTTTATCCCGCTCGCTTGCCTTGATATGGCGGCGTTTAACCTTTTGATCAAGGTTCTGCCAGCTGTACTGCAGCGCGTGATTGATCCCTTTCGGGTTGATGTCTTTGATACGTACAGGCAATTTGGCTTTGCTGGCAGTGACAAACGCAATGCCGCCGCCCATCAATCCGCCCCCCAGGACGCCCACGGCGTTGAGCGGTGCTGGTTCAGCATCGCTACCCGGATCTTTTTTAACGTCAGTGCTGGCAAAGAAGATGCTGCGCAGCGCCTGCGATTGCGGTGTCATCGCCAGCTCACCGAAGGCTTTTGCCTCTGCGGCATAGCCGCTGCTGCTGCCCTGCGACAATCCGGTTTCAATCACCTCAAGAATGCGCTTCGCCGCCGGATAGTTACCTTTGGTCTTTTGTTCGGTTTTCTTGCCCACCATGCTGAACAGCAACGTTCGTCCCAATGGCCCGGCCAGGATGCGCTCACGCACCGGCAGAACACGTTTTGCCTGACGTCCCTTCAGCGCCAGCTCCACGGCGGCTTCCAGCAAAATGGAGTGCGGGACGACGTCATCAACCAGTCCCGCTTTCAGCGCCTGACGGGCGCGCAGCTGTTTACCGGTTAAGATCATCTCCAGCGCCGTGCTGACGCCCACCAGCCGCGGCAGACGCTGCGTCCCACCGGACCCGGGAAGTAACCCTAACTGTACTTCCGGCAACCCGAGAACGGTTTTCGCGTCGTCAGTACAAATACGGCTATGGCAGGCCAATGCCAGTTCCAGCCCGCCGCCCAGGCATGCACCGTGGATCGCGGCGATCACCGGGATCGGCAGAGCGTGGATCTCCGCCATCACCTGCTGCCCCTGGCGCGCCAGATCTTCAGCTTCCTGCGCACTTTGCGCCCGGGCGATCATATTGATATCGGCCCCGGCTATAAAGTTGTCTGGCTTCGCCGAGATAAATACCAGTCCGCGAATCGCTTTGTTTTCGCGGATCTGCTTTAACATCTCGCGCACCTGAACGCCAAATTCTGCCTTCAGGGTATTCATCTTTTCATCGGGCACGTCAATGGTAATCACAGCCACGTTATCGAGGCGAACCGTCAAATTAAATGCAGATGCCATTGCCATTATTCAGCCTCCAGAACCATTGCTGCCCCCAGACCACCTGCGGCACAGGCGGTGACGAGGCCAAAGCCGCCGCCACGGCGACGTAACTCATGTAATGTTTGGGTGATCATCCTTGCGCCCGTTGCCGCAAACGGATGACCGTAGGCGATAGAGCCGCCCAGCACGTTAAATTTACTCTGATCCACTTCTCCGGTGGCATGGGCGCGGCCAAGCACATCACGCGCGAAACGTTCACTGGCCAGCAGTTGAACGTTAGCCAGAGTCTGCGCAGCAAAGGCCTCGTGCATATCAATCAGCGTTAAATCAGCGAGAGTCAACCCCGCACGCTCCAGCGCCAGCGGCGTGGACCAGGCCGGGCCTAACAGCATGTCCTGCCAGACATCAATCGCCGTGAACGCGTAGCTGCGCAGATAACCGAGCGGGGTAAGACCCAGCTCTCTGGCACGCGATTCCGTCATCAGGATCACCGCGGCAGCACCATCCGTCAGCGGAGTACTGTTGGCGGCCGTAACGGTACCGTGTTTACGGTCAAATGCCGGACGCAGTCTGGCGTAATCCGCCAGCGTCGAGGTGCCACGAATGTTGTTATCTTCCGCCAGCGGTTCGCGATAAGGCGGGATATACGCGGTCATCACCTCATCGGCCAGTTTGCCTTCCGACCAGGCTTTCGCCGCCAGCTGATGGGAACGGTGAGCCAGCGCATCCTGCTGCTCCCGGGTAATGCCGTAGGTTTTGGCCATCTGCTCGGCGGTATCGCCCATGCGCAGGCCGGTGGAATATTCAGCCACAGCGGGTGGAACAGGCATCAGGTCACGAAGGCGTAAACGCGAGAAGAGTTTGAGTTTTTGCCCGGCGGTGCGTGCTTTATTTGCATCCACCAGAATGCGGGCCAGCTTTTTACTGACCCCTATCGGCAGTACGGAGGAGGAGTCTGCCCCGCCGGCGATCCCGGCGCGGATGGTGCCCGCCATCAGGCTTTCGGCCACGTTTGCCACCGCCTGAAAGCTGGTTGCACACGCACGGCTAACGCTGTAGGCATCCGTATGCACGTTCATCCCGGTGCCGAGGACAATTTCTCGTGCAATGTTGGGGGCTTCAGGCATCTGAACAACCTGGCCAAAAACCAGCTGCTCAATGACGTCAGGCGGTATTTCGCTGCGAGCCAGCATCTCCCCCACCACCATTTTCCCCAGATCGACAGCCGGTATGCCGTGAAACGCTGTCGCCTGACGCGCAAACGGCGTACGCAATCCACTGACAATGGCAATGCGGTCACCTTGTCGGGTGATAAGCGGTAATGCCTGACTCATAACATTCCCCTGTAAAAATTTTTGCAAACATAAAGTGGTCTGACCTGATAAATAGTCTTAACCATTTTTTTACATTCAGCCAATTGGGGAAACGAAAAAATGCGAACTAAAACACAGAGAAGAAAAAGAAAATGCCCCGAGGTAAAAACAAAACGGTAACCCAGAGGTTACCGTTTTGAGTGTTTATACCCTCACCCGTGGATAAGGCTGGGGTGAGGGCTCCAGACCGCAGGAATTAACGCAGGCCTAACTGGAAAATCAGCGTTTCAGCTTCGCAGGCGAAGACAAAGTCGATATCCAGCTTCACGCCGCCGTCCACTTCCGTGAAGGTGGACTTGATTTCACACGGATCGGATTCTACGTCGCGCGCACGCTTGCTCAGCGCCGCCAGGGTTTCTTCCGCTTCGGCACGGTTGGTGAACACGCGGCTGTAAGAGGCGGTGCAATCGGAGTTGTCCATGATGGTACCAACATCCATACAGCAGCAAACCGGGGTTTCATCAGCACTGCATTTACTCATATCTCAATTTCCTCTGTATTCGCGCAGGACGCGAGACAAACACGATGCTGATATTTTACGCCCCGATGCAGACGCTCTCCAGCCGTTAATGGCGCAAAACGGGATAAGTGACCAATATCACACTAAAAAATGATCTAAAACAAAATTCACCCTTTTGGGTGAGTCGGGATGGTCACATTTTTGCCAACCAGATCTCGTTTCAAGAAACATGTTTGAAAATATTAATAAACAAACTTGCAACATTCTAGCTGGTCAGACCTATACTCTGGCCACTGGTCTGATTTGTATGTCATACCTCAGACCCTACACTTCGCGCTCCTGTTACGGTATGTAACAATTATTGAATAAAAATAACTCAATGAGGTTATGGTCATGAGCCAGAAAACCCTGTTCAACAAGACTGCGCTGGCAGTCGCAGTGGCAATCGTCTCTACGTCCGCCTGGTCAGCGGGCTTCCAGTTAAACGAATTTTCTTCCTCTGGCCTTGGCCGTGCGTATTCCGGGGAAGGTGCAATTGCTGATGATGCAGGTAACGCCAGTCGTAACCCTGCGCTGATCATGATGTTTGATCGCCCAACGTTCTCAGCGGGCGCTATCTTTGTTGATCCGGGTGTGGATATTACGGGCCGTTCCCCGAGCGGAGCCAGCCTGAATTCCGATAACATCGCGCCAACGGCCTGGGTGCCCAACCTGCACTTCGTCGCGCCAATCAACGACCAGTTTGGCTGGGGTGCATCCGTAACCTCTAACTATGGTTTAGCCACCGAGTTTAATAACGACTACGCAGCAGGCGCCTACGGCGGTAAGACCGACCTTGAGACCCTGAACCTGAACCTGAGCGGTGCTTACCGTCTGAACAGTAACTGGAGCTTCGGCGTTGGCTTTGATGCCGTTTACGCTAAAGCGAAAATCGAACGTTACGCGGGCGATCTCGGCAAAATCGTTGCGGGCTCCGGCGCACTGCCGCCGCCTCTGGCACAACAGGTTGCAGGGATCCCGGCAGACACACAGATCGCGTATCTGAAGGGTGACGAGTGGGGCTTTGGCTGGAACGCCGGTATCCTTTATGAACTCGATAAAAACAACCGTTACGGTTTCACCTACCGTTCCGAAGTGAAAATCGACTTTGACGGCGACTACAAGAGCAGCCTGCCTTCTGCTTATAATCAGATCCTCGGCACCTTCGGCCTGCCAATGGGCACCGATGGCCGTACCACTGGCGGTTCTCTGAGCCTGCACTTACCGGAAATGTGGGAATTGTCCGGTTATAACCGCGTGGCACCACAGTGGGCGATTCACTATAGCCTGACCTACACCAGCTGGAGCCAGTTCCAGGAGCTGAAAGCGACCAACAGCAAAGGCGACACGCTGTTCTATAAAGATGAAAGCTTCCGTGATGCCTACCGCATCGCACTGGGTACCACTTACTACATGGATGACAACTGGACGTTCCGTACCGGTATTGCCTTCGATGATAGCCCGGTTCCGGCAGACAAACGTTCTATCTCTATTCCGGATCAGGATCGCTTCTGGCTGAGCGCCGGTGCGACCTATGCATTCAACAAAGATGCCTCTGTCGATGCGGGTGTTTCGTATATGCACGGTCAAAAAGTCAGCTTCAAGGAAGGTCCGTATGAGTTCTCTTCCGAAGGTAAAGCCTGGCTGTATGGCCTGAACTTCAACTACGCGTTCTAATCCGCGCAGGGATCAAAAAAGGTGAGCATCGCTCACCTTTTTTATTTATTCCGAATCGATATCTTTTAATTCGTTCTCGATTGCCTTCGCGTTTGGATTCTCTTCCGGCTTCAGCTTGCCGCCATTGGCAATAAAGTCATGATTCTGGAAGTAAGCTTCACGCACCATGATGTATGGATCGGAAGACTGACGCAGCAGACCGTCTGAATCGAGCAGTTGCGCGCGGGTTTCAATCCCTTCTACCGTCCATTTACCAATCGACAGCGGCCAGGTCAGCCACGACAGGACCGGATACAGCGTATCCACCATATCACCGCCATCATCACGCACGGTAAAGCTGCCATAGAACGGCAGATGAACGTAAGGGCCGTAACCGACGCCATAATGACCCAGCGTACTCCCGAAGCGGTGCGGCTGTTCACGCTGCAGTTTCGGGTTTGCCATGCCGGCGACATCGATAAAGCCCCCCATCCCCAGCAGGGAGTTCAGGAAGAAGCGAGTAAAGTGCACCATCCCCTGATACGGATCGCCTTGCAGGAAGTAGTTGACCATCACCGCTGGCTCTTCAAGGTTACTGGTGAAATTGCTCAACCCGTTACGCGCAGGCTGGGGAACATAATCACGCCATGCAACCGCCACCGGGCGAACCACATACGGATCCAGCACGTTATAGTTGAAGCTATACATTGAGCGGTTAAATCCTTCGAGAGGATCGGAGCGTCCCGTTTGCTCCCCGGAGCTGGCGCAGCCCACAAGCATCGTCGCGCCCAGCGCAAGCGCCGACAGCCGAAGTTTCATAAAATTCTCCCTGTTCAGTATGGCTATCGTTGATTGCCATCCGTAACGGAGCATTTGATGCTCCGTCTGTAAACGTGCAAGTGATTGTATCAGCACGTTTACCGATGTCTATGAGCACAATTACGGGCAGTAACCACCGTCACTCTGATCTCAGCATAGCCTGGCTTTTAGAATTCGTTTCGCTGGCAATTTTATAATGGCTTTGAATGAGATGTCTCACCTTTGTTGCCATTACCCTCACTTTAAGAGCATCCCCACGGGCATTTTGTTAAAAGCCGCTACGCTTAAAAGAAAGAACACCCAACTGGAGCGGTTATGAAAGACGTGGGCGAAGAGAAAATTGGCGAGAGCAATGAAGAACTTGAAATTGAGAGCGAGGAAAAAGAGCGCGGTGAAAAGATTGAGATTGATGAAGATCGCCTTCCCTCCCGCGCAATGGCGATCCATGAACATATCCGTCAGGATGGGGAAAAGGAGATGGAGCGCGATGCCATGGCCCTGCTGTGGTCCGCTATCGCGGCAGGCCTCTCCATGGGAGCATCGCTACTTGCAAAGGGCATTTTCCATGTGCAGCTAGAAGGTGTACCCGGTGGCTTTTTGCTGGAGAACCTGGGCTACACCTTCGGCTTTATCATCGTCATTATGGCCCGCCAGCAGCTTTTTACTGAAAACACGGTCACCGCCGTTCTGCCGGTCATGCAAAACCCGACCCTGGGTAACTTTGGCTTACTGATGCGTCTGTGGAGCGTAGTCCTGCTGGGCAACCTTATCGGCACAGGTATCGCCGCCTGGGCGTTTGAATATATGCCGATATTTGATGAACCCACCCGGGATGCGTTTGTGAAAATCGGTATGGATGTGATGAAAAACACGCCAGTAGAAATGTTCTCTAATGCGATTATCTCTGGTTGGATTATCGCGACAATGGTCTGGATGTTCCCGTCCGCAGGCAGCGCCAAAATTGTGGTGATCATATTAATGACGTGGCTGATTGCGCTGGCCGACACCACCCATATCGTGGTGGGTACGGTAGAAATCCTCTATCTGGTATTTAATGGCACCCTTCACTGGAGCGATTTCTTCTGGCCATTCGCACTGCCCACGCTTGCAGGCAACATCTGCGGCGGAACCTTTATTTTTGCACTGTTGAGTCATGCCCAGATCCGTAACGACATGTCTAACAAGCGTAAAGCCGAACTGAAAGCGCGGGAAAATGATGATAAAGCGGCAAAAAAATCGGCCTGAATGGTGACTCTTTGAGCAGTCGGGCGGCAATGCGCTTAACGCAAAGTGTAAATAACGCTATACTCGTGCCGCCTCGTCCCCTTAGTTAAATGGATATAACGAGCCCCTCCTAAGGGCTAGTTGCAGGTTCGATTCCTGCAGGGGACACTTTAGAAACATCACTGCGCTTTCCATAACTCCACGCAGTTTCGCCCCCGTCGTTTTGCCCCATACAACGCCTCATCCGCAGCCTGAATCAGACGTTCGTAGTCAGGATGACCATTAAACATGGCCGCACCAATCGAAAGCGACAACGGTATTGGCTCGCCTGTCGGGGAATGAACCTTAATTTTTTCCACACGTCGGCGGATCCGCTCGGCAATGCGCAGGGTATCGGCTTCGGTGATTTCCGTTAGCACAATCAAGAACTCATCTCCGCCGTAGCGGAAGACATAGTCACAGGTGCGAACATTGTCATAAAACGCCCCGGCAACCTTTCTTAATATTTCATCTCCCGTGTTGTGCCCCCAGGTATCGTTGATTTGCTTGAACTTATCGACATCAATCAGCAACACCGACAGCGGCGAACCAGAACGACTTGCCTGGGTAATTTCACGTTTAAAAATGGTTGGCAGAAAGCGACGGTTGAGCAGACGCGTGAGCACATCCACACCTACCTCATGGCGGGCAACCTCATCAAATAGCTCATGCAGCAGGGTCACGATTTGCGAGAAGGTCGTTCGCGTCAGCCGCAAAAATTGCACCTGGCGCAGTCTGTCGTGAAGGGCATCGTCTGTCTGACGAACGTCATGAAAAGCCGCGTCGAACTCCTGTATAAGACGAGAGATATGCCCTGCTTCGGCAATACCACTGAAATAGTGACGTCCCTTATGACTGAACCACAGCCCAAAGTCGGACTGCCCGAGAGGCCGGCTGTTGTCGATGCTGGAATCCAGCATCACTTTATAGAGCAGCGACAGTTCCCACGTCAGTAATGCGGCGGTCTGCCGCTCCTTCTCGACTTCCGCATTTTCCATAAGGGAGAAGATTCGATAGTTCTCATCTTCTTTTGCCGCATTGTTCTCGCTAAAGACATAGGCGCGCGACATCACCTCCATGGCCAGATCAATGCTGTTAATGGCGTAGTGATAGATGCTTAACTTGGTCTCAGAAGGGTGTGGTGTGGCATTAATAAGGGGTAATAATAGCTTTTTCAGGATCCGGAAACCCATCTCAACCAGGTCGACCGAGATACCTATTCGGGCGTGAACGTCGGCGGCGCGCTGCTGAGCCCGTATCTGTTCATCAACCTGTTCAACCCGACAGGAGAGAACATCAACAAGCCAACGGCGCAACGCCTCCTGCAGTTGCCTTTCAACCTGTTCAGTGGTCAGAAACTCCGCTACGTGGGGATCGGCCAGTACAACACGATAAAACTCCGTAATCAGACCAGAAGCATGATCGCTGGCCAGTTGCGCAGTAAGTTGATGAACGAGGGGATCCGTTTCATTAATCAACTGAATCCACTCATCCCTTACGGTTTGTAAATAGGTTTCCATTTACACCCTCCAGGAGAAGATCGTTATCTTGCCCGGCATAAATTGAGCGCTCAGATTCACCGTCTGGCATGCGTGACAATCAACAACAGCAACAAAATCAACACCCTTTCCAGCTGTCGCTTTTTTAATCAAAAACGAGTAATAGCACATATCGTATAACGGTGCTACATTACGCCGCCCACCCAACGTCAGCAGTGGTCAGGCAACGCCGTAAAGATCGGTAAAGCCTGCAACCATGACCTTGTCCAACGGTCTAATTGGCACGTGGTATCGCTTTATGCGTTACTTTCACCGGCTTTACATAGGTTCACTATTTTGTCTCAATCCCAATTCAAACGTGAGTTTTTACACCCGCGTTACTGGTTTACATGGTTTGGTCTTGGCGTTCTCTGGCTGCTGGTTCAACTCCCATACCCTGTCATTCGTGTACTGGGTTCTAAGCTCGGCAGCGCATCCCGCCACTTCCTCAAACGTCGTGAATCTATTGCCCGTAAAAATCTCGAACTGTGCTTTCCCCAGTATAATGCGCAGCAGCGCGAAACATTGATTGCCGAGAACTTTAAATCTATCGGCATGGCATTGCTTGAAACCGGCATGGCCTGGTTCTGGCCTGATGAGCGCGTCCGCAAATGGTTTGACGTTGAAGGTCTCGAAAACCTGAAACGCGCGCAAATGCAAAACCGCGGCGTGATGGTTGTCGGTGTCCATTTTATGTCGCTGGAACTGGGCGGCCGCGTGATGGGGCTTTGTCAGCCGATGATGGCTACCTACCGCCCGCACAACAGCGCGCTGATGGAATGGGTTCAAACGCGTGGCCGCATGCGTTCCAACAAGGCGATGATCAGCCGTAACAATCTGCGCGGTATGGTCGGCGCCCTGAAGAAAGGCGAAGCCGTCTGGTTTGCCCCCGATCAGGACTACGGACGTAAAGGCAGCAGTTTTGCGCCCTTCTTTGCGGTTAAAAATGTCGCCACCACCAACGGCACCTTTGTGATTTCACGTCTGTCAGGTGCCGCGATGTTGACCGTGACAATGGTGAGAAAGGTTGATAAGTCTGGCTATCGTCTGCACATCTCACCGGAGATGGCTAACTATCCGGAAAACGAATGTGAAGCCGCGGCGTTCATCAATAAAGTGATCGAGACCGAAATTATGCGCGCGCCGGAACAGTATCTGTGGATGCATCGCCGTTTCAAAACGCGGCCGCTTGGCGAAGCGTCTCTCTATATCTAATGTGTAGAAAGGTTAGTTTCGCTAAGAAACTAACCTTTTCAATCACCTGTAATCACCCTGAGTAATTGTCTTTTCTTGCCGTCGCTCAACGCGGATTTATTGCGCTCTGAAATCAAACTGTCGCCGTTCCACGACACTCGTAAGTTACGGAAAGTATTTAAAAAAATGCCTCTTGTCACCCCTCATTTTTAGGCGTACATTAGCGCCGTCTGGCAACAGGAAAGCACAGAATTCTGAGCTGGAGTTTGCATCGTAACGGGATAATTCTCATTTCCGTCTCAGGCAAATGTCAGTTCTCTATAATCAGGTGGACTCTGTTTTTAAGTGCGTACCAGAAGATACGCGGAGCGATGAAACGTGAAATATTTCTTTATGGGCATTTCGGTGATTGTTTTAGTGTGGGCCGGAACCTTCGCCCTGATGATCTAGCGAAGAACATGCAGTCAAAAAAACAGGAGCCGTTGGCTCCTGTTTTTTTATGTTATGAAGATTCGTGCTGTTCAGCGGCACTCTTTGATGCGAGAAGCCCGTCGGCGCGGAACATACTCTTAATGCCCCTCACCGCCTGACGAATACGGTCGCTGTTTTCAATCAGCGCGAACCGCACATGGGTATCGCCATAATCACCGAAGCCAATGCCCGGCGAGACGCAGACTTTCGCGTCCTGCAACAGCTTTTTGGCAAACTCCAGTGACCCCATCGCCGCGTAAGGCTCAGGGATTTTTGCCCAGACATACATTGACGCTTTCGGCATTTCCACCATCCAGCCAGCCTCATGCAGCCCTTTAACCAGCACATCGCGACGGCGTTTATACTGGGCGGCAATATCATGAACACACTGCTGATCGCCTTCCAGCGCGGCGATAGCGGCCACCTGCAATGGGGTAAAGGTGCCGTAATCGTGGTAACTCTTAATACGCGCCAGTGCACTCACCAGCGTTTTGTTACCCACCATAAAGCCAATACGCCACCCCGCCATGTTGTAGCTTTTCGACAGGGTAAAGAACTCCACCGCCACATCACGTGCGCCCGGAACCTGCATGATGGAAGGCGCTTTCCAGCCGTCGTACACAATATCGGCGTAGGCTAAGTCGTGTACGACCAGCACGTCATAACGCTTCGCCAGCGCGACCACTTTCTCGAAGAAATCGAGCTCCACGCACTGCGCCGTTGGGTTCGACGGGAAACCGAGGATCATCATCTTCGGTTTCGGATAGCTTTCACGAATCGCACGTTCCAGTTCGTTAAAGAAATCGACCCCTTCCACCAGCGGCACAGAGCGAACCTGCGCGCCGGCAATCACCGCGCCGTAGATATGGATGGGGTAGCTTGGATTAGGCACCAGCACCGTATCACCGTGATCCAGCGTAGCCAGCATCAGGTGCGCCAGCCCCTCTTTCGAGCCAATGGTGACAATGGCTTCACTTTCCGGATCGATATCAACCTGATAGCGATCCTGATACCAGCGGGAGATCGCACGACGTAATCGAGGAATGCCGCGAGAGGTGGAGTAACCGTGCGTATCCGGGCGCTGGGCGACCGTGCAGAGTTTCTCAACGATATGCGCAGGCGTTGGGCCGTCAGGGTTACCCATGCTGAAATCGATAATGTCTTCGCCGCGACGACGCGCAGCCATCTTCAGTTCAGCAGTGATATTGAAAACATAAGGGGGGAGACGATCGATACGCGTAAAACGGCGTTCAGGACTGAATTCAGCCATAGATTCCTCAGAATAACGTTAGCGCCCGGACCGTCCGAGCGACGCTGCCACCGATGTGGCGTGTTTAGAAAATAACCTGAAAAAAAACATGCTGTCGAGGGGGAACGCAAAAAAAAGATGTTGCGTTAAAAACGGGAACCCTCTGAAACCGAAAGCGGAAGCGTTCCTGCTCATTACGCAATTTTAACACCCAGTATTTAACATGATGATATCAAAGCCGTTACCTTGACGTTCTTCATGAGTAAAAAATCTGGAATCTTCAGGAACTCGCCTGCAATCCCCTTTGAAGATTATGGTTTTTCCTCATTTGATAAACCCGACGGATAGCTGGTCAACAGGCGTCAGGTTTTTTATCATTAGGCTTTCCTCTTTTCGCTGGTCGACTCGTGCACGAAATATTCGATATGCTGCTGGCGGTTTTTGACCGTGCGGCATTAATGCTGATTTGCCTGTTTTTCCTCATTCGCATTCGCCTGTTTCGCGAACTGTTGCACAAGTCCGCCCACTCGGCAAAAGAGCTGCTGGCCGTTACCGCCATCTTTTCACTGTTCGCCCTGTTCAGTACCTGGTCCGGAGTGCCGGTAGAAGGGTCGCTGGTTAACGTGCGGGTTATTGCCGTGATGTCCGGCGGGATCTTGTTTGGCCCCTGGGTGGGCATTATTACCGGCCTGATTGCCGGGACACATCGTTACCTGATAGATATTGGCGGCGTGACGGCGGTGCCCTGTTTTATCACCAGCATCATCGCCGGTGTCCTTTCCGGCTGGATTAACCGCAAAATACCGAAAAAACAGCACTGGCGCGCCGGGATCATCGCGGGCATGCTGTGCGAAACGCTGACCATGGTTCTGGTGGTCGTCTGGGCCCCTACTATCGCGCTGGGGCTGGATATTGTCTCTAAGATCGGTATTCCGATGATCCTCGGCAGCGTCTGCATCGGTTTTATCGTGCTGCTGGTACAAAGCGTCGAAGGGGAGAAAGAGGCCAGCGCCGCACGTCAGGCCAAGCTGGCGCTCGACATCGCCAACAAAACGCTGCCGCTCTTCCGCCATGTTAATGCTGAATCCTTACGGCAGGTCTGCGACATTATCCGTCGCGATATTCATGCCGATGCCGTCGCCATTACCAATATCGATCATGTCCTGGCCTATGTTGGCGTGGGTGAGCATAACTATCAGGACAGCGATGACACCATCAGCCCGACCACCCGACAGGCGATCAATTACGGTAAAATCATCATTAAAAACAATGATGAAGCCCACAGAACCCCGGAAATCCACTCCATGCTGGTGATCCCGCTGTGGGAGAAAGGCGTGGTAACGGGAACCCTGAAAATTTACTACTGCCACGCGCACCAGATCACCTCCTCCCTGCAGGAGATGGCCATCGGGCTGTCGCAGATTATCTCTACCCAGCTGGAGGTCTCCCGTGCGGAACAGCTGCGTGAGATGGCAAATAAGGCAGAGTTGCGTGCACTGCAGAGTAAAATCAATCCTCATTTTCTGTTCAATGCGTTGAATGCTATCTCCTCTTCCATTCGTTTGAACCCGGATACCGCACGTCAGCTCATTTTCAATCTGTCGCGCTACCTGCGCTACAACATCGAGCTGAAAGACGATGAGCAGATCGACATTAAAAAAGAGCTTTATCAGATCAAGGATTACATTGCGATTGAGCAGGCGCGCTTTGGCGACAAACTGACGGTCATTTACGATATTGATGAAGAGGTAAACTGTGTGATCCCAAGCCTGCTGATCCAGCCGCTGGTTGAAAACGCCATCGTCCACGGGATCCAGCCGTGTAAAGGGAAAGGGGTGGTGACCATCAGCGTGACCGAAAGCGGCAACCGTGTGCGGATTGCCGTGCGCGATACCGGCCACGGGATTGACCCCAAAGTCATTGAACGCGTTGAAGCCAACGAAATGCCAGGGAATAAGATTGGGCTGCTGAATGTCCACCACCGGGTCAAGCTCCTGTACGGCGACGGGCTGCATATTCAGCGCCTTGAACCGGGCACCGAGATCGCCTTTTATATCCCGAACGAACGCTCTCCCGTTCATGCATCAACGTCCCTGTTACCTTAAGCCGGAGTAACCGATGAAAGTGATCATTGTAGAAGATGAGTTTCTGGCTCAACAGGAGCTGAGCTGGCTTATCAAAACGCACAGTCAGATGGAGATTGTGGGCACGTTTGACGATGGCCTGGACGTGCTGAAGTTTTTGCAGCATAACCGCGTTGATGCCATTTTTCTTGATATCAACATTCCGTCGCTGGATGGCGTATTACTGGCGCAAAACATCAATCAGTTTGCCCATAAACCGTTCATTGTTTTCGTCACCGCCTGGAAAGAGCACGCCGTTGAAGCCTTCGAACTGGAGGCGTTTGACTATATCCTCAAGCCTTACCAGGAGTCGCGCATCATCACCATGCTGCAAAAGCTGGAGGCCGCGTGGCAACAGCAAACCGCGCCTGTCACCGCAAGCCCGACAGTACGTGAGAATGACACCATCAATCTGGTGAAGGATGAACGTATCATCGTGACGCCGGTTAACGATATCTATTATGCCGAAGCCCATGAAAAGATGACGTTTGTCTATACGCGGCGGGAATCGTACGTGATGGCGATGAACATTACCGAGTTTTGCAGCAAGCTGCCGACAGCGCATTTCTTTCGCTGTCACCGATCGTTTTGCGTGAATTTAAACAAGATCCGCGAGATCGAGCCGTGGTTTAACAATACCTACATTTTGCGCCTGAAGGATCTTGATTTTCAGGTACCAGTGAGCCGCAGCAAGGTCAAAGAGTTCCGACAGTTAATGCATCTGTAAATCCCCTCTCCCGCAAGAGAGGGGCTGGGTTTTAGAGGATCTGGCCGAGCACCTGACGCAGGTGGGCGCCCGAGCCAAGTAAACCCGGGTTGTCGTGCACAATCAGGTAAACAGGAATGTCCTGCACGTAGCTTTTAAAACGTCCTTTGTCTTCAAACCCACCGCGGAAGCCTGACGCTTTGAAGAACTCCAGGAAGCGCGGCACAATGCCACCGGCAATGTAAACGCCACCGAAAGTGCCGAGCGTAAGCGCCAGGTTGCCACCAAAACGCCCCATGATCACGCAGAACAGCGACAGTGCGCGACGGCAGTCGATGCAGCTGTCTGCCAGTGCGCGCTCGGTCACGTCTTTCGGCTGCAGATTTTCCGGCAGACGGCCGTCAGATTTCACAATCGCACGATACAGGTTCACCAGCCCCGGGCCGGAAAGCACGCGCTCAGCCGACACGTGGCCGATCTCAGCGCGTAGCTCTTCCAGAATAATGCCCTCTTCTTCGCTGTTCGGTGCAAAGTCCACGTGGCCACCTTCACCCGGCAGACTCACCCAGCGCTTATCGACATGCACCAGATGTGAAACGCCAAGACCCGTACCGGCACCGTAAACGGCAATCGGCTTGCCTTCTACCGGTGCGGTACCGCCAAACTGAGTCAGGTGCTCTGGCTTCAGCATCGGGATAGCCATCGACACCGCCGTAAAGTCGTTGATGATTTCCAGATGTGCAAAGCCGAGGTTTTTTTTCATCTCGGCGATGGAAAATGCCCAGGTATGGTTGGTCATCGCGACCCAGTCGCCGGTAATCGGGCAGGCAATAGCAATACAGCCATCGTCAACGCTGACCTTGTGCTCTTCCAGATAGACGCGGACAACGGCCTCAAGGCTGGGGTAATCCAGGCCTGAATAGGTTTTCGCCCGGGAAATTTCACCACTACTTACATCGCATAATGCCAGGCGCGCGTTCGTGCCGCCCACATCTCCTACCAAAGCATACTTTGTCATTCTTCTACTGCTCCGCTAAAGTCAGAATAAATCTTTGGAACACTGTAAATTCAAGGCGTGATAACAACAACGACCGGAAGGTGAATGCCCCGGGATTATCGATCTTCGTCACAGAATAACTTTACCGTTTCAGCACCTTTTGCACTATTGCCACAATGCTGATTGTGCAAAGTAACGTAATACCTTTTTGTACAAGGAAATTATCATGCTCCACCCGCGAGCCAGAACCATGCTGTTGCTGGCAATCCCGGCCTTAATTATTGGTATTGTCTCAAGCCTGGTACTTATCATCGTGATGAAAGTCGCCTCGGTGGTGCAAACGATGTTATGGACAGCGCTTCCGGCTCAAATGGGTATCAACGTTGATTCGCCGGCGTGGATCATTATGATGCTGACCCTGACGGGCGTTGCGGTGGGTCTGGTGATCCGCTTTAGCCCAGGGCATGCCGGGCCGGATCCGGCGCTGGAACCGCTGATTGGTGCCCCGGTCGCACCTGCAGCGCTGCCTGGGCTCATTATCGCGTTAATTATTGGTCTGGCAGGCGGCGTTAGCCTGGGGCCAGAGCATCCCATCATGGCGGTCAATATTGGCCTGGCGGTATTTCTCGGTTCACGCATTTTGCCCCGGGTCGGAGCCCTGGACTGGACGATTCTGGCGTCTGCCGGCACCATCGGCGCACTCTTCGGCACGCCGGTCGCGGCCGCGCTGATCTTCTCGCAAACGCTCTCCAGCAATAACGACGTCCCGCTCTGGGATAAACTCTTTGCGCCACTGATGGCCGCCGCGGCCGGCGCACTCACCACCAGTCTGTTTTTCAATCCGCACTTCTCGCTCTCCCTTCCCCACTACGGCCAGATGCAGATAGCCGATATCTTCAGCGGTGCGGTTGTGGTCGCTATTGCCATTGCGCTGGGGATGATCGCGGTCTGGTGTCTGCCGCGTCTGCACCGCCAGGTGCATAAGCTCAAACATCCGGTATTGATCCTCGGCGTCGGGGGGTTGATGCTCGGCATTCTGGGGGCCATCGGCGGTAAGGTCACGCTGTTTAAAGGTCTGGATGAGATGCAGCAGCTGGCCTTCAGTCAGGTGTTTAGCGTGTCCGATTATCTGCTGTTTGCGCTGATAAAGCTGGCGGCACTGGTGGTGGCGGCAGCGTGCGGTTTTCGTGGCGGACGGATTTTTCCGGCGGTCTTTGTCGGCGTCGCGCTGGGGTTGATGCTGCATGAACATGTGGATGCAGTGCCGGCGGCGATTACTGTCTCCTGCTCTATTCTGGGGCTGGTATTGGTGGTGACGCGCGATGCCTGGCTGAGCCTGTTTATGGCCGCAGTGGTGGTTCCGGATACCACCCTCATCCCGTTACTTTGCATCGTGATGTTGCCCGCCTGGCTCCTGCTGGCGGGCAAACCGATGTTGATGGCCTGGCGTAACGACAAGTGATCAGGCGCTGTTACGCGCCTCCAGCGCTTTGGTAATCGCCCCCAGCAGCGGCGGGATATCCGCCTTTGGTAGCATCACCTCAATCAGCGAAAGCCGTTCGTGGTGCGCCACTTTTTCGAGCACGTCCGCCAGCTGTTCCGTTTCACTGACCCGCCAGCATTGCGCCTGAGGATCCAGGCTCAGTGCCTGCGGGATTTGGGTCCAGTTCCATAAAGCAATGTCGTTATAGCGCTGTTCCGGTCCGTGGATGGCTCTCTCTACCGTGTACCCTTCGTTGTTAAGCACCAGGATGATGGGGTGCTGTTTATCACGCAGCATCGATCCCATTTCCTGAATGGTCAGTTGGGCGGCACCGTCACCGGTGAGTACAATCACGCGCCGGTTCGGGCAGGCGGTTTGCGCACCAAACGCCGCGGCCAGGGTATAACCAATGGAGCCCCACAGCGGCTGGACGATGAAATTCACGTCTGCAGGCAGACGCAGATCAATCGCCCCGAAGGCCGAAGTGCCCTGGTCGGCAAGAATGATGTCACCCGGGCGAATAAAGGTTTGCAGCGTGCTCCAGAAATTCTCCTGGGTGAGTGAGCCCTCCGTCTGCGGGTAGGCCATCGCGCTCTGAGACAACGGTACAGGCGTATCGTGCACGTGTTGTTTGCACAGATCCATCAGCGTCTCAATCGCCTGAAGCATCGGGATCCCGGTAAACCAGACATCACCGACGCGGGCGGCATGCGGCTGAACTTCTATCGTTTGCGCCGGGGTTAACTGATGTGTGAAGCCGGCGGTCAGCGTATCGGTAAATCGTGTCCCGATGCACAACACCGTATCCGCGCCTTCAATCGCCTCTTTTACCGCGCCAGCACTCGCCGAGCCACTGTACGTACCGTAAAATCCGGCCTGCCGTTCATCGAATATTCCTTTGCCCATCAGCATGGTGGCGTGTGCCATCGGCACCTCTTTCACCCATTTTTGCAGCGCATGTTTATGACCGTGGCGCAGGACAAGGAAATCGGCCAACAGCGCAGTACGTTTGCTCGTTTTCAGCCTGCTCTCGGCGGCATCACGGAACGCTTTCAGGCAGGCAGTATCGCCATGAACCGGTTTGAGAGTGAGAGCGCTTACAGGCGGCGTAGCCGATTTTTTAGCCACATCGGCAGGCAACATCAGGTAGCCGGGACGGCGCTCCCTCAGCATGGTGGTGAGCACTCTGTCGATTTCGTAGCAGGCATTTTGTTCGGTCAGGATCGCCTGTGCGACCGTGATCGGTTCACTCATATGGTAGAAGTGGCGGAACTCACCATCACCCAGCGTGTGGTGCAGCAACTCCCCTTTTTGCTGTGAGGCCGTACCCGGTGCCCCCACAATATGTAACACCGGAACATGTTCGGCAAAGCTGCCGGCCATGCCGTTCATGGCACTTAACTCCCCTACGCCAAATGTTGTCAGCAGCGCGGCAAAGCCCTTACATCGGGCATATCCGTCAGCGGCATAAGATGCGTTTAGCTCATTAGCACAGCCCACCCAACAGATATCCGGGCTGTCGATGACATGGTCGAGAAACTGCAGGTTATAGTCGCCCGGCACGCCAAACAGATGATCGGCACCACAATCTGTAAGACGGTCCAGCAGGTAATCGGCGACGCAGTATGGGGTTCGCATAACAGGTGTCCTTCTGACGTTGACCTCACTTTGAGTATTAAATAAGCGTGATGGCTGTCCAGAAATGACAGAAAGAAGGTCATGGAAAGAATGCTTTACAAAAACGGCTGCGCTATGCTCTTTTTTTTCGCATCAGTGTAAACGTATACACGGTTATTTCTTTTTAGCGCCAGAGGTCATGAGCATGAGTTATCAGCCAGATAAAAACCGTTATCAGACAATGCTGTATCGTCGCTGTGGGCAAAGTGGCGTTAAATTACCCGCCATCTCTCTTGGGCTCTGGCACAACTTCGGTGACGCCACGCTTATCGAAAACAGCCGTCAACTTTTACAGCGCGCGTTTGATCTTGGTATCACACACTTCGACCTTGCCAATAACTATGGTCCGCCTCCCGGTTCCGCCGAGCGCAATTTCGGCCGCATTTTGCAGGAAGATTTTCTGCCGTGGCGCGATGAACTGATCATCTCGACGAAAGCGGGCTACACCATGTGGGACGGCCCTTACGGTGACTGGGGATCGCGCAAATATCTCATCGCAAGCCTGAATCAAAGTCTGAAACGTATGGGGCTGGAGTATGTCGATATCTTCTACCACCACCGTCCTGACCCGGAAACGCCGCTGCAGGAGACGATGAAAGCGCTTGACCATCTGGTGCGCCAGGGGAAAGCCCTGTATGTCGGTTTGTCCAATTATCCGGCCGAGCTTGCACGGCAGGCTATCGACATCCTCAATGACCTCGGCACGCCGTGTCTGATCCATCAGCCGAAATATTCAATGTTTGAACGTGCGCCGGAAGCGGGCTTGCTGGACGTTTTGCAGGAAAAAGGGGTCGGCTGCATTCCGTTCTCGCCGCTGGCGGGCGGGCAACTGACCGATCGCTATCTGAACGGCATTCCGGCAGACTCCCGTGCCGCGAGCGGGAGTAAGTTCCTGAATCCGGATCAGATAACCCAGGAGAAACTGGAAAAAGTCAGAAGACTGAACGCGCTGGCAGAAAGCCGGGGACAGAAGCTGTCTCAGATGGCGCTGGCCTGGATTTTACGCCACGAGGCGGTAACTTCCGTACTGATTGGCGCCAGTAAAACCGGGCAAATAGACGATGCAGTGGGCATGCTGGAGAACCGCCATTTCACGGCGGAAGAGCTGACCACCATTGACGGGATCCTGAATAGCTCAAAATAAATCCTATTTTAGCAAAAAGTGCTATCACGTCTGAATTCGGAGTTGAGGCGATGAAACGAGCCTTTACCAACTCGTAAAATTGCGTTAACAGGCCCAACAAGGCCCCGATCGTGAAGGAGAAGAGTATGTTCAGGTCACTGATTCTTGCAGCGGTATTACTGGCTTCGGCCCCGCTGGTCGCCACTGCTGGCGAAATCACCCTGTTGCCATCAGTAAAATTACAAATTGGCGATCGTGACGACTACGGCAGATACTGGGACGGTGGCTACTGGCGCGACCGTGACTACTGGCACCGTCACTATGAGTGGCGCGGCGACCGCTGGTGGAAACATGATAATGGTTTGCACCGCGGCTGGTATAAAAACAACGCCTACGAGCGTGGTTATCGCGAAGGCTGGAACGACCGTGATGACCGCCGTGGCGGCTGGGATCGCGGCGGTAAAGGTCGCGGTGGACATGGCCACGGCCACGGTCGACACTAATCATAAAAAAGGAGCCTCCCGGCTCCTTTTTCTTTTATAACCCCAATGCCGTGCCTATCAGTAACCACAGGTTCAGCATCACTACCACGACCACGATAGCCCATCCGATCCGTTTCACCATCGTAGTGTTAACCAGTTCGCCCATCAGGTCTTTGTTGCTGGTAAAGATCAGCAGCGGCACCAGCGCAAGTGCGATCCCAAAGCTCAGCAGCACCTGGCTCATGACCAGAATGCGTGTTGGGTCCAGCCCCATCAGGATCACCACAAATGACGGCAACATCGTGACGGCACGACGCACCCACAGCGGGATATGGAAACGAACGAACCCTTGCATGACCACCTGCCCGGCCAGTGTTCCCACCACCGTGGAGGAGAGACCTGCCGCCACCAGGCTTAGACCAAATATGGTCGCAGCTGCATGGCTCAATAACGGCTCCAGCGTCAGATAGGCCTGGTCGAGATCGGCAATACCGGTGTGGCCATTAAAGTGGAAAGCGGCGGCGGCAGTAGCCATCATCGCCAGATTCACAAAACCGGCAATCGTCATGGCGATAGCCACATCCCATTTGGTTGCCGAATAGCGCTCTTTACGCGTCCCACCGTGCAGGTGCTGGGTTAACGAGGAGTGAAGGTAAATCACATGCGGCATGATGGTCGCCCCCAGTACCCCGGCGGCGAGGAACACCGCTTCAGAGGTTGGCAGGCTTGGGATCACCATCCCTTTACCGAGCTGCACCAGGTTCGGCTGTGAGAAAATCAGTTCAACAATATAGGCCGCAGCGACAAACAGCAGCAGGCCGCCAATGACTTTTTCCAGCGGTTTTTGCCCCCGACGCTGCAGCATCAGAATCAGGAAGGTGGCGATACCGGTCAGCACGGCCCCTTGCAACAGCGATACCCCGAGGATCAGTTTGAAACCAATTGCCGCACCGATGAATTCGGCGAGGTCAGTTGCCATCGCGATGATTTCAGCCTGGATCCAGTACAGCCATACGGCAGGACGAGGATAGTGATCGCGGATCTGCTCGGCGAGGTTTTTACCGGTAGCTATCCCCAGTTTGGCCGAGAGCATTTGAATCAGCATGGCCATCAGATTAGCCCAGACAACGACCCACAGCAGTTTATAGCCGAAGCTGGCCCCGGCCTGAATATTGGTCGCAAAGTTACCTGGATCGATATAACCAATGGCAGCAATGAACGCAGGTCCCATTAATGCGAACCGCAACTTGCGTGCTGCTCTGCCACTGCTACCCTCAACGCGACTGTTTGTCATTTCTGCCTCTGAAATATAGCCTTTGCTATGTTTAATGCTATCAAAATGAGAATGATTATCAAGATCATTTGTAAAGCTTACGGTGATTTCTCTGATAGCTTTGAACGATAGACGGGCGGGTAAGCGGAGGACGATCTAACAGAAACCGAAATCGCGCGCTCTTTTGTGAAGACTAGCACACAAACTTAACTTTTCACTCATTTACCTAACATAACGAAAATGTATTGTGGATCACTATTTTTGAGACTCGTCACAGGATGTAACTATAGTGTGTCCTTGATCTCGTTTTCTTTTCGCTTGTTACATAGAATGTGCACGAAAATTAAACCTGCCTCATATTTGGAGCAAATATGGACCGCGTCCTTCACTTTGTCCTGGCACTCGTTGTCGTTACTGCGCTTGCGTTACTGGTCAGCCATGACCGTAAAAAAATCCGCATTCGCTTTGTTGTTCAGCTTCTCGTTATTGAAGTTTTACTCGCGTGGTTCTTCCTGAACTCCAACGTGGGGCTTGGCTTCGTAAAAGGCTTCTCCGAAATGTTCGAAAAACTGCTCGGATTCGCCAATGAAGGGACTAACTTTGTCTTCGGTAAAATGAACGACGAAGGTCTGGCGTTCTTCTTCCTGAAAGTACTTTGCCCAATCGTCTTCATCTCCAGGCTGATCGGTATTCTGCAACACATTCGTGTTCTGCCGATTGTGATCCGTGCCATTGGTACCGTACTCTCCAAAGTTAACGGAATGGGTAAACTGGAATCGTTCAACGCCGTCAGCTCCCTGATTCTGGGCCAGTCTGAGAACTTTATCGCGTATAAAGATATTCTCGGTAAGATGTCCCGTAACCGTATGTACACCATGGCCGCAACAGCAATGTCTACCGTCTCCATGTCAATCGTGGGTGCGTATATGACCATGCTGGAGCCAAAATACGTGGTTGCTGCTCTGGTACTGAACATGTTCAGCACCTTTATCGTGCTGTCACTGATCAACCCTTACCGTGTTGAGGAAGGCGAAGAGAACCTGCAGATGGCGAATCTGCACGAAGGTCAGAGCTTCTTCGAAATGCTGGGTGAATATATTCTGGCGGGCTTCAAAGTGGCGATTATCGTTGCCGCCATGCTGATCGGCTTCATCGCTCTGATTTCTGCCCTGAACGCCCTGTTCGCCGCGGTGCTGGGGATCTCCTTCCAGGGCATCCTGGGCTACATCTTCTACCCTGTTGCCTGGGTGATGGGTGTCCCTGCTCACGAAGCGCTGCAGGTGGGCAGTATCATGGCAACCAAACTGGTTTCTAACGAATTCGTTGCGATGATGGATCTGCAGAAAATTGCCAGCACGCTCTCTCCACGTGCTGAAGGCATCCTGTCCGTGTTCCTGGTTTCCTTCGCGAACTTCTCGTCCATCGGTATTATCGCCGGTGCGATTAAAGGTCTGAACGAAGAACAGGGTAACGTCGTTTCTCGCTTCGGTCTGAAACTGGTTTACGGCTCAACGCTGGTGAGCGTACTGTCTGCCTCTATCGCAGCACTGGTACTGTAACGCGTCGCGTTAAATAAGAACCGGGAGCCTGGCTCCCGGTTTTTTTATGCCTGAAGTGCGTCAAGCGGCGTCGGTTTACCTATCAGGTATCCCTGCAGGTAATCCACTCCGAAGCGCAGCAGCATGTCCCGTTGCTCCGGCGTCTCCACATACTCAGCCACCACACTCAGTGATTTTGTTTTCGCCAGATTACAAATCGACTGCACAATCATCGCGTCCATGTCATCGGTACAGATATCTTTAACAAAACAGCCATCAATTTTAATGATATCCGCCTGAAGGCGTCTGAGTCGTTCGTAGTTGGCATAACCGGTGCCAAAGTCATCAATCGCGATACGGAAGCCGTGATCCCGCAGTTGCTGGAGATTTTTGATGCTGCTTCCTGAGTTCGAGAATGCCTGCTCTTCGGTGATCTCCAGAACAACAGCCTGAGGTGCGATGCCATAGCGTTCAAACAACGCGCTTATCTCGGTCGCCACCTCTTTTTGCATCAGCGTCAGCGGCATCAGATTGACAGAAAAACGGGCGCCAGCCTGGGTGGCAGGATTGTCACGTAACCACACCAGTAATTTTTCCAGTACGCACATATCAAAGCGATGGCTCAGGTTAAACTGGGCAATCAACGGGATAAAACGGTCAGGCGTGATAATCTCGCCCTCACTTTCCATCCGCGCCAGTATTTCGTAGTAGCCGCTACCGTCCGCTTTCTGGATAGGCTGGGCGTATAAATGAAACTGACCGGCATCGAGGGCATGTTTGATACGCGCTAGCATCAATACCCGATCGGTGGTTTGTCCCGACGCGGCTTCCAGACTATTGGTAAGCGCAAGTACGTTGTGCGCGCCGCACGACTGCTCGGCCAGCCAGCTGAGTTGGCCCAGCGTATGGTGCAGTCTCTCGCCGTTTTCGACCATTCCCCATGACGCGCCGAATTCAATATCCAGACCCGTGTTGTTCCAGTAAATTTTACGACTGTTTAGCTGATCAACCATATATTGCAGCCGTTCAGCGGTTTCTGGCCCCAGCAATACCACGACCAGCTCGCTTCCAGGCAGCTGGAAGAGCTTCTCATCTTTGTGTAACAGAGGTTGCAGCGACATGGTCACTCTGCGTTTGCAATGCACGCGCATGAGAATGCCGTAGTGGCGGCTTAAAAACTCGAGGTTGTCCATCCGCAGACAACAGACCTTCGCATCCGGATGGAGATGAAGAAACTCCTCCAGTGCGCGAATGTTGGGTAAACCGGTCAGCGGATCGGTAAGCGCCCTGTCCTGCCAGCCCTGCTTCAGCCAGTTACTTCGCTGGTAGATCCGCGACATGTAAAGCAGACAGATAGCGAAAGAGATAAGCACGGACAGGATGAAAGAGAGTGAATGTCCTGATTCCACGCCTGTGAGGAAGTTGTAGTTATAGCTCAACAGCAGAAGCGCGGACGCCGCCCAGAACAAAGAGATGAGCGCATAGCTGAGGCGACTGATACCTAACGTAAAGAGAATAAAAATCACTGGCATCAAATAGCCTGCAATAACAGGAGACTCAAAAGGCGCACATAAAATTGCAAGGATGAAAATTAAAAGCGACAGCCAGATGAATATATACAATGATTTTTTGTGAAAAAACACCGGCTTCACACTCCGCAGCCAGAAGATCCTGGCATAGCGGGGATTAATTATCATTCTTAATGGATAATAGAACATCATGGTAAAAATCAACGCCGCGCATATCAGGCTTTGAATATCAACGATGTTGTAAATTGCGGTGCCTTCGCCGAAGAACGTGGAGATAGTAACGGGAAAATCAAATAAATAACCAGCCAGATACATCGACACTTTAATGCCTATCGGCACCATAAAGCCCAGCCAGAATATACGCAGCCCGATGTGTTTGTTCGGCACGCAGTAGCGCCAGCGCTTGCCCAGCACAAGGCGGAGGACGCCACAGGCGGCAAAGACTGAAAACGTCTGACAGAACAATAATACTGAATATTGTAGTGGTACTAAATTAATATTGAATATATTAGCAATAGTAAAACTTAACAGAATGGGAATGATCGCCCGACGCCCAAATAACAGGATCACGGCCAGCATAACGCTTAACGGCAACCATGCCAGATAAACATCATGACCATTTACGATAGCCCGTGGCGAAATATAACGGGAAAATGGCACTGTAATCAGACACAGTGCCAGAGCAATCATAAATATCTTTACATTATTGTAAGTTTTTCTATTCATTAAGGTGGGTAATCTATTTTACCATTCAAATCATTGACCGGATGGATAATAGGTTTATTAATTGCGCGAATCAAGTTGAAGTCTATTTATAGACTCGTTTATTGTGATGGATTGAGGTGAGGTATAGAAATACCTCTAATTTGGCAACAAAAGTCATGGAAAGTGATTACAAACGCATAAAAAAACCCCCGTCTTTCGACGAGGGTTTAAATTTTGGTGGAGCTAAGCGGGATCGAACCGCTGACCTCTTGCATGCCATGCAAGCGCTCTCCCAGCTGAGCTATAGCCCCACATGTTACTTTACTTACCCTACTCTGTTGGGTTCAGAGTTTGGTGGAGCTAAGCGGGATCGAACCGCTGACCTCTTGCATGCCATGCAAGCGCTCTCCCAGCTGAGCTATAGCCCCATCGTAAAGCTGTCATGTTGACGGGCGGCATAATATGAATTCCGCTGCGGAGTGTCAACGGCAAAATCAATAGCCGCTGTTCAATCGCCGAAAAATCATGCAAATGAATCACTTTGCGAGCCGCCTCGCAGTCAGAAGTTAATCCTGTCACGTTTTCACCTAAAACGGTGCTATAAAATGAACCGTTAATTAACCCCACAAATATTCAGGAAATTGCATGATCAAGGAACGTATGACGCCAGAGGAGTTGGCCCTTCTCACTGGCTATAGCCGACAGACCATCAATAAATGGGTACGCAAAGAGGGTTGGATTACATCGCCGAAACCAGGAGTACAGGGCGGGAAAGCGCGCCTGGTACATGTGAACGAGAAAGTGCGTGATTTTATCCGCAGCGCGCGCCGGGCAACGGAAACGTCTGATATGCCAGAAAGCGCTTTGCTGAACGGTTCACTTCACACTTTACTCCTGACGCTGGCGAATGAAATGACGCCGGAAGAGCAAAAGCAGATGACATCATTGTTACTGCGGGAAGGGATTACCGGATTGTTGCAACGTTTAGGGATTCGCGACCATAACTGATATGAAAAGATTACGCAGTAAGATGACCACGGAAGAGCTGGCGAACAGTCTGGGCGTGGCCAGACAAACCGTTAACCGCTGGATCCGTCAGCAGGGCTGGAAAACGGAAGGGATCAACGGCGTAAAAGGCGGTCGGGCGCGGCTGATTCATATTGATGCTCGCGTGAAGGAGCACATTATGAGCCTCCCGGCCATTCGTAACCGTCAGGCGGTTTACCATCTGGCGGAAGTCACGTCCCTGTATGGCGAGTCAGCATCGTCGAATCTGCTTCCCCAGATCGTCGACACGCTGGAAAATATGACCCGGCTTGAACAGGAGCGTCTTGACGCGTTGTTAAAACGCGAAGGTATAAGCGGTTTTCTGACGCGCCTTGGTATTGCTGAATTGCACGCATAAAAAAACGGCAGGTCACCCTGCCGTTTTCGCATTTCAGCTTGAATTACTGCTGGTTTTCGCGTTCAGCGATAAAGCCCAGCGCCTTGTTAATGCGCGCCACGCTGCGTGATTTACCAATCGCGTGAACAGTAACATCCAGCGCCGGTGACTGGCCCGCACCGGTCACCGCTACGCGCAATGGCATCCCGACTTTACCCATGCCCACTTCCAGTTCATCAGCGGTTGCCTGAATCGCGTGATGGACATTTTCAGCGGTCCATTCTGTAATCGCGGCCAGTTTGTCACGCACCACTTCCAGCGGTTGACGCGCAACAGGACGCAGGTGTTTTTTGGCCGCGTCAGCGTCGAACTCATCAAACTCTTCATAGAAGTAGCGGCAGCTTTCAGCGATCTCTTTCAGCGTTTTGCAACGCTCGCCGAGCAGTTTCACCAGATCCGCCAGCTCCGGACCGGTGCGGGTATCAATATTTGCCTGCTCAATATGCCACTGCAGGTATGTCGCCACATATTCTGGCGGCATGGTATTGATGTAATGGTGGTTCAGCCACAGCAGTTTGTCGGTGTTGAACGCGCTCGCCGACTTGCTCACAGAGCTCAGAGAGAACAGATTGATCATCTCTTCACGGCTGAAGATCTCCTGATCGCCGTGAGCCCAGCCCAGACGCACCAGATAGTTCAACAGCGCTTCCGGCAGGTAGCCGTCGTCGCGGTACTGCATCACGCTTACCGCACCGTGGCGTTTAGACAATTTTTTACCGTCGTCACCGTTGATCATAGAGACGTGCGCGTAGACAGGCACAGGGGCGTTCAGCGCTTTCAGGATGTTGATCTGGCGCGGGGTGTTGTTGATATGGTCTTCACCACGGACAACGTGGGTAATTTCCATATCCCAGTCGTCAACCACCACACAGAAGTTATAGGTTGGAGAACCGTCGGTACGGCGGATGATCAGATCGTCCAGCTCCTGGTTGCTGAATTCAATCGGGCCACGGATCTGATCGTCAAAAATAACAGAGCCATCCTGCGGGTTAGCAAAACGCACCACGCAAGGCTCATCAGCGGCATGCTCACTGTGGTCGTGGCGGCAACGGCCGTCATAACGCGGCTTTTCACCGTTCGCCATCTGCTCTTCACGCAGCGCATCCAGACGCTCTTTGGAGCAATAGCACTTGTACGCCGTACCCGCGACCAGCATCTCGTCAATCACTGCGTTATAACGGTCAAAACGTTTGGTCTGGAAGTAAGGGCCTTCATCCCACTCCAGATTCAGCCAGTTCATCCCATCCATAATGGCTTCAATTGCTTCCGGCGTGGAGCGCTCGAGATCGGTGTCTTCGATACGCAGCACAAACTCACCTTTGTTGTGGCGTGCAAAAAGCCAGGAATAGAGAGCAGTACGTGCACCACCCACGTGCAGATAGCCTGTCGGGCTGGGCGCGAAGCGAGTTTTGATTTTCATGAAATGGCCTTACGTTATAAAGATGCCGGCAATCGGCAAATCCCGGGGAAAAAACAATGGGCAATATTCTATCACTGTGGGGCGATTCCTCAATGTTGTTCCCTTTATCGTGACCAGGTTTGCGATTTTTGTTTAGAAATCATGCGCCACAGCCCGTTTCGCGATCGTTTTGTTTAATTTTACGACGAACGAATAAAAACTTTAGAAAATGCGTTGACTCATTTTCAACTCTCCCTATAATGCGACTCCACACAGCGGGGGTGATTAGCTCAGTTGGTAGAGCATCTCCTTTACACGGAGGGGGTCGGCGGTTCGAGCCCGTCATCACCCACCATCTACTTCACGTAGACTCGCAGTGTAGATAAGTATTGAGATTGGGCGATTAGCTCAGTTGGTAGAGCATCTCCTTTACACGGAGGGGGTCGGCGGTTCGAGCCCGTCATCGCCCACCATTCTCACCTTATCGCAGCAGTTCCGAAATGGGCGATTAGCTCAGTTGGTAGAGCATCTCCTTTACACGGAGGGGGTCGGCGGTTCGAGCCCGTCATCGCCCACCATTTCGGGTCGTTAGCTCAGTTGGTAGAGCAGTTGACTTTTAATCAATTGGTCGCAGGTTCGAATCCTGCACGACCCACCAATGTAAAAAAGCGCCCTAAAGGCGCTTTTTTGCTATCTGCGATAAAAACGCCCCGTCACATGTCATATTCCTGGGATACGTCATCTTATCCGGGGAAGTAAGCAAACCGTATCTTATTAAAAAGGATGCGTTTTTTTTTCACCTGAATGTCCCCTCTCCATACCAGGCAGCCACATATGGCTTATGCCTCTGTCGGCACAATGTCTCGTCTGGCGGGCGTCTTAATCGAATGAAGGATAAGATATAATATTTCGGTCTGGAACAAACATAAAAAACACAATATAAAATAAAGCTTTAGGTGAAAATCATGACACTCAGTGAACGAGCCAGACGCTTTGCTACCCAAGCGCATCGTGAAGCCGGTCAAAAACGAAAGTTCACAGGCGAACCCTACATTGTCCACCCGGCATCCGTTGTCAAATTACTTCAAAGCATAAACCCAACCGAAGAAATGGTCGCAGCGGCATGGCTCCATGATGTCGTTGAAGATACTGGTGTCACCCTTGAAACCATCAATGCGTTGTTCGGCGCGGAGGTCGGACAATATGTTGAAATGCTTACAGATGTCAGGACCCGGCGAACGGGAGGCTCTCGTATTGAGCGCAAGAACGCCAATCTCATTCATAGCGCGCAGGCAAATGCCGCAGCGCAGACCATAAAGCTATGTGACCTTATTGATAATGCGCGAGATATTGTGGCACGGGATCCGATTTTTGCCCGTGAGTATATTTTAGAGATGAAGCGGTTGTTAAGCGTCCTGACAGCCGGAGATCAAAACTTGTATGCACAGGCCCATGAGTTATGTCATGAAGGGCTTGCCCTGCTGTGTAAGCAGCAGGGAAGCGATGCGTGGTTTGTAGAAAGTTGGGCGCAGTATGAGCAGCACACACCCCTTAGCTCGGTGACAATGTGGTCAGAAACAGAATTGCCGGAATTGTTACCGCCGCTAATACCGTCTGGACAGAAATAATGCCTGCTGACAGGCGGTAATCTCCACCAAGCAGTTTGGACATGATGTAGGCAGAGGGTGTGCAGGGAAGCGCGTTAAAGAGTACGACAGTTGCCAGAACAGGGCCGCTTATCCCTGACCCTATGCCAATAAGCAATGTCACCAGCGGAACAAACAGCAGCTTAACGAATGTTGACTGCAACACGGCGCCGTGAGAGGCACGGGCCGCTTTAAGGTCAAGACCTGCGCCAACAGCCAGTAGCCCCAGAGGCAGAGAAGCACTCCCCAGGATATGCAAAATGTCAGATACAGTCTGTGGTAACTGCAAACGCGCAATATTAAAGAGCAGCCCGGCAAGCACCGAAATAATGACAGGATTACGTACCAATGCCCTGATTATCTGGGCTTGTGCGGGCTTCGTCCCCTGGCCGTAATACATCAGCACAACAATGGATGCCACATTCAAAAGAGGAATCGCGACAGCGATACTAATAGAGGTGACTGTCAACCCGGTGGTACCATAGGTTGCCGCCGCTGCCGCGACCCCAATATAAGTATTCGGGCGCAACGCCCCCTGTATGACAGAAGAAAATACAGGACCTGACTGTTTGCTTAATCCCCGCCAGACCCAGAGAGACAATGCTGCCAGCAGTACTGCCCCAAGGATAGACCAGGCGATAGGCTTGACGGGAAACACCCCCAGGTCAGCTGTAGCAACCTGGGAGAACATTAACGCAGGGAACAGCCAGAAGTAATTGAGCTTTTCGCAAGGCAACCAAAACTGCGCATCAATAAAGTTGCGCGAGCGGAGCATATAGCCCAGGGCAATCAGAAACATGACAGGAATAAGGGCGAACAGAGTCGTAATCATGATCGTCAGATATATCCCTTAGTAAGCACCAGGATGCCATATACCGCAATAAAGGCTGTCAACAGACCTTCGTATACGGATGCGCTGGCGCGACGGAAAAGCACATTCCCGACAACCCAGTAGACAAACAACGCAAGTGGTGCAGCCATAAATCCAGAAAGACTCAAGGAATGTGGTTTCAGGATAACAAGCGTAAGCAGTTGGATAATGCCAAACATCAGATAATAGCGTGAAACCTCTGCCCGTATGGCTGTCTTCTCACGTTGTTTGGTGGATGCATAAAGGGCCAGCAATGCACCTCCCATATTGGTTACCCCATGTAAAGCGCCCATTATCAGAACATACTGACGTTGATATTTAATGAGTCTGACACGGATAAACTGTCTGAAATTTGCGCTTAACCTCACCGCTGCAGAAAATATCAGCACCAGACCGACTAAGATATCAAGATTAACCTTAACTCCCGAGATAATAATGACACTCAGCAATAAAATCACGGCCGCCGCACAGATGACCATATTGACTATTTCGTTCCTTTCTACATTCCCTCCCCGGCAAGTATACAGCTGAGTAAATGAAATCAGGACTGACGAGGGTAAAAGCAACCCGAGAACCGACGAAAAATCATATCCCAGCAGGAGAAGAGCCGGAGTACCGAAGACCAGAATACCCATACCGAAAATAGACTGAATCACAGAAAAAAGCATAATAACGGGCAGGAAGAGATATTCATAATCCATTTAAGCCACCTCTACCTCATTTAACTTTTTAGAATTATGCTGAAGCCAGGCATTTACATTCAGAGTATGAATTATGTTTCCATTAAGACTCTTACTGTCCTGTTGTGCGGAGATAATCACCACATAATCATCATGTCCCAGATATCCACCATGGGTTAATTTTTTCAAAAGATGGTCCTCTCCCAACCCGGAAATTTCATCTTCATTATTAATATAAACGCTGGTGACATTCGGAAGAAGATTCCAGCTACGAGTAAGTTCTGGATGTGTTCCTACGGCTAATACAGGCAACCCGGCATCAGACATAGCAGCAATACGCACGGCGTAACCCGTTCGGGAAAGGACAACCAACCGGGTCAGCGGTAAAGCCTTTGCAAGCGCACGAATGGTATGTCGGAGATCATTGTCCGTTGGTTCTCTGCCTGAATGATAAGGCGAATGACGTCCGGTTGCCGCGAGCGTGGCAATACGGCTGATTCGATCAACCGCCTCAACCGGATAACGCCCCACTGCGGTTTCACCTGAAAGCATGACTGCTGAAGCGCCATCCAAAATGGCATTGGTGATATCGCTGACTTCTGCTTTGGTGGGTAAAGGATTTTCAATCATGCTGTGGAGCATTTCGGTCGCCACGATGGTGGGCTTACCTGCACGGGCTGCTTCACTCAGAATTTTTTTCTGATAAAGAGCGACATGATCAATCGATGTTTCTACGGCGAGGTCACCGCGGTCAATCATAATGACATCAGCCGAATCTACGATTTCAGCAAGATGAGTGATCCCTCCACTGTTTTCAACTTTTGCAACAATACGCGGAACTGGTGCAGCAATCAGTTCACGAATGGCTTCAATATGCGCGCGACTTTCGACAAAACTGATTCCGATATAATCCACACCGATTGATTTAGCAAATTCAATCATTGCTCGATCTTTATCTGTAACCAGTGACTGTCCAAGATCAATGCCGGGTACATTTATTCCCTTGCGACTCCTTAATTTTCCATCCATGTTAGCCCGCAGATAAATATCTCGTCCCTCGATTTTTTCTACAACAAATGAGAGTGTGCCGTCGTCTGCGAAAACCCCGTCACCAACGGATAATTTCTCATGAAGGCGATCAAAACCGACAGGGACTTTTTCTGTACCATCATGGCTACTATCTGTAGTAAGGATTAAGGTATCGCCACTGTTGAAAGAAGGTTCATGAGTCAGTTGCAGCGTCCTGATTTTTCTTCCTGGAATATCCAGAAGCACAGGGACATCAGGAACAGTATTGCGCAGAAGTTTAACCGTTTCTGCATGCCATTCAGGTGTATTATGAGAACCATTTAATCGTGCTACGGACATACCTGCCTTGCGTAATTTGAGTAGGGTATCCGTATTATTTGAAGCTGGGCCGATAGTCGCAATAACGCGTGAACCTGTCATAAGTCACTCCTTTTATATAGAAAACTTTTTATGACAGTTTTGTGACACCTTGCTAAATCATATAAACATATCAAATATGCCGAATAATTATTACCGGGTTTTCATGGCGCGTCAGGCCTGTACTTTCAACATTTCCATAACCCGGGATTTCTTATATCTATTTTTAATAAGATGGGAAAAGACCTCGGACCGGGAATGGGCGTATGAATGTTCTGGCCACGACAGGACTATCTGATAAGGCCCCTGCCAGATATAGCAGTTTTCCTCAAGCTCCCACCATCGGTGCCGATATCTCTGTTTTATGGTAAGAGGAAAGACTATGACGACCATTCAGACATCAACCCACCCTATTCAAAGCAATAACAGTGGAGGGAGTGCTTCCAGTGGCAACGATATTGCAGCCCAAATCAGCCGCATTACGGAGCAAATCACCAAACTGACTCAACAGCTAAAAGAGCTGCCAGAGAGTGCCGGCAGCCCGGAAGAGAAGAAAAAACAACAGGAGCTCATCCAGGCACAGCTTAAAGTGCTGCAGACACAGCTTGCGCAGTTATTACGCCAGCAGGCAGAAGAGGCTCAGAAGAAACAGGATCAGAAGCAGGGCAAGGTGGAAGGGGTAAACAACCCATCAGATCAAAATCAGATCGATATCTACATCTAATCCTCTGCAGCATTAAACAGTGGGTCGCGTATACGGGCTTCGGTTAATCTTTGCGCCTGAATACGCACCACTTCCCAGATAGCCTGCGCCGCCCCCGAAAGAGAACGATTTTTTCGCCGAACCAGCATCAGCTTGCGCTCGATAGCCGGTACGAGACGCTTCACGGTCAGTCGGCTCCCCTGTGGCAACGGAAGCGCCAGGGCGGGTAATACGCTGATCCCAATGCCTGCCTCCACCATAGGAAACAGCGTGGCCGGGTGACCGATTTCCTGCACGATGGTTGCCTTTACCCCCTGAGTCACCAGCGCTGAGTCAATCAACGGACGGCTGCCCGATGCATAATCCTGCAAGACCAGATTCGCTCCCTGCAGCGACTGCCAGCTAACATGGGGTAACATTGCCAACGGATCGTCGTCCCGACAGAGCAGCAAAAACGGCTCGGAAAGAACGATCTCACACTCCAGATCACTGACCTGACCAGGATCGATGACAATACCAAAATCCACATCGCCCTGGCGGATGCTCTCCAGCACCCACTGTTGCGGCCTGTCGTGCAGCACAAAATCGATATCCGGATAGCGTTGATTACCCTCAGCAATACACTGCGGAATAAGATGCGCCGAAATCGTCTGGCTCGCCGCCACCCGCACGGTGCCCGAAAGCTGCTGTCCCAGTCGCCCGACATCCCTGAGCGTACTGTTCAGTTCATCCAGTAACCGCTCCAGTCGCAGGGCCAGCTGCTGTCCGGCTTCGGTTAATACCACTTCACGCGTGGTCCGGTCGAGTAATCGGACGCCTGTCTGGATCTCAAGCTCTTTCACACTGTGGCTGACCGCTGACTGGCTCAGGCCAATGATCTCCCCTGCCCGGCTGAAGCTGCGGGCATGGGCCACGGTGACAAAAACGCGAAGCTGGCGGAGTGAATAATTCATCTGTTTAATTCATGAATGGATGCAATAAATCAATTTTATTTCTCAAAGGGAACAAAGCACAATAGCGACATCTGTTTTCAGGAGTCATTATGAAACTATTTCGTATTCTTGATCCGTTTACACTTACCCTGGTCGTCACCGTGTTACTGGCCTCCTTCTTCCCCGCGCGCGGCGGCTTTGTACCGTTTTTTGAAGGGCTAACCACGGCGGCCATCGCACTGCTGTTCTTTATGCACGGCGCCAAACTCTCCCGCGAAGCCATTATCGCAGGCGGAAGCCACTGGCGACTGCACCTGTGGGTCATGTGCAGCACCTTTATTTTGTTCCCGATACTCGGCGTGCTGTTTGCGTGGTGGGCACCGGTCAATGTTGACCCGGCGCTCTATACCGGTTTCCTGTATCTCTGTATTTTGCCAGCCACCGTCCAGTCCGCCATTGCCTTTACTTCGCTGGCTGGCGGCAACGTCGCGGCTGCTGTCTGCTCGGCATCGGCATCCAGCCTGTTAGGGATTTTCGTCTCACCGTTGCTGGTTGGCCTGCTGATGAATATGCACGGTGCAGAAGGTAACCTGGAGCAAGTCGGGAAAATCTGTCTGCAGCTACTGCTGCCATTTGTCCTTGGCCATCTTTCTCGTCCGTGGACGGGGGCGTTTGTGGCGAAGCACAAGAAATGGATCTCAAAAACCGACCAGACGTCGATCCTGCTGGTGGTTTACTCCGCCTTCAGCGAAGCCGTGGTGAATGGTATCTGGCATAAGGTGGGCGCCGGCTCGCTGCTGTTTATCGTGGTGGTCAGTATCGTCCTGCTGACGATTGTCATTGCGGTAAATGTCTTTGTGGCACGCAAGTGCGGCTTCAGCAAAGCAGATGAAATCACTATTGTGTTCTGCGGATCGAAGAAAAGTCTGGCAAACGGCATCCCGATGGCCAACATTCTGTTCCCGACCTCGGTGATTGGGATGATGGTGCTGCCGCTGATGATTTTCCATCAGATCCAGCTGATGGTCTGTGCGGTACTGGCGCGTCGTTACAAACGTCAGACGGAAAAGCTGGCGCAGGAAGAGACCCGCGCCGCGAAGGCTTAAGGACGTTTCAGGGGCTGAACCAGCTGGGTCAGCCCCTCGGTTTTAATCAGTAGCGTGATAGCCATCAGCTCGCCCAGGCGTCCGGCAGGGAATTCATCCTTCCGGGCAAACCACAGCAGATACTCTTCCGGCAAATCAATCAGCCTGCGGCCCTTATATTTACCGAACGGCATTTCCGTATTGGCGATCTCGACGAGCTGCTCTTTCTCCACGTTACTCTCCTAACAGGCGCAGCATTTCTGCTTCATCGATAACCTCAATGCCGAGCTCCTGCGCTTTGGCCAGCTTTGAACCAGCGGCTTCACCGGCAATCACCAGGTCGGTTTTCTTCGACACGCTGCCCGCCACTTTTGCCCCCAGCGCCACCAGACGCGCTTTCGCATCATCACGTGACAGCTGGCTGAGACTACCGGTTAGCACCACCGTTTTACCCGCGAACGGGCTGTCGATCTCTTCGGCGTTGACAACGACCGGCGCAGGCCATTTGATGCCCTGTTCCAGCAGTTTGCCGATGACGTCGCGGTTGCTCTCTTCGGCAAAGAAGTTAAAGACGTGCGTGGCCACCACAATGCCTACATCCGGCACTTTTTGCAGCTCCTCAATGCTCGCTTTCTCCAGCGCGTCCAGCGTACCAAAGTACGCCGCCAGACCTGCAGCGGTGGCTTCACCGACCTCACGAATACCAAGCGCATAGAGGAAACGGGCAAACGTGGTCTCTTTGGCGGCTTCCAGCGCATTCACCACGTTCTGAGCCGACTTCGGTCCCATGCGGTCAAGGCCGGTCAGCTTACCTGCCGTCAGTTTAAAGAGATCCGCAGGCGTGTGGACGTACTCTTTCTCAACCAGCTGATCGATAATTTTGTCGCCCATGCCGTCAACGTCCATCGCCCGTCGGGAGACGAAGTGCTTGAGTGACTCTTTACGCTGCGCGCCACAGATTAATCCCCCAGTGCAACGGGCCACCGCTTCACCTTCCACACGCTCCACGTCTGAGCCACACACCGGGCAATGTGTCGGGAACTCAATGGCGCGCGTATCGTCAGGGCGTTCAGACTGAACCACGTTGACAACCTGCGGGATCACATCCCCCGCCCGGCGAATCACCACTTTGTCACCAATACGCAGGCCAAGACGCTCAATTTCATCCGCGTTGTGCAGGGTTGCATTGCTCACCAGCACACCGGCCACATGCACCGGCTCCAGACGTGCAACGGGCGTGATGGCTCCCGTACGGCCCACCTGGAACTCCACATCGCGGACAAAGGTCATCTGCTCCTGGGCCGGGAACTTAAACGCCACAGCCCAGCGCGGTGCTCGTGCCACAAAGCCTAGCTGTTCCTGCAGCGCAAGCGAGTTCACCTTGATAACCACACCATCGATATCAAAACCGAGGGTCGGACGGTCTTCTTCAACCTTGTGATAGAACGCAAGCACCGCCTCCGGTGAGTCGCAAAGCTGCACGCGATTGCTGACCGGCAAGCCCCACGCTTTAAACTGCAGTAAACGTCCGAGGTGGGTATCCGGCAGCGCCCCTCCCTCCAGAATACCGACGCCATAGCAGAAGAAAGTAAGTGGTCGCTTCGCGGTAATACGCGGGTCCAGCTGGCGCAAAGAGCCTGCCGCCGCATTGCGCGGGTTAGCAAACACCTTCCCACCGGTGCGACGTGCCTCTTCGTTAATTTTTTCGAAGCCCGCCTGCGGGAGGAACACTTCACCGCGGACTTCCAGACGAGCTGGAATATTGTCGCCATGCAGCTTCAGCGGGATCGCACGGATAGTACGCACGTTGGTGGTGATGTCTTCGCCGGTAGTGCCATCACCACGCGTTGCGGCACGGACCAGCACGCCGTTCTCGTAGAGGATACTGACGGCCAGGCCATCCAGCTTCAGCTCACAGCACCATGTCAGGGCGTCGCTGCTTTTGAGCCGATCCTGCAAACGCTTGTTAAAGGCGAGGAAGCTCTCTTCATCGAAGACGTTATCCAGAGAGAGCATCGGCACTTCATGACGTACCTGACTGAACGCACCTAGCGGTTCAGCGCCGACACGCTGGGTTGGCGAGTCTGGAGTGATCAACTCCGGGTGTTGCGTCTCTAAATCGCGCAGTTCACGCATCAGGCGATCGTACTCCGCATCCGGCACTTCCGGTGCGTCCATAACATGATAAAGATATTCATGATGGCGAAGCGTGGTTCGCAGTTCAGTGATTTGTTGTTCGATTGAGTCCATATCGCACCATCAATGAGAAAAAACCCCCGACAGGCGGGGGTTGAGGAGGAGTTGAAGATAACGCGTCGGTTACGCGTTGGCTTCCTTAACTTCGCGGATGCGGTCCTGATACTCGCGCAGTTTCTGCGGCGTCATCATGCGACGCTGATCGTCGAGCACCACACCACCCACTTCGTCAGCGATGTGCTGAGCGGACTGCAGCATCAGCTTAAAGTTTTGCAGTTCGTCACCGTAAGACGGAACCTGCATAAAGATTGTTACCCCCGGCGTCACGAAATCCCCCGTCATTTCAGGGTCGAAGGTGCCAGGGTTGACCATATTGGCCAGGCTAAACAGCGCCGGGCCGCTACCGTCCGGGCTCAGGTGACGATGGAAGATATTCATATCGCCAAACTTGAAGCCGGCCTGTTGAATACTGTTAAGCAGTACGTCACCGTTCAGATGGCTGCCGTGATGGGCGGCCACGTTCATGATGATCACCGCTTCTTTGCGCTGCGGTTTTTCAACAACCGGTTCTGGCTCTGCAACCGGTTCTGGCTCCACGCGCGGTGCCGGAGCTGGCTGTGGCGCAGGCTGCACATGAACAGGCTGTTGTGGCGCTTGCTGTACCGGCTGAGCAGGCTGTTGTTGCGCAGGTTGCTGCGGAACAGGCTGCTGCACGGGTTGTTGTGGAACCGGCTGCGGCGCTGCTGGCTGCTGTTGGACAGGCTGCTGCGGCGGCTGACGCACCGGCTCTTCCACTGGCTGCGGCGCCTGCTGGCGAGGCTGTGCAGAAGCATACGGCGGTTGATACTGGTGCTGCGCAGTGCGGGGGGCTTCATGCTCCCCATGAGCCGCGCCGGGCGCAGTATTGACCCGATGAACACGAACTTCACCCACGCCGTCGTCGTCGCTTCCATCGATGTCATATTCACTGTCATCGTCGTCACGACTGGACTTCATGCGCTTCAGTGGGCGATCGCGAAACATAGAAGAACGCTCTTTACGGCTGGTCCAGAAACCATGTACCAGTAAAGCGATTATGGCGATCGCGCCAACAATGATTAATATCAGACGCAAATCCTGCATCATTATATTCTCTGTTGTTCTAACACCTTGCCACCACGGCAAACATTTACTCACTAAGAGTATTTGCCGTTTACGTCAAGTGCAAGTGTGTGCAGAGCATTCACAGCATAAAGATGAACTAAATCGTGCTTTTTGCTGTTTTTTCGAACATTTCCGAACTGGTCATTGGTCCGTAACTGGATAATATAGGCGGGCAATTCCACTGGTTGTGAAAAAAGGAGTACAGCCTGGTTATGGTTTCAACATCTTCTTCTCCCCCACGCAGCGGCGTCTGGTATTTTTCTCAGGGCTGGAAACTGGTCTCCCTACCGGGTATTCGACGTTTCGTCATTCTGCCCTTGCTGATCAACATTGTTCTCATGGGCGGCGCCTTCTGGTGGCTTTTCACGAAGCTTGAAAGCTGGGTCCCGGCCATGATGAGCTATGTACCTGACTGGCTGCAGTGGCTGAGCTATCTGCTGTGGCCACTCGCGGTGATTTCTGTGCTGTTGGTGTTCGGCTATTTCTTCTCAACGATTGCCAACTGGATTGCGGCGCCGTTTAACGGACTGCTGGCGGAACAGCTGGAAGCGCGTCTGACCGGTGCCACACCACCGGACACAGGCATAATAGGGATCATGAAAGATATTCCGCGCATCATGAAGCGCGAATGGCAGAAATTCGCCTGGTACCTTCCCCGTGCGATTGTACTGCTTCTCCTTTATCTGGTGCCCGGTATCGGCCAGACGGTTGCCCCCGTGCTGTGGTTCCTGTTCAGCGCCTGGATGCTGGCGATTCAGTACTGCGACTACCCGTTTGATAATCACAAGGTACCTTTTAAAGAGATGCGCACCGCGCTGCGCACGCAGAAAGTGGCCAATATGCAGTTTGGCGCGCTCACCAGCCTGTTCACATTGATCCCCTTCCTCAATCTTTTCATCATGCCCGTTGCGGTTTGCGGCGCAACGGCAATGTGGGTGGACTGCTACCGTGCTAAGCACGCGTTATGGAAGTAATGCAAAAATGTGTAAAAGAGGGGTGGCTTATGCCGCCCCTTATTCCATACTGATCCCCATTATTTCCTTGCAGTATATAGATATGCGAATTCCTTACTTCCCCCTACCTGCTTAGCAGGTATGCTGGGTCGGTATCCCAATTTCATACAGTTAAGGACAGGCCATGAGTAAGATTTATGAAGACAACTCGCTGACTATCGGTCATACGCCCCTGGTTCGACTGAACCGTATCGGTAATGGACGCATTCTGGCGAAGGTCGAATCACGCAACCCGAGCTTTAGCGTAAAATGCCGTATCGGTGCAAATATGATTTGGGATGCCGAAAAACGTGGCGTGCTCAAGCCTGGCGTTGAGCTGGTTGAGCCTACCAGCGGCAACACTGGCATCGCACTGGCCTATGTCGCTGCGGCGCGTGGCTATAAACTGACGCTGACCATGCCTGAAACCATGAGCATCGAGCGTCGCAAGCTGCTGAAAGCGCTGGGCGCAAACCTGGTGCTGACCGAAGGCGCGAAAGGCATGAAAGGTGCCATTCAGAAAGCCGAAGAGATTGTTGCCAGCGATCCGGCGAAATACCTGCTGCTTCAGCAGTTCAGCAACCCGGCAAACCCGGAAATCCACGAAAAAACCACCGGCCCGGAAATCTGGGAAGATACCGATGGTCAGGTTGATGTATTTATCTCTGGCGTGGGTACCGGCGGTACGCTGACCGGTGTGTCACGCTATATAAAAGGCACGAAAGGTAAAAAAGACCTGATCACCGTGGCCGTTGAACCGACCGACTCGCCGGTTATCTCTCAGGCGCTGGCGGGCGAAGAACTCAAACCAGGCCCGCACAAGATTCAGGGTATTGGCGCAGGCTTCATTCCGGGCAACCTGGATCTGAAGCTGATTGATAAAGTCGTGACGATCACGAACGAAGAAGCCATCTCGACCGCACGTCGCCTGATGGACGAAGAAGGTATCCTGGCGGGTATCTCTTCCGGTGCTGCCGTTGCGGCGGCGCTCAAACTTCAGGAAGATGAGGCCTTTACCAATAAGAATATTGTGGTTATCCTGCCTTCTTCGGGTGAGCGTTACTTAAGCACTGCACTGTTTGCCGATCTGTTTACTGAAAAAGAACTGCAACAGTAATGCCAGCATGTTAATAACGCGTAAAAAAGCACCTTTTTAGGTGCTTTTTTGTGGCCTGCTTCAAAGTTTTACCCCTCCTGGCATTGATTCACCCCGTTGGGTCTGGTATTTAAACCAGCAATTATTTTGATGCGTGAAATTAATCAGCGAACGAAATAGCCTTGCTGAATCGATTTTATGATTTGGTTCAAGTCTTGCTTTCGCTGCATAATGTTTAATGACGATCGAAACGTCAGCGCTAACAATACAGGCTAAAGTTCAGTCGCCAGGCTAGACTTTAGTTCCACAACACTAAACCTATAAGTTGGGGAAATACAATGTTCCAGCAAGAAGTTACCATTACCGCTCCGAACGGTCTGCACACCCGCCCTGCTGCTCAGTTTGTTAAAGAAGCGAAAGGCTTCACTTCTGAAATCACTGTGACTTCCAACGGCAAAAGCGCTAGCGCAAAAAGCCTGTTCAAACTGCAGACTCTGGGCCTGACTCAGGGCACCGTAGTCACCATCTCTGCTGAAGGTGAAGACGAGCAGAAAGCAGTTGAGCATCTGGTAAAACTGATGGCTGAGCTCGAGTAAGTTTCCGGGTTCTTTTAAATATCAGTCACAAGTAAGGTAGGGTTATGATTTCAGGCATTTTAGCATCCCCGGGTATCGCTTTCGGCAAAGCACTGCTGCTGAAAGAAGACGAGATCGTCATCGACCGGAAAAAAATTTCTGCCGACAAGGTTGATCAGGAAGTTGAACGTTTTCTGAGCGGTCGTGCCAAGGCATCTGCGCAACTGGAAGCGATCAAAACTAAAGCTGGCGAAACTTTCGGTGAAGAAAAAGAAGCTATCTTCGAAGGGCACATCATGCTGCTCGAAGATGAGGAGCTGGAGCAGGAAATCATAGCCCTGATTAAAGATAAAGGCATGACGGCCGACGCGGCTGCCCATGAAGTTATCGAAGGTCAGGCAACTGCCCTGGAAGAACTGGATGATGAATACCTGAAAGAACGTGCGGCCGACGTACGTGATATCGGTAAGCGCCTGCTGCGCAACATCCTGGGTCTGGCCATTATCGATCTGAGCGCGATTCAGGACGAAGTGATCCTGGTTGCCGCTGACCTGACCCCGTCTGAAACCGCACAGCTGAACCTGAACAAGGTGCTGGGTTTCATCACCGACGCCGGTGGCCGTACCTCCCACACCTCTATCATGGCACGTTCTCTGGAACTGCCTGCCATCGTGGGTACCGGTAGCGTCACCTCTCAGGTGAAAAACGACGACTATCTGATTCTGGATGCCGTAAACAACATGGTTTACGTCAACCCAACCAACGAAGAGATCGAGAAACTGCGCGCCGTTCAGGAGCAGGTTGCGACCGAGAAAGCGGAGCTCGCTAAACTGAAAGACCTGCCAGCTATTACGCTGGACGGCCATCAGGTAGAAGTGTGCGCTAACATCGGTACCGTACGCGACGTCGATGGCGCTGAGCGCAACGGCGCGGAAGGTGTGGGTCTGTATCGTACTGAATTCCTGTTCATGGACCGTGATGCCCTGCCAACTGAAGAAGAGCAGTTTGCAGCGTACAAAGCGGTGGCTGAAGCCTGCGGCTCCCAGGCCGTTATCGTCCGTACCATGGACATCGGTGGCGACAAAGAGCTGCCGTATATGAACTTCCCGAAAGAAGAGAACCCGTTCCTGGGCTGGCGTGCAGTACGTATCGCCATGGATCGTAAAGAGATCCTGCGTGACCAGGTGCGTGCGATTCTGCGTGCCTCTGCTTTCGGCAAGCTGCGCATTATGTTCCCGATGATCATCTCTGTTGAAGAAGTGCGTGCACTGAAGAAAGAGATCGAGATCTATAAACAGGAACTGCGTGACGAAGGTAAAGCATTTGACGAGTCAATTGAGATCGGCGTGATGGTGGAAACACCGGCAGCCGCGACCATTGCGCGTCATTTAGCCAAAGAAGTTGATTTCTTTAGTATCGGCACCAATGATTTAACGCAGTACACCCTGGCAGTTGACCGTGGTAATGATATGATTTCACATCTCTACCAGCCAATGTCACCGTCCGTACTGAACTTGATCAAGCAAGTTATTGATGCTTCTCATGCAGAAGGTAAATGGACTGGCATGTGTGGTGAGCTTGCAGGCGACGAACGTGCTACACTTCTGTTGCTGGGTATGGGTCTGGACGAATTCTCTATGAGCGCCATTTCCATCCCGCGCATTAAGAAGATTATCCGTAACACGAACTTCGAAGATGCGAAGGTGTTAGCAGAGCAGGCTCTTGCTCAACCGACAACGGACGAGTTAATGACGCTGGTTAACAAGTTCATTGAAGAAAAAACAATCTGCTAATCCACGAGATGCGGCCCAAATTACTGCTTAGGAGAAGATCATGGGTTTGTTCGATAAACTGAAATCTCTGGTTTCTGATGATAAGAAAGACTCCGGAACTATTGAGATTGTTGCTCCGCTCTCCGGCGAGATCGTCAACATCGAAGACGTGCCGGATGTAGTGTTTGCTGAGAAAATCGTTGGTGATGGCATTGCTATCAAACCAACTGGCAACAAAATGGTTGCTCCAGTTGACGGCACCATCGGTAAAATTTTTGAAACCAACCATGCGTTCTCTATCGAATCTGATAGCGGTATCGAACTGTTCGTTCACTTCGGTATCGACACCGTTGAACTGAAAGGCGAAGGCTTCAAACGTATCGCAGAAGAAGGCCAGCGTGTGAAAGTTGGCGACCCGGTGATTGAATTCGATCTGCCACTGCTGGAAGAAAAAGCGAAGTCTACCCTGACTCCGGTTGTTATCTCCAACATGGACGAAATCAAAGAACTGATCAAACTGTCTGGCAGCGTCACCGTGGGTGAAACCCCGGTTATCCGCATCAAGAAGTAATTCTTGCCGCACAGAAAAATGGCGCCTTCGGGCGCCATTTTTGTTTATGCGGGGAGGATAAGCTCGTCGTAACCTTTCGACTGCGTATAAATCATGACGTCAGTCACCCGATCGCCTGCCATGCGTATGGCGTCAGCAACGGTTTTTCCCCCCACAATACCGCTGACCAGTTCTGAACAGAACAGATCGCCCGTGCCTTTCAGATCCGTCTCGACACGTGGGTGCGCGCTTACGGTAACGCCCTCTTTACTCACCAGCACGACGTGAATATTCTGCGGGTCGTCGGCCACTGGCGCACTGGTTATCGCCACCCATTTCAGCGTATCGGAAAGCAGCCCCTGCGCAGCGGCGATGGCGCTCTCTGGCGTGCGGCACGGTTTACCGCTTAACACTTCCAGTTCGAATACATTGGGCGTAATGCCCTGCGCCAGCGGCAGCAGATGCTCACGATACGCCTCTGGAATATCAGGTTTAACGTACATCCCGCTGTCGATATCCCCGATCACCGGATCGACCAGCACCAGCAGGTCCGGATGCTGCACCTTGATCGCCTTCAGCCACTGCGCCAGCAGAACGATCTGGCTGGCGCTGCCCATATAGCCGGTGGTAACCGCCTTAAGCTCGCGCAGGATCTCGCGCTCTTCCAGCGCCTTCAGGTAGCCGCTGAACCACTCATCCGGGATCACTCCACCGTAAAAGGTGTCATAGTGCGGCGTGTTGCTGAACAGCACCGTCGGTACGGCGGTGACGTTCAGCCGGTGGGTGCGAATATTCGGTACCGCAATGCTGTTCCCCACGCTGCCGTACACCACCTGCGACTGTACGGCGACAATATCGGTTTGCTGCGCCCGGGTGTTATCCCGGAATAGAATCATCTCCATGACGCTTAAATCCCCGCCCCCTGCGAATAACTCTCTTCACCAAAGACGCCGGTAGACAGATAGCGATCGCCGCGGTCGCAGATAATCGCCACCACCACTGCACCAGGGTTCTCCTGCGCCACCCGCATCGCGCCTGCTACCGCGCCACCTGAACTGACCCCGCAGAAGATGCCTTCACGTACCGCCAGCTCACGCATGGTATTCTCCGCCTCGCGCTGATGAATATCCAGCACCTGATCCACCAGCTGGGCATTAAAGATGCCCGGCATATACTCTGCCGGCCAGCGGCGAATACCGGGAATGCTGCTCCCCTCTTCCGGCTGCAGACCGACAATGGTGACCGGTTTTTCCTGCTCACGCAGAAAACGCGACACGCCGGTAATGGTGCCGGTGGTGCCCATACTGGAGACAAAATGGGTGATACGTCCGTCGGTTTGTTGCCAGATTTCCGGGCCTGTGGTCGTGTAGTGGGCGTAGGGGTTATCCGGATTGTTGAACTGATCCAGCAGCTTGCCTTCACCACGATCAGCCATCGCCAGCGCTAAGTCGCGCGCCCCTTCCATCCCTTGCTCTTTGGTCACCAGTATCAGCTCGGCACCGTAGGCCCGCATCGCGGCGCGGCGCTCCTGGCTCATGTTGTCCGGCATCAGCAGCTTCATGCGGTAGCCTTTCAGCGCGGCAATCATCGCCAGCGCAATGCCGGTATTCCCGCTGGTGGCCTCAATGAGCACGTCGCCAGGCTTAATTTCACCGCGCGTTTCGGCCTGAACAATCATCGACAATGCCGCGCGGTCTTTGACCGACCCCGCCGGGTTATTGCCTTCGAGTTTGACCCAGATTTCGCTGCCGTTGTCCGGCCCCATGCGCTGGAGCTTGACCAGAGGAGTGTTGCCGATGGTGTGTTCGAGTGTATTCACGATTTTTACTCAATAAAAAAGCCGGGTGGCGCTTCGCTTACCCGGCCTACAAGACGCAGTTTTAGCTGTAGGCCCGGTCAGCGCAGCGCCACCGGGCGATAAACATCCTAATAACCTATCAGGCTGACTCCGCCAGAGCAACATCCTCACGCGTCTCGATGCGCTGGTTACCGTGATAAATACGGGCATGCTGCAGCCCCACAAACAGGCGTTCCCCCCGGTGTGGCGCCTCTTCATCGCGCATTACCACCGTCAGCGGCTCGGTATACCAGCCCAGCGGTTGTACCACCATTTGCGTGTAGTGCCCTTTAGGGCTAGCTTCCAGCACCTGCACCGGCAGCGGTGAATCCAGGCTGGTTCGACGGCTGACATCCACTTCCCATGGGCGCAGGAACAGATCCACCGGCCCCTGATGGGCTGGCGTGTATCCCAGCGGCCAACGGTGTGCCCCAACGTGGAATTGTCCACCCCGTACGGTGCCCTGCAGACGGTTAACTTCGCCCATAAACTCCAGCACAAAACGGGTCGCAGGTTCACGCCAGAGCTGCTCTGGCTCATCAACCTGCTCAATATTCCCCTGGCTCATTACCACCACGCGATCCGCGACTTCCATCGCCTCTTCCTGGTCGTGAGTGACGAACACGCTGGTGAATTTCAGCTCTTCATGCAACTGACGCAGCCAGCGACGAAGCTCTTTACGCACCTGCGCATCCAGCGCCCCGAACGGCTCATCCAGCAGCAGAATTTGCGGTTCAACCGCCAGCGCACGGGCCAGCGCGACACGCTGTTTCTGGCCGCCCGAAAGCTGCGCCGGGAAACGGTCAGCCAGGTGGGCCAGTTGCACCATCTCCAGCAGTTTGGTCACCTTCGCTTTGATGGTTGCCGCGTCCGGACGCTCACGCTTAGGAAGAACGGTCAGGCCAAAGGCGATATTGTCGAACACCGTCATATGGCGGAACAGCGCGTAATGCTGGAACACAAAGCCGACTTTGCGATCGCGGGCATGCAGGCGGCTCACGTCGGTGCCGTGAAAACGGATATGCCCGCTGGTCTGATGCTCAAGACCGGCGATAATACGCAGCAGCGTGGTTTTGCCCGAGCCAGATGGCCCCAGCAGCGCCACCATTTGTCCGGAAGGGATATCCAGCGAGATATCATTCAGCACCTGGGTGCGACCAAAAGACTTCTTAATATTGGCAATCTCAATGCTCATGATTTCCCTCCTGATGCTGACGTTTTTCCTGATTCTCTAAACGCCACTGCACCACACTCTTCAAAAACAGGGTCAAAATAGCCATCAGCGTCAGCAACGCTGCGGCGGTAAAGGAGCCGATGGTGTTGTAATCCTGCTGCAGAAGTTCAATCTGTAACGGCAGCGACAGGGTTTCACCTCGAATGGAACCGGATACCACCGACACCGCCCCGAACTCGCCAATTGCACGCGCGTTGGTCAGCACCACACCATAGAGCAGTGCCCAGCGAATATTCGGCAGCGTGACGCGGCGGAACATCTGCCAGCCAGACGCGCCCAGCAGCACAGCCGCTTCGTCTTCGTTGCTCCCCTGGCTTAACATCACCGGCACCAGTTCACGCACCACAAACGGACAGGTCACAAAGATGGTCACCAGCACCATACCCGGCCAGGCAAACATCACCTGCAGGTTGTGCTCATCCAGCCAGCCACCCAGCGGCCCGTTGGAGCCGTAAAACAGCAGGTAAACCAGACCCGCAACCACCGGGGAGACGGCAAACGGGATATCCAGCAGGGTCAGCAGCATCTGACGCCCCGGGAAGTTAAAGCGCGTCACCAGCCAGGCCAGCAGCGTACCAAACACCAGGTTGACCGGCACCGTGATCAGCGCAATCAGCACGGTCAGCCAGATGGCGTGCAGCATATCCGGGTCCGCCAGGTTTTCCAGCGCGGGCATTATCCCTTTACTGAACGCCTGAACGAAAATATAGATTGTCGGTACCACGAGGATAAGAGCGGAAACCAGCACGCCCGTACCAATCAGAAACCATTTCCCCCAGTTGATGCGGGGCGCGTCGTATCGCTTCAATTGAGTAACTTCCGCCATCAGTGACCTACCACACGTCGACCAAAGCGACTTTGCAGAGTGTTGATTGAGTAGAGCAGCAGCAACGATGCGGCAAGAATGACCGAGGCAATGGCGCTCGCCGCCGGGTAATCAAACTCCTGCAAACGGATAAAAATCATCAGCGATGTCACTTCTGTTTTCCACGCAATGTTACCGGCGATAAAAATGACCGCACCGAACTCGCCGAGGCTACGGGTAAACGACAGCGCCACCCCCGCCATCAGCGCCGGGGACAGCTCAGGCAGGACAACTTTACGGAAGCTCTGCCAGCGTGTAGCCCCCAGCGTTTCTGCCGCCTCTTCATATTCCGGGCCTAACTCTTCGAGCACCGGCTGTACGGTACGCACCACAAACGGAATGCTGGTAAAGGCCATCGCCACCGCGATACCAAGCCAGGTATAGGTCACTTTGATGTCAAACTTCGCCAGCCACTCACCGTACAACCCGTTGACGGAGAAAAGTGACGCCAGCGTTAAACCGGCAACGGCGGTCGGCAGAGCAAAGGGTAAATCCATCAATGCATCGAGCAGCGTGCGGCCCGGGAAGCGATAGCGGGTTAAAATCCACGCCATCAGCAGGCCAAACACGCCGTTGAAAATCGAGGCCACAAACGCCGACAGCAGCGTGACTTTATAGGCTGCAACGACCTGCGGGTTGGTGACCACTTCCCAGTACTGGGACCAGCTCATCTGCGCAAGCTGCATCACCAGCGCGCTGAGCGGCAACAACAAAATCAGGCAGACGAACAGCAGGCTGGTCCCGAGGCTTAAGGTAAAACCCGGCAGCACGCGTTTAGTCGATACGGCAAACATTACTTACGCCCCGCCGCCAGCAATTTGTCTAATTCACCGCCGCTGGCAAAATGCGTTTTCATCACCTCAGGCCAGGATCCGAAATGGTCTTCCACGCGGAACAGCGCAGTCTGCGGGAATTTATCTTTCAGTTTGTTCATCACGTCAGGGTTGTTCACGCGATAGTAGTAATCGGTAATGATGGTCTGCGCCTGTGGGCTGTACAGGTAGTTAAGATAGGCTTTTGCCGCTTTCTCCGTGCCGTTTGCCTGCACGTTTTTATCCACCCACGCCACCGGGAACTCGGCCAGGATATTGGTTTTCGGGATAACGACCTCAAAGCCCTGCGCTTCATACTGTTTGCGGATGTTATTCACTTCCGATTCAAAGCTAATCAGCACATCGCCCAGACCGCGCTCTGCGAAGGTTGTCGTCGCTCCACGCCCGCCGGTATCAAACACTTCGACGTTTTTCAGGAACTGGGTCATGAACTGCTCGGTTTTGGCTTTATCGTTACCGTCAGCCTTGTCCGCTGCCCCCCACGCCGCCAGCCAGGTATAACGCGCGTTACCGGAAGTTTTCGGGTTCGGGAAAATGAGTTTGACGTCAGAACGAACCAGATCGCTCCAGTCGTGGATATTCTTCGGATTGCCCTTACGCACCAGGAAGCCCATGGTGGAGTAGAACGGCGAGCTCTTGTTGGGTAAACGGCTCTGCCAGTCGGCCGGGATGAGCTTGCCTTTGTCATGCAGGATCTGCACGTCGGTCACCTGGTTGTAGGTCACCACATCCGCTTTCAGTCCCTGAAGGATCGCCAGTGCCTGTTTGGACGAACCGGCGTGAGACTGTTTGATGGTCAGCTTGTCACCGTTATTGTCTTTCGCCCACTGCTGCTCAAACGGCGGGTTAAGGGCGGCAAACAGCTCGCGGGAGACGTCATATGAGCTGTTCAGCAGCTCAGTCGCCTGCGCCTGTGCCACCAGCAGTAAACCTGCCAGTGCCAGGGATCCTTTTTTCAGTACAGTAACGGCCATTGCGCACCCTTATAAATGTGATGACTATCTTATAGTCATAATATTTATAACGAGGACGAAAGGAGTAACGGTTTTATATACCGTTTGGTGATTTACAAGCAGAAAAGGGAATAAGGGTGCGGCCTGTTGCCCTCACCCCAACCCTCTCCCGGAGGGAGAGGGAGAAAGGGAATTACAGCGCCAGCAGACGCTCAATGGATGGCGCGAAGTAGTAGCCGCCGGTGACCGGTTTGGTGAAGCGCAGCATGGCGTCACGCTTACCGTCGGTATCGCCGAACATGCTCAGCAACTGTTGCTCAATATTGTACAGACGCGCGCAGTAGGCACAGAAGTAGAGGCCATGCGTTCCGCTTGCGGTGCCATACGGCAGGCTCTGGCGAACAATCTTCAGCCCTTTACCGTCTTCCTTGAGGTCAACGCGGCTCAGGTGCGAGGTCACCGGGCGTTCGTCGCCGTCGATCTCTTCGTTGGCCTCTTTGGTACGGCCAATCATCATCTCCTGGTCCTGCACACTCATGCGGTTAAGCTGCTTAAGGTTATGCTCCCAGCGCTGAACAAATACGTAGCTGCCGCCTGCGTCCACACCGTCCTTGATGACCGCCACTTCACGGCGCGTCTCTTCACCTGCCGGGTTTTCTGTCCCGTCGACAAAGCCGCTCAGGTCACGCTCTTCCACCCAGCGGAAACCGTGGACTTCTTCCTGAACGTCAATGCTGTCACCAAACGCCGCTACCGCCGCCTGGGCAACGGAGAAGTTTACGTCGTGACGCAGAGAGAGAATATGGATCAACACATCGTACTGGGTTGCCGGAGCCAGGCCTTTACCGTAAGGGATAAAGTCTTTTAACTCTTCCGCCCCTTCACCACCGCTCAGCTGACGCCAGACGTTATTACCAAAGGCCACCACAGCACCCAGATGGGCATCCGGGAATTTGGCCTGGAAGGTGGCCAGTTTATCCACAAACGCTTTACTGGCCGCACGCAGGGCATCCACATCCCCTTTCACATTGGCTTCAATCCAAATCGCCGCGCGGCAATGTTCTGGCAAAATGCCACTCTGAACCTGAGACATCGCTCCTCCTGAAATAAAGATGCCACGACAACGTGGCATTGATGGCGGGTATTATACCCGGATTTCAGCGAGACGGATTGTTCAGGCGCAAATTACTGCTGCCAGAGTATTTTGCTCACTTTCCAGTTTTTCAGCGTGTCGTCAGACGGCATTAACCCTTCAGGACCGCTCCAGGTTCCGGTAAAGAGGTAGCTGATGTGCTGGCTGTCCGGCGCTTTACATTGCACCGCCACACCATCGTCTGAAGGCGCGCTGGCGCAGTTGCCGAAAGCCTGTTTATAAAGATCGCTAAACGGCGTACCAACCTTCACGCCGCTCGCCGTCGGGATGGCATCGTCCAGCACGGCAATACGGTTTACCGTGCCTTTATCGCCGTTAATCACCAGAGCCAGTTCGTCTCCCTTCAGCGCTTCGAAGTAACGCACGATAGTGCCGTTTTCAGTTTTCATGCCGCTGCGCAGACGATAGTCGCTGCTCAGGGCCGCCTGAAGCGCGTCCTGATCCAGCGCCGTCGCGGCGGTAATGTTGCCCACGCCCTGTTCGGTGACCTCCAGCGAAGAGCCAAACCAGTTCCACGGATAAGCGGCCGACCAGTTAATGGAGGAGAGCGTTGAACAGCCGGTTAACGCCAGCGGGAGAGCGCATAAAAGTAAACGCAGCGATTTCATTGAAACGTCCTTACGTGTTAAATCAACGCTTGTTGGAGTGCAGCATCGGCAAAAAGTGCCGCGTTAATCTGACTCATGCGTAAAACAGGCGCGTAAGCGGGGGTTAGTCAGCAGCCACAGCAGCGCCACGATGTCGGCGACCACCAGCGCAATGCCGATGCCCGTAAGCGGTTCACCATACCACCAGAGCACAGGCTGCCAGCAGAGCAGCGCAATCTGGGCCAGGATCAGCAGCCAGCGAAGCGCACGCCAAAGCCGTGGGATCGCCTGTCGTCGGCCGCTGCACAAAAACGTCACCACCGCCGGTACGCCCGGTAACAGGCCGAGCCAAAAGGCGTCGTGATCGGGATAAAAGAGCGTCAGTAATGTATCGCCCTGTCCGCGGGACGCGGCGGCCATGACAAACAGCACCCAGGTGCGGGCCTGCAGCAACAGTACGCACCAGAATAAGAAAGGCAGCCTGACACGCCCCTGCGCGTCGTAATCTGCCGGGTGGATCTCAATACTCTTCATCTTCGATCAGACGCTTACCTAAGCTCAGCACGTCAGCGTGTTCATAGCCCAGACGTTCATACATGCCCAGCACCACGTCGTTATCTTCGCGCACCATGATCTGAATTTTAGGGCAACCGCGAGCGATCAGTTTTTTCTCAAGACGATTGAGCAGCGCGTTGGCAATGCCGCGCCCCCGGTATTCCGGGTGAACGCCCAGATAATAAGCAGAGCCGCGATGACCGTCGTAACCGCCCATCACCGTGCCCACCACTTCGCCGTTCACTTCCGCCACCAGAAACAGACTGACGTCGTGATTTAGCTTACGCTCAATGTCCATCTCTGGATCGTTCCACGGACGCAGCAAATCGCAGCGCTCCCAAAGGGTAATGACCTCTTCGAAATCTTCCTGGCGAAAAACGCGTATCTCCATGGTATTAACCGCCTTTTCGGGTTTAAAAACAGTGATTATGGCGCGAACAGGGCATTTAGCCAATAACCGGGGAAAATCTCGCCAAAATTTGGCATAATGTCACTTTGTCACGTATTGAAATGAAAAGTAAAACAATTCTCAATAAGGACTGTCGTAACGCTAAACGCGATACGATATAACACCAGGACCGCAATTTTTACTATTCAGGCCGCATGAGCACATTCAAACCATTAAAAGCACTCACATCGCGTCGTCAGGTTCTCAAAGCGGGGCTGGCGGCCTTAACGTTAACGGGCATCGCACAGCAGGCTCAGGCAAAAGAAGAGAGCACGCTTAAAACCAGTAACGGACACAGCAAACCCAAAGCCAAAAAACCGGGCGCGAAGCGTCTGGTCATGCTCGACCCGGGCCACGGCGGTATTGATACCGGTGCCATTGGCAAAAACGGTTCGAAAGAAAAACATGTTGTACTGGCGATTGCAAAAAATGTGCGATCGATTTTACGCAGCAACGGCATTGACGCCCGTCTGACGCGCACGGGCGATACCTTTATTCCGCTGTATGACCGCGTGGAGATTGCCCACCAGCACGGGGCCGATCTGTTTATGTCCATTCACGCGGACGGCTTTACCAACCCGTCGGCGGCGGGTGCGTCAGTGTTCGCCCTCTCCAACCGTGGGGCCAGTAGCGCCATGGCAAAATACCTCTCGGACCGTGAAAACCGCGCGGATGAGGTGGCCGGAAAAAAAGCGACCGACAAAGATCATCTGTTACAGCAGGTGCTGTTTGACCTTGTGCAGACGGACACCATTAAAAACAGCCTGACGCTCGGCTCGCACATCCTGAAGAAGATTAAGCCGGTGCATCGCCTGCACAGCAGGAGTACCGAGCAGGCAGCGTTTGTGGTGCTGAAGTCACCGTCAATTCCCTCCGTACTGGTCGAAACCTCTTTTATTACCAACCCGGAGGAAGAACGTCTGCTCGGCACCACGGCGTTTCGCCAGAAGATCGCCAGTGCCATCGCCTCCGGCATTATCAGTTACTTTAACTGGTTCGATAATCAAAAAGCGCACTCCAGGAAACGTTGATGAAACCGAATGCAAAGCGGGTCAAATCCTTCCTGCTGCAGTTGCAGGATGAGATTTGCCAGAAACTGGCCGCCGTAGACGGCGGTGACTTTCAGGAAGATAACTGGCAGCGCGAAGCCGGTGGCGGTGGGCGTAGCCGCGTATTGCGAAACGGCGGTATCTTCGAACAGGCTGGCGTCAATTTCTCTCATGTTCATGGTGATGCGATGCCTGCCTCTGCGACGGCGCATCGTCCTGAACTGGCGGGCCGGAGCTTCGAAGCAATGGGCGTTTCGCTGGTGGTACACCCGCACAACCCGTTTGTCCCGACCAGCCACGCCAACGTGCGTTTTTTCATCGCGGAAAAACCGGGGGCCGATCCGGTCTGGTGGTTCGGGGGCGGTTTCGACATGACCCCCTACTACGGCGTTGAAGAGGATGCCGTGCACTGGCACACCACCGCGCGCAATCTCTGCCTGCCGTTTGGCGAAGACGTTTACCCGAAATACAAAAAGTGGTGCGACGACTACTTTTACTTAAAACACCGCGACGAACAGCGCGGCATCGGCGGGCTGTTCTTTGACGATCTGAACACGCCTGATTTTGATACCGCGTTCAGCTTTATGCGCGCGGTGGGCGAAGGCTATACCGACGCCTATCTGCCCATTGTTGAACGGCGTAAAAACACCGACTACGGCGTGCGTGAACGCGAGTTCCAGCTTTACCGTCGCGGGCGCTACGTGGAGTTCAACCTGGTGTGGGATCGCGGAACGCTGTTTGGCCTGCAGACCGGCGGGCGCACGGAGTCGATTCTGATGTCAATGCCGCCGCTGGTGCGCTGGGAGTACTGCTACGCGCCAAAAGAAGGCAGCCCGGAGGCTGCCCTGAGTGAGTTTATTCAGGTTCGGGACTGGGTTTAACCCCCCTCACCCCGCCCCTCTCCCAAAGGGAGAGGGCAATAAATCACAGCGGCTGCGTCTGCGCCTCCACTACCGCCAGCGCCACCATGTTCACGATACGGCGTACAGAGGCAATCGGCGTTAACACATGCACCGGTTTCGCCACCCCCATCAGCACCGGCCCCACGGTCACCCCTTCAGAGCTGGAGACGCGCAGCAGGTTGTAGCTGATACGCGCCGCTTCCACGTTTGGCATAATCAGGATATTCGCTGAGCCTTTCAGCGGACTGTCCGGCATACGTTCGTTGCGGATGCTCTCCACCAGCGCAGCGTCGCCGTGCATCTCACCGTCAATCATCAGCTCCGGCGCGCGCTCGCGAACCAGCTCCAGCGTCTGACGCATTTTGCACGCCGCCGCAGATTTAGAGGAGCCGAAGTTAGAGTGCGACAGCAGCGCCACCTTCGGTTCGATACCAAAGCGGCGCACGGTTTCGGCCGCCATCACGGTGATTTCCGCCAGCTCGTCCGGGGTTGGATCGTCGTTGACGTAGGTATCGGCGATAAAGGTGTTACCGCTTGGCAGCAGCAGCGCGTTCATCGCCCCGGCCGTGTGCACACCGTCGCGATAGCCGAAGATCTCCTGCACCACGCTGAAATGCTCGTGGTAATCACCGATGGTGCCGCAGATCAGCGCATCCGCCTCGCCGCGATGAACCATGATTGCGCCAATCACCGTGGTGTTGCTGATCACCGCCCGCTGCGCCTGCTCCTGAGTGATCCCGCGACGCTTCATGATCGCGTAGTATTCGCTCCAGTACTCTTTAAAGCGCGGGTCGGATTCGTTATTCACGATCTCAAAATCAACACCCGGTTTGATCTGCAGGCCCAGTTTCTGGATACGCATTTCAATAACGCTCGGGCGGCCAATCAGGATCGGCTTCGCCAGCCCTAAGGTGATCAGCTCCTGCGTGGCGTGCAGCACGCGCGCCTCTTCCCCTTCCGCCAGCACCACTCGCTTCGCATCGGTACGCGCCTGAGAGAAGATCGGCTTCATAAACAGGTTGGTTTTGTAGACAAACTCGGTGAGCTTATCCACGTAAGCATCGAAATCAGTAATAGGTCGCGTTGCCACGCCGGAGTCCATTGCCGCTTTCGCGACCGCTGGCGCGATTTTGACAATCAGACGCGGGTCGAACGGTTTTGGAATGATGTAGTCCGGGCCAAAGCTCAGATCCTGATCGCCATACGCTGAAGCAACCACTTCGCTCTGCTCGGCATGGGCCAGCTCCGCAATGGCGTGCACCGCCGCCAGCTTCATCTCTTCGTTGATGGCCGTCGCGCCTACATCCAACGCCCCACGGAAGATGAACGGGAAACAGAGCACGTTGTTCACCTGGTTCGGGTAGTCGGAGCGACCGGTACAGATGATGGCATCTTCACGCACCGCTTTCGCCAGCGGCGGCAGGATTTCCGGCTCGGGGTTCGCCAGCGCCAGAATCATTGGCGCACGCGCCATCTTCTTCACCATCTCCTGGGTCAGCACTTTCGGGCCTGAACAGCCCAGGAAGATATCCGCGCCGTCAATGACCTCCTCAAGCGTACGCTTGCCGTCGTCGTCCACCGCGTAGGCTGCTTTGGTTTCCGCCATGTTCGGTTCGCGGTCTTTGTAGATCACCCCTTTGGAGTCGCAGACCACAATGTTGTGTTTCTGCATCCCGAGCGCCACCAGCAGGTTCATACAGGCAATGGCCGCCGCACCCGCGCCGGAAACTACCATGCGCACGTCAGAGAGATTTTTCTCCACCACGCGCAGACCGTTAAGAATGGCGGCAGTGCTGATGATCGCCGTCCCGTGCTGGTCATCATGGAACACGGGAATGTTCATACGTTCACGCAGTTTCTGCTCAATGTAGAAACATTCCGGCGCTTTGATGTCTTCGAGGTTAATCCCGCCAAAGGTTGGCTCCAGCGCCGCCACGACGTTGATGAATTTATCGGGATCGTGTTCGTCCACTTCGATATCAAACACGTCGATACCGGCGAATTTCTTGAACAGAACGCCCTTCCCTTCCATCACAGGCTTACCAGCCAGCGCACCAATGTTGCCCAGGCCCAGCACCGCCGTACCGTTAGAGATCACGGCGACCAGGTTGCCGCGCGCGGTATATTTGTAGGCGGCCAGCGGATCTTTTTCAATTTCGAGACACGGTGCCGCCACGCCCGGCGAGTAGGCCAGCGCCAGGTCGCGCTGGGTTGCCAGCGGTTTTGTCGGGGAAACCTGGATTTTACCCGGGACAGGAAACTCATGAAAATCAAGGGCACTCTGTTTTAACTGATCGTCCATCTTGTTATTCCTTTTACGTATCGGTCAGATAGTATCGCCGCAGGCTGCCGCATAAACTTTGAAGGCTGCCAAACTCTCACCATCACACATTAAAAATTGTTATCAATTTATAACAGCCATGTTACCCGTCTCAAAAGCAATGCCTCCCCCGTCTGCTATGCTTTTTTGTTAAGTCCATCATGATTTTTCCAGAAGTGTGAACTAACGCACTCGTCTAACGCTTTTATTTTCAAGGAGTCATGACTTATGAACCAACTTGACGGCATCAAACAATTCACAACCGTGGTTGCAGACAGCGGCGATATCGAGTCGATTCGGCACTACCAGCCTGAAGACGCAACCACCAACCCGTCGCTGCTGCTCAAAGCGGCAGGACTTGCCCATTTTAGTCACCTGATTGATGACGCCATTGCCTATGGCAAACAGCGCGGTAAAACCCAGGAACAACAGGTTGCCGAAGCCAGTGACAAGCTGGCGGTTAATTTCGGTGCGGAAATTCTGAAAAGCATCCCGGGGCGCGTCTCCACCGAAGTCGACGCCCGCCTCTCCTTCGATAAAGAGAAGAGCATCAATAAAGCCCGCCGCCTCGTCGAACTCTACCAGGAGCAGGGGATCGACAAATCACGCATTCTGATTAAGCTCGCCTCCACCTGGGAAGGCATCCGCGCGGCGGAAGTGCTGGAAAAAGAGGGGATCCACTGCAACCTGACGCTGCTGTTCTCGTTTGCGCAGGCACGCGCCTGTGCCGAAGCGGGCGTATTCCTGATCTCACCGTTCGTCGGGCGCATCTACGACTGGTATCAGGCAAAACAGCCGATGGATCCGTACGTGGTGGAGGAAGACCCGGGCGTGAAGTCAGTACGTAATATTTACGACTACTACAAACAGCACCGCTACGAGACTATCGTCATGGGGGCCAGCTTCCGCCGTACCGAGCAGATCCTGGCGTTGGCAGGGTGTGACCGCCTGACCATCTCCCCTGACCTGCTGAAAAAGCTGCAGGAGAGCGACGAAACGGTAATCCGTAAGCTGGTGCCCACATCCACCGTATTACCCAAACCGAAAGCCATGACCGAAGCGGAATTCCGCTGGGAGCACAATCAGGACCCCATGGCCGTGGAAAAACTGGCGGACGGCATCCGCCAGTTCGCTGTCGACCAGCGCAAACTTGAAGATCTTCTCGCCGCCAAACTTTAACCTTGCCACGGAGTGAACTATGTCCCGTAAAGAGTTAGCCAATGCCATTCGCGCCCTCAGTATGGATGCCGTGCAGAAAGCCAATTCCGGCCACCCTGGCGCACCGATGGGCATGGCAGATATTGCCGAAGTGTTGTGGAATGACTTTCTGAAGCACAACCCCAACGACCCCACCTGGTACGATCGCGACCGTTTTATTCTCTCTAACGGCCACGCGTCGATGCTGCTCTACAGTCTGCTGCATTTGTCGGGCTACGATCTGCCGCTCGAAGAGCTGAAAAACTTCCGCCAGCTGCACTCAAAAACCCCCGGCCACCCGGAAATTGGCTATACGCCAGGGGTGGAAACCACTACCGGGCCGCTGGGACAGGGCTTAGCCAACGCCGTTGGGCTGGCCATTGCGGAACGCACGCTCGGCGCGCAGTTTAACCAGCCGGGCCATGACATCGTCGATCACTACACGTACGTCTTTATGGGTGACGGCTGTCTGATGGAGGGGATCTCCCATGAAGTCTGTTCGCTGGCGGGCACGCTGGGGCTGGGCAAGCTGATTGGCTTCTATGACCACAACGGCATCTCCATTGACGGGGAAACCGAGGGCTGGTTTACCGACGACACGGCAAAACGGTTTGAGGCCTATCACTGGCATGTGGTGCATGAAATTGACGGCCACGATCCCGAGGCGGTGAAAAAAGCGATTCAGGAAGCGCAGAGCGTGAAGGACAAACCGTCGCTGATTATCTGCCGCACGGTTATCGGCTTTGGCTCGCCAAACAAGGCAGGTAAAGAAGAGGCACACGGGGCGGCGCTGGGTGATGAAGAAGTGGCGCTGACCCGGCAGAAACTGGGCTGGAAATATCCGCCGTTCGAAATTCCGAAAGAGATTTACCGCGCCTGGGATGCCCGTGAAGAGGGTGAAAAAGCCCAGCACGCCTGGAACGAGAAATTTGCCGACTACAAACAGGCCTACCCGGAGCTGGCGGCCGAGTTCACCCGCCGCATGAGCGGAGGTTTACCGGAGGACTGGGAAGAGAAAACGCAGGCGCTGATTGAAAACCTGCAATCCAACCCGGCCAAAATCGCCACCCGTAAGGCGTCGCAAAACACCCTGAATGCGATTGGCCCAATCCTGCCTGAACTGCTGGGCGGCTCGGCGGATCTGGCCCCCAGCAACCTGACCATCTGGTCTGGCTCGACATCGCTGAAAGAGAATATCGCCGGAAACTATATTCACTACGGCGTACGCGAGTTCGGGATGACCGCCATTGCCAACGGCATCGCCCATCACGGGGGCTTTGTGCCCTACACCGCCACCTTCCTGATGTTTGTGGAATACGCCCGTAACGCCGCGCGCATGGCGGCCCTGATGAAAGCGCGGCAGATTATGGTTTACACCCATGACTCCATCGGGCTTGGGGAAGACGGACCCACTCACCAGGCGGTTGAACAACTGGCGAGCCTGCGCCTGACGCCAAACTTCAGCACCTGGCGTCCGTGCGATCAGGTCGAGGCCGCGGTGGGCTGGAAGCTGGCGGTAGAGCGCCATAATGGACCGACGGCGCTGATCCTGTCGCGTCAGAACCTGGCGCAGATTGAGCGTACGCCTGAGCAGGTAAAAGACATTGCCCGCGGCGGTTACATTCTGAAGGACAGTGGCGGCAAGCCGGATGTGATCCTGATTGCCACCGGTTCCGAGGTGGAGATCACCGTCAAAGCGGCAGAGAAACTGACGGCCGAAGGTCACGCGGTGCGCGTGGTTTCCCTGCCCTCAACCGACATCTTTGACGCACAGGATGAGGCGTATCGTGAATCGGTCCTGCCATCCAGCGTGACGGCCCGCGTGGCGGTTGAGGCCGGCATTGCCGACTACTGGTACAAATATGTCGGGCTGAAAGGGGCCATTGTCGGCATGCGGGGATACGGTGAATCGGCGCCGGCCGACAAACTGTTCCCGTATTTCGGCTTTACCGTTGAGAACGTCGTTGAGAAGGCGTTGAGCGTACTTTAGTGCGGCCTGCGTGCCCGGTAAGCGTAACCGCCACCCGGCAAAACTAGCGTGTGATCCACAACGTGGGCCAGGCATCTGGCCCATTCCAGTTATCGCAGCTGGGCTCCTCGGCATAACGCACCAGACGGAAGCGCTGGCCGTCAAAGCGCCAGCGCGTCTGGATCCCGCAGTCGGCAATCCCCCGCCCTAACGCCAGGGTGGTCAACTCACGCGTTTTCTCATCGAAGCGGGCGTTCATTAACTCCATTTCACTGCTGCCGCTGGATGGCGTAAACGGCAGTCGCAGCCTGACGCTACGGGAAGAGAACGGTTTTTTACGTGACACCAGCCAGGCCAGATCGACGGTGTTATAGGCCCCCGCTTCGCAACTGACGATCAGCAGCGCTTTGTCATCAGTGAGCGCGGTAACACGCACTTCCCGCCGGTTGGGATCGAGCGAGCACTGGCTGTTATTCATCCGCCAGGTACCGTAGTCCAGCAGGTCGTTGAGTTCGGCATGGGAGAGCGGTGTCGGCGTAGGATTCACGACCGCCACCTTTTTCAGGGCCGGTGCGGGCGGTACGCTTAACGGCGGATCGTCACCTTTTTTAATCCAGGCGGTTTCGCTGCCGACACGCTTTTGCTGCGCATCGATAAACAACAGCGCCGCCTTCAGACCGCTCAGGGAGATCGCCTGCTTGCCATCACGCAGGGTTAGCGCTTTCCCTTCCTGGATATGCTTGAGAAATGCGGTGATGGTCGCGGCATCGTCCGTTTTCAGATGCCATGGCGTTAACTGCCAGTGCTGACGGTCCAGCGTGACTGGCACGCCATCCAGCAGCAGGCGCGGCGCAATAGCAGGCTCTTTGACGGAAGGGGCTGAAAGGCCGCCGAGATCGAGACGCAGCGAGGCATCGGTTTTCGCCCCGGCGCTACGGCTAAGCGTCATCACCAGATCGCGGTGTTCACCCGTGTTGCGTGCCAGGCAAAAATTCTGGTTATTACAGGTCACCTGCCAGTCTGAGAATGATTGCTGGGCAGGTGCAGCCCACACCAACGGTGCGGGGAGCACGCAAATCAGGAAAAGAATAAAAACGCAGTAGCGCATGAATGGCACAGTCCCGGAACGAAAACGCTTAACTGGGCAGTATCTTCGTGTTCCCGCCGGGGTTGCTCAATCGGATTTATCGGATAGATTTATCCGAAAAACAAACTACACACGTTCGAAAGAGGGAGCCATCAGCCCGGTTGTTTGTAAATACTGCAGTAATATTACAGCTTTACCATCTTTAATTTCCCCGGAACGGATCATCTCCAGCGCCCGGACAAACGGTAACTCCAGCACCTCGATATCTTCATCTTCCACGCCACCGCCCTGATGGATACGATGCGCATCGCTGTATTCGGCAATAAAGAAATGGACGATTTCCGTCACGCCGCCTGGCGACATAAACAGTTCGAAAACTTTTTTAACCTCACCCACTTCAAAGCCCGTCTCCTCGATGGCTTCTTTGCGGATACAGACTTCCGGCTCATCGTCATCCAGCAGACCAGCGCAGGTTTCAATCAGCCGTCCGTCCGGATTGCCATTGACCCACGTCGCAACCCTGAACTGGCGGATCAACACCACGCTCTGCTTTTCACGATTATAAAGCAGAATGGTTGCCCCATTGCCGCGGTCGTAAACCTCACGTTTGTGGCGGATCACGTCCCCGTTATTACGCGTTAAATCATAGGTGATGTTACGCAGGACAAAGTAATTATCAGACAGGATTTTGTCTTTGATAACGTCAATTTTCAGGGTCATACGGGCTCCACGACACAATGAGTCTGCCTATATTACGCCGTGAACCCCACTTTGTCGCCCACCCGATTTAATGCGTTTTTGACGCGCTGACGCCCAGCCAGTCGAGGATCCCCTGCGCGGCATGTCGCCCTTCCGCCATGGCGGTGACCACTAAATCCGCGCCGCGTACGGCGTCACCGCCTGCGAAAATTTGCGGGTTAGAGGTCTGATAGCGATAGCGGCTCTCCACCGAGGCAATAATTCGCCCCCAGTTATCCGTCTCAACGCCCTGCGCCTGCAGCCACGGCATCTCGTGCGGATTGAAACCAAATGCCATGATCACCGCATCCGCAGGCATCACAAACTCGCTGCCCGCTATCGGCACCGGCCGACGACGCCCCTGCGCATCCGCTTCGCCGAGTTCGGTACGCAGCATACGAAGGCCATTGACCTGCCCGTCTGGTGCCAGGGTTAACTCCACGGGCTGAACGTTAAATTCAAACGCGGCGCCCTCTTCCTTCGCATTCTTCACCTCTTTTTTCGAGCCCGGCATATTGGCTTCATCCCGGCGGTAGGCACAGGTTACCTTCGCCGCACCGTGACGTAACGCGGTGCGGACACAGTCCATGGCGGTATCGCCCCCGCCGAGCACTACCACGTTCAGCCCCCGGGTATCGATAAATGGCGCTTTGGTTGTCGCCTCAAGCCCCATCACGTGGCGGGTGTTTGCCACCAGGAAAGGTAACGCGTCATAGACGCCGGGCGCATCTTCATGCGCAATACCCGCTTTCATGGAACGATAGGTTCCCACGCCAATAAACAGGGCGTCGTATTCGCGTTGCAGCTGTGACATCGGCACATCCTGTCCGACGTCGCAGTTCAGAACGAACTGGATCCCCATGGCCGTGAATATCTCCCTGCGCCGTGCGAGCAGCGATTTATCGAGCTTAAAGGCCGGGATACCAAACGTCAGCAAGCCGCCAATCTCCGGATGCCGGTCATAGACCGTGACGCTCACGCCGCTGCGCGCCAGCACGTCGGCACAGGCAAGCCCCGCGGGCCCCGCGCCGATCACCGCCACTCGTTTATCAACCGGCGTCACGCCGCTCAGATCCGGCTTCCAGCCCATCGCCAGCGCCTGGTCAGAGATATAACGCTCGATGTTGCCAATGGTCACCGCGCCAGAGACATCACGCACGGTGCAGGCGCTTTCACATAATCGGTCCTGCGGGCAGACGCGGCCGGTAATTTCAGGTAAACAGTTGGTCTGGTGCGAAAGCTCAACCGCCCCGGCGATATCCCCCGCTTTAACGCGTTCAATCCACTGGGGGATATGGTTATGCAACGGACAGGTCCATTCACAAATGCTGTGTTCGCCGCACTTCAGGCAGCGCGACGCCTCACGCGAGGCCTGCTCTGCCCGAAACGGCAGGTAGATCTCCTGAAAATGGCTGACACGTGCATTCGCGGCGAGTTTATCCGGCTCCCCGCGTGGCGGTGTGTTTCTCATCTGCTCAAGCCGGGTACGCGGCAGGTCTGGTCTGACCGCCTCGTCGTGCCAGGGCTGCGCGTCCTGACAGGCGGTGCGCTGGCGGCGGGTTTTCGCAAGGTGATTCAGCACGGCGGGCGTCGCCAGGGTAAGCACCTGTGCCGGACAATTTTCGATGCAGGCCGGGCCCTGTGGGCGCGTGTGGCAAAGATCGCATTTATGCGCCGAGGCTTTTACGTTGCCCTTGTCGAGAGGCGTAACAACGATCTCCATCGTGCCGAACGGACAGGCGACCACGCAGGCTTTACAGCCAATGCATTTTTGTTGATTCACCTGTACGCTGTCATCGCATTTGCTGATGGCCCCGTTCGGGCAGCTCTGCGCGCAGGGCGCGTTTTCGCAATGGTGACAGGTTACAGGCGTGCTCTTCGCGCCGGATTTCAGGACAGAAATGCGGGGATGAAAATGGCGCTCGCTCAGCACATGTTGTTCATCGTTGTGCGCCATCACGCAGGCCACTTCGCAGGCACGACACCCTATACACTGCTGGCTGTTGGCCATAATAAAACGATTCATAACGACACCTGTTTTTGGTTCAATAACCTTATTCTTTATAGGAATAGTGTATTTACCCACGGCGGCGCTATCAGGCAATGTACAAATGCCCAGGAAGCCGAACTATCTCCAGTGAACCTGTGGCAGATCAATTTTTTTCAGGAAGCTGTTCTGTGACCGTTAAACGACCCGTTTCCGGAAGCCTGGCCCGGGCTTTCATTTCCATTATTGTGCTGTCCGTTCTGACCAGCACCGTTGCGCTGTTGACGCTCGCTAGCAGCCAGCGCGACGCAGAAGCCATTAACATTGCTGGTTCACTGCGAATGCAGAGTTATCGTCTGGGTTATGAGATGCAGCGCAACAGCGACGCTCTTGCGGCGCACCGCGAAAACTGGCAGCAGACGCTGGGCGCCCCTGCGCTACAAAAGCTGAACCGCTGGTACGTGCCGGACGATGTTAAAGCGCGCTATCAGCAGCTGCATCTGGCGTGGCAGGAGATGGATAACCGCATCGCTCGCGGCGATATCGGGTGGTATCAGGCCCACATTGAAGACTTTGTCGGCCGGATTGACGCCTTTGTGCTCGCCCTTCAGCACTACACCGAACATAAAATCCGCGCGGTGATCCTCATCTCCCTGGCGGGCGGGACAGGCATTCTGTTACTGACGATCTTCACCCTGCGACGCATCCGCCGCCAGGTGGTGTTACCGCTGAATAATCTGGTGGCGGCCAGCGAGCGCATTGAGCGGGGGCAATTCGATACGCCTGCACCGGATACCGCGCTGCCGAACGAGCTGGGTCAGTTATCCCGGGCGTTCAATCATATGTCGGGGGAATTGCACACGCTTTATCGCTCGCTTGAACACTCCGTGGCGGAAAAGACGCGGCATTTGAATGAGGCGCACCAGCAGCTGGAGATGCTGTTTAAATGTTCTCAGGCACTGAATACCGGCCAGATAGACAGCCACTGTTTCCGGCATATTTTGCAGATAGTGCATGAGTACACGCAGATGAACTACCTGGAGTTGCGCACCAGCGACGACTGGCGGCTCAGCGAAGGTACAGAGTCGCATGAAATCCCCCTGCAAACGCTACCCGTGCTGATGCAGGATACCCTGTACGGTGAATTGCGCTGGCAAAGCGAGACGGGCAACGTTCCCCTGCCGCTGATGAAAAGCGTGGCGACGATGCTCGGGCGCGGGCTTTACTTCAACCAGGCGCAAAAGCACTACCAGCAGCTGCTGCTGATGGAAGAGCGCGCGACGATCGCCCGCGAGCTGCATGATTCGCTGGCGCAGGTGCTGTCCTATTTACGGATCCAGCTGGCGCTGCTTAAACGCGCCATCCCGCAGGAAAATGCCCCGGCGCAGACCATCATCACCGACTTTTCCCGCGAGCTTAACAACGCCTGGCATCAGCTGCGCGAGCTGCTTACCACCTTCCGCCTGACGCTTAACCACACCAACCTGCCCGCAGCCCTACAGGAGTCACTGGACGGGTTACAGAGCCAGACGCAGGCGAAGCTGCACCTCGACTGCCGTCTCTCCTCGCTGGCGCTGGACGCCCAGAAACAGGTGCATTTACTGCAAATCGTGCGTGAAGCGGTGTTGAATGCAATTAAACACGCTCAGGCCAGCGAAATCACCGTCAGTTGCGTGACGTCTGCTGACGGCACCCACAGCGTCAGCATCCGCGATAACGGTATCGGGATTGGCGAGGCCAGCGAGCCGCCAGGACATTACGGGCTCAATATTATGCGCGAACGCGCGGAGCGACTCGGTGGAACGCTGCACTTTTCCCGGCCACAAAACGGCGGGACGCTGGTGAGCGTGACCTTCCCGACAGGCGGTACCGACAGGTAAATTACGGTAAAAGGAGAGGCGCAGAGAAAAGCGCATGATAATTTACACTATCTCCTTTATTTCTCCACGTTTGGTCTTCGTCTTGCCGCTAAAGTGATGCGGGCAATAAACAATAATGACGTGCAGCAAAACGAGGTCTCTTTTTCATGGCGAATTTTTTTATCGATCGCCCCATTTTTGCCTGGGTACTTGCCATTCTGTTGTGTCTGACAGGTGTCCTGGCCATTACTTCACTTCCTGTTGAGCAATATCCCGACCTGGCACCGCCAAACGTGCGCGTTACGGCAAACTACCCCGGTGCTTCAGCACAAACGCTGGAAAATACCGTCACGCAGGTTATCGAGCAGAACATGACGGGTCTGGATAACCTGATGTACATGTCCTCGCAGAGTAGCGCCACCGGCCAGGCGACCGTCACCCTGAGCTTCACCGCCGGTACGGACCCGGACGAAGCCGTGCAGCAGGTGCAAAACCAGCTGCAGTCGGCGATGCGTAAACTGCCTCAGGCGGTGCAGAATCAGGGGGTTACCGTGCGCAAAACCGGTGACACCAACATCCTGACTATTGCGTTTGTTTCTACCGACGGCTCCATGGATAAGCAGGACATTGCGGACTACGTCGCCAGTAATATTCAGGATCCCCTCAGCCGTATTAACGGCGTCGGTGATATCGACGCTTACGGCTCTCAGTATTCCATGCGTATCTGGCTTGATCCGAACAAGCTGAACAGCTTCCAGATGACGGCCACCGACGTGACGGATGCCATTAAATCCCAGAACGCCCAGATTGCCGTGGGGCAACTTGGGGGAACGCCTTCCGTCGATAAGCAAGCGTTGAATGCCACCATTAACTCACAGTCGCTGCTTCAGACCCCGGAGCAGTTTCGCAACATTACCCTGAGGGTCAATCAGGATGGCTCGGAGGTCCGCCTGGGCGACGTTGCCACGGTGGAAATGGGGGCTGAGAAATATGATTATCTCAGCCGCTTTAACGGTAATCCGGCCTCCGGTCTGGGGGTTAAACTGGCCTCGGGTGCCAATGAAATGGCCACCGCGCAACTGGTGCTGGATCGTCTGGATGAGCTGTCGCACTATTTTCCCCACGGGCTGGAATACAAAGTCGCCTACGAAACCACCTCCTTCGTTAAAGCCTCTATTGAAGATGTGGTGAAAACGCTGCTGGAAGCGATCGCGCTGGTCTTCCTGGTCATGTATCTGTTCCTGCAAAACTTCCGCGCAACGCTGATCCCGACCATTGCCGTTCCGGTGGTGCTGCTGGGTACCTTCGCGGTGCTTTACGCGTTTGGTTACAGCATCAACACCCTGACGATGTTTGCGATGGTGCTGGCGATTGGCCTGCTGGTGGACGATGCCATCGTGGTGGTCGAAAACGTCGAGCGCATCATGAGCGAGGAAGGTCTTTCCCCGCGCCAGGCCACGCGTAAATCGATGGGACAAATTCAGGGGGCGCTGGTCGGCATCGCGATGGTGCTCTCGGCGGTCTTTATCCCGATGGCGTTTTTCGGCGGCACAACCGGCGCCATTTATCGTCAGTTCTCAATCACCATCGTTTCCGCAATGGTGCTGTCGGTGCTGGTGGCGTTGATCCTCACGCCAGCCCTCTGCGCCACCCTCCTCAAACCGTTGCACAAAGGGGAACAGCACGGTCAGAAAGGCTTCTTTGGCTGGTTTAACCGCATGTTCAACCGCAGTGCCGCGCGTTATGAATCCGCCATCGGCAAGGTGCTGCACCGCAGCCTGCGCTGGATGATGATTTACGTTGTTCTGTTGGGCGGTATGGTGTGGCTGTTCCTGCATCTGCCTACCTCTTTCCTGCCGCAGGAAGACCGGGGGATGTTCATCACTTCATTGCAGCTCCCGAGCGGGTCAACGCAGCAGCAAACGCTGAAAGTGGTTCAGAAGGTGGAGCAGTACTTCTTCACCAAAGAGAAAGATAACGTGGTGTCGGTCTTCTCCACCGTCGGCTCCGGCCCGGGCGGGAACGGGCAGAACGTTGCGCGTATGTTTGTGCGCCTGAAAGACTGGGACGCGCGCGATACGAAAACGGGTACCTCGTTTGCCATTATCGAACGCGCGACCAAAGCCTTCTCCCGTATCAAAGAGGCTCGCGTTTTTGCCAGCAGTCCCCCGGCCATCAGCGGTCTCGGCAGTTCTGCCGGGTTTGACATGGAGTTGCAGGACCATGCCGGTGCGGGCCACACGGCGCTGATGGCGGCGCGCGACAAGCTGTTAGAGCTGGCCGGTAAAGATCCGGGGCTGACCCGCGTTCGTCACAATGGTCTGGATGACAGCCCGCAACTGCAGGTGGATATTGATCAGCGTAAGGCGCAGGCGCTGGGCGTTTCCATCGACGACATCAACGACACCCTGCAAACGGCGTGGGGTTCAAGCTATGTGAATGACTTTATGGATCGCGGTCGCGTTAAAAAAGTGTATGTGCAATCCGCCGCGCCATACCGCATGCTGCCGGACGATATTAACCGCTGGTATGTCCGCAACAATGCGGGCGGCATGGTGCCGTTCTCCGCCTTCGCCTCCTCGCACTGGGAGAGCGGTTCTCCGCGTCTGGAGCGCTATAACGGCTATTCCGCCGTTGAGATCGTCGGTGAAGCCGCGCCGGGCGTCAGTACCGGTACGGCGATGGACACCATGGAAAAGCTGGTGCAACAGCTGCCCGCTGGCTTTGGTCTGCAGTGGACGGCCATGTCTTATCAGGAGCGGCTCTCCGGGGCGCAGGCTCCCGCGCTTTACGCGCTTTCGCTGCTGGTGGTCTTCCTCTGTCTTGCGGCGCTGTATGAAAGCTGGTCAGTCCCGTTCTCGGTCATGCTGGTGGTGCCGCTTGGCGTGATCGGCGCGCTGCTCGCCACCTGGATGCGCGGTCTGGAGAACGACGTTTACTTCCAGGTGGGGCTGCTCACCGTGATTGGGTTGTCGGCGAAAAACGCCATCCTGATTGTTGAGTTTGCCAATGAGATGAATGCCAAAGGCCATGAGCTGATGGCTTCCACGCTGCATGCCTGCCGTCAGCGCTTGCGTCCGATCCTGATGACCTCGCTGGCGTTTGTCTTCGGGGTGTTACCGATGGCAACCAGCTCAGGTGCAGGCTCCAGCAGCCAGCATGCGGTAGGTACAGGCGTCATGGGAGGAATGATTTCAGCCACGATCCTGGCCATTTATTTTGTGCCGCTGTTCTTCGTGCTGGTGCGTCGCCGCTTCCCGCTCAAGGAACGGCCTGAATAAGATAGTGAAAATAAAAAAGGCGGCTCAGTAGGCCGCCTTTTTACTGTGCGATTAATTCACACTATGGTTATTTTACTTATTTAAGTGCTCTTGCAATTCTTACTGAATGTCATTTACGAAGCATGCCTTCGATAAAATCTTTCCAGTTCCCCAGTTCACGTTCAATCATAACAACCTCTCTTATTATTATGCGCATTCTACGAAAACGTATCATCATTGTGAAGACAATTTAACCGATTGCTGTGATTGTACCCCGTCTGCGCGCTGGATTTATGATAAATATGAACGGAGAACCTTAAATTTTGTGTGACGGCCAGCAATATTTTGAAATAACCCTACCCACGGGTGAGTTTTATTTTACCCGCTGAGTTTACAGGCAATTTATACCTGATGGACATCTATGCTTAAATGATGAAAGAATATTCAGCGTACAGGTGTGAGTTGAATTAACAAGAGGTGTTAATCCAGAGCGTTTCTGAATGTGTTATATTCCGCTTAAGGATATATCTTCGAATTTACTGAACATTTAATGGTCATAAGAACAAAAGGATTCAACATGGTTGTCATGTACGGCATTAAAAATTGTGACACGATCAAAAAAGCCCGCCGCTGGCTCGAAGCTAACAATGTCGAGTACCGCTTCCACGATTACCGTGCCGATGGGCTTGATGCAGAATTTCTGCATACCGCCATTAACGAACTGGGGTGGGAAGCGCTGCTGAACACCCGCGGCACGACCTGGCGCAAGCTGGACGAATCACTGCGTGCCAGCATCAAGGATGCCAACAGCGCAGCAAATCTGATGCTTGAAATGCCAGCAATCATCAAACGCCCATTGCTCTGCGCGCCCGGGCAGCCTATGCTGCTGGGTTTCAGTGAAACCCTTTATTCCGACTTTTTTCGTTGAGGTGTAGTTTATGTCATGCCCGGTCATTGAGCTGACTCAGCAGCTTATTCGCCGTCCTTCCCTTAGCCCGGACGACGCAGGTTGTCAGGCATTAATGATTGAGCGCCTGCGTGCCATCGGTTTTACCGTGGAGCGTATGGATTTTGGCGACACCCAGAATTTCTGGGCGTGGCGTGGCCAGGGCGAAACGCTGGCCTTTGCCGGGCATACCGACGTGGTTCCCGCAGGTGATGCGGACCGCTGGATCAACCCTCCGTTTGAACCCACCATCCGCGATGGCATGCTGTTTGGCCGCGGCGCCGCAGATATGAAAGGCTCCCTGGCGGCAATGGTTGTGGCGGCAGAGCGCTTTGTCGCCCAGCACCCAAACCATAAAAACCGTCTCGCGTTTCTCATTACCTCTGATGAAGAAGCCAGCGCCCATAACGGCACCGTCAAGGTGGTTGAGGCCCTGATGGCCCGCAACGAGCGTCTGGACTACTGTCTGGTCGGCGAGCCGTCCAGTACCGAGGTGGTGGGCGATGTGGTGAAAAATGGCCGCCGCGGCTCGTTAACCTGTAACCTGACCCTTCACGGCGTACAGGGACATGTGGCGTACCCGCATCTGGCCGATAACCCTGTTCACCGCGCAGCGCCAATGCTGAGTGAACTGGTGAGCATTGAGTGGGACAAAGGCAATGAGTTCTTCCCGCCAACCAGCATGCAGATTGCGAACGTGAAGGCCGGAACCGGCAGCAACAACGTGATCCCGGGGGATTTCTTCGTTCAGTTTAACTTCCGTTTCAGCACGGAACTGACCGATGAGATGATCAAAGCGCGCGTTATCGCCCTGCTGGAAAAATATCAGCTGCGTTACACCGTGGACTGGTGGCTTTCCGGCCAGCCGTTCCTGACGCAGCGCGGTAAACTGGTGGATGCGGTGGTGAACGCCATCGAGCACTATAATGAAATTAAGCCACAACTGCTGACGACGGGTGGCACCTCAGACGGACGCTTTATCGCCCGCATGGGAGCTCAGGTTGTCGAACTGGGACCAGTGAACGCGACCATTCATAAAATCAATGAGTGCGTCAATGCCGCAGATTTGCAACTGCTGGCCCGTATGTATCAACGTATTATGGAGCAAATCGTCGCCTGACGAGCGCTCTGAGAGGAATAGCGAATGGATTGGCTTGCAAAGTACTGGTGGATTCTGGTGTTAGTGTTTCTGGTAGGCGTATTGCTTAACGTGATTAAAGATCTTAAGCGCGTTGACCATAAAAAATTCCTCGCCAACAAGCCGGATCTTCCGCCTCATCGTGATTTTAACGACAAGTGGGATGACGACGACGACTGGCCGAAGAAAGACCAGAAGAAGTAATTCGCACTCCCTCTCCCCGTTGGGGAGAGGGAATGTTTCACTCATAAAAATTCAACAATATCATCATCGTCCGGCTTACCCCCGCTGAGCGCTTCATCAAAGTAGTGCTTCGGTACGGTATAACGCAGATGGTCAAGCGCAAACTGCATGCTGCGATCGTCAATCGCGTGGCCAAGATCGTCAACAATATCCAGCGTCACATCCCCGCCTTCCCGGATCAGGGCTTCCTGTGCCGCTACGGCGTGCGAAAGCTCAATCACCCGGTCTTCGCCACCGTGGATCAAGTGGATCGTCGTCTGCGTGGTTGCGCTCGTCGGCAGCGTCGCGAAACGGCCGTTAAAGGCAATCACGCGCGAAGCCAGACCCGGCTCTGCTTTCACGCTCTCCAGCGACATGATTGACCCCTGTGAAAAGCCAATCAGCGCGGTCGCGTCGGCACCAACGCCGCTCTGCTGCTGCCAGTAACGCACGGTTTCGATAAAGACCGGCATAATGGCATCAATGCGCGCCTGACGGTTCTCTTCCGTCACGCCCTGAACGGAGAACCACTGCCGTCCGTCAGGGCCACACGGCTCCACGCCGCCGATACTGACAATCAGCGCCTCAGGAAAAACAGGTGCAAACCAGCGACCTATCTCTCCCATATTGACGGCGTTATCGCCAACGCCATGAAACAGCAGCAGTAACTGTTTAGCCGGTTTGTCGGGGCTTTGAACAACAAAATGATCGTGTTTCATGGCGGTCTCCTTAATTGATGACCTGGATTCTACGCCTTGCGGGGGGAATGACCATGCCACTTTACTGAAGAAGTCATTGAAAAAATTGCCATTGCAATATGTCGCTTTTGAGCTGCTGGCTGCGTGCATTATCAAGACATTCAAGGGCCTGCGCCGTTTCAGCGCGTAATCTTGCCAGCACCGCTTTTCGCCCGGTGAGCGACAGCTCAGCACTGAGCGCGGCGTCCTCTCTTCGCGCCTCAATTTTACCGCGCAGGGCCGGAAGCGGCAGATCCACGGCGAGCAGCAAACGCGTCAACGCGGCAACGGACGTAGCAAAGGGCCGGTGTGCAAAGGCAAAGCCTGCCAGCTCCAGCCAGTCGTCACTATTAAGGGTAGCTTCCCACTCATCTGCCACCGGGATCTTTTCGCCATTCCACAATGATAAGACACGCGCATCGCGATGCAGGCGCAGCCGGGCCTGTTCACACAGACGATGCCCCGCCTCACTTTGCGGCAATAACGCCATTGCGGTATAGCAGCCGCTGCTGGCTTCGCGGTGGCTGCCCATCCGTACCAGCACAAAGCCGCACCGCTGCCAGAAATGCCACAGCGCGTCGGTAAAGCCAAAACTTACCGAGAGATAATCCTCCCCGCAGGCCTCGCGGATAAGCGCCCGGCCGATCCCTTCCCGTTGCCGGTGAGGGTGAACAGCGATGCGCGTGACCCGTCGACCTTTCAGCGTTGCTGCCAGAGGCGTGCCGCCATGCGCGGCCAGAGACTGCGCGACAAGGTTACCGCGCGGACGGCGAAAACCCGCCCATACTGCGCGACTTAGCGCCGGGCTTAACCCGCCTTCGTCTACCAGCCACAACGCGCCCGCGATGACCGGATCCGTTTGCGCGACGGCAACGTGCTGACCGGGGGCGTCCATCATACGGCGCAGATCCAGCGGCGAGGTACGGTAATGGGCCGCACAAAGCAGCTCGTAGACACTCGCGGCGAGTGCAGGCGTGTGCTCCCATGCATCGGGGGCCAGAGAGGTCAGTTGCACCTCTCCTTTCGGCTGCTGGTCGATGAGCGTGTCGTCAAACAGCAGTGCGCTGGCGACTACCCGCTCAAGCGGACATCCCACAGCCCAGCGAACGGGGGTGGATAAGGTATAACGCTGCAGGGCGCTGAACTGCGCGCAGAATTTAAGCAAAAACCCTCTTCCGGTTCCTTCATACCCTTGTACCGTCGTGGTTAACAGTGCCCGTGGAAAGCGCGCAACCAGCTTCTCCAGCACAGGGCCGGGTATGGCCGCCGCCTCATCGACAATCAGCCAGTCGGCATGGTGTGAGGAGGCCAGCAGCGCATCCGGTGCCATAAAGTGAAAATGTTCACCCGCAAACCGTGCGATGACCTCCGTTGCCCCCTTTGCCGGTGCGGTGACAACTGCTCTGCCCTCAATGCTGTTCAGCAGCATGCCGGCAAGCGCCGACTTTCCCCGCCCGCGCGGGGCGGTAACAGCCGCAACGCCTTTCGGCATTGCACGAAGTGCCTGCAGGATCTCCTCCTGCTCGCGCTGGGGCGCGCCGTTAGCGGGTTGCCAGTCAGGGGCATCAGGAAACGGAGGAAGGGTTAACGGCTGGTTTTGCTGCCAGACAATTGCATCGGGATCGCGGGTAATCGTCTGGCAAAAGTGACGAATGAAATTCGGCGTGGGAATGGGTTCTGCGCTGTCGCTCCAGCGCAGGGAATCGCGGTCGGGCGTGTCTGCCCACACCGCAAGCGGGGGAGCCAACAGCACCAGCAGGCTCCCGGCACGCAGCGTTCCGCTCAGGGCGGCAAAGGCTGAGACATCAAACCCGTCGCGGGCATCAAAAACAGCGTGCCGGAACTCGCGCCCCAGCAGCCCGCCTGTCTCCCGGGAAGGGTTTTCATCCAGCCACACCCAATCCCCGGAAAGCGTATCACGCAGCGCCCCAGCCTGCGCCAGGGACCACTGCGCATCACCGCTGAGCACCACCAGCCGACGCTGGCCGGTGCGCTCAAGCTGGCTAATCAGTTGGTCAAACGCCACCATTACATGGCTTTACCGAAGGTGTTGCACTGCGCCGGGTCACCGCTGTCAAAACCGCGTTTAAACCAGGTGTAACGTTGTTCTGACGTCCCATGAGTGAAGCTGTCCGGCACCACACGGCCCTGACTCTGCTGCTGGAGACGGTCGTCACCGATGGCCTCAGCGGCATTTAACGCCTCTTCCAGGTCGCCTGACTCCAGCACGCCCTGCTTCTGCATGCTGTTACCCCAGACGCCCGCGAAGCAGTCCGCCTGCAGCTCCATGCGCACGGAAAGGCGATTGACCTCCGCCTGCGAGGCGTTTTGCTGAAGCTGGCGAACCTTAGGTTCAATGCCCAGCAATTTTTGCACGTGATGCCCCACTTCATGCGCAATCACGTAGCCCTGAGCAAAATCACCGTCGGCACCGAGTTTGCGTTTCATGTCATCATAAAAAGAGAGATCGATATAGACGGTGCTGTCTGCCGGGCAGTAGAACGGCCCCATCACCGACTGTCCGGTGCCGCAGCCGGTGCGGGTCGCACCACGGTACATCACCAGCTTCGGCGGCTGGTAGCTGCGCCCCATTTTCTCAAACTGCTGGCTCCACGTGTCTTCAGTGGTCGCGAGAATAACGGAGGTAAATTTGGCCGCTTCATCTTCATTTGGGTTGATGGAGCGCTGAGATTGCTGCTGTTGCTGCAGCGGCTGACCGGTCATTAACCCGGTGAGATCGACTCCGTAATAACCCGCAACCAGCACCACAATCAGCAGAATGATTCCGCCTTTTCCGCTGGGTAAACGGAAGCCGGGGCCACCCATGGAAGGGCCGCCACCGCTATCACCACGTCTGTCTTCTACATTGTCACTTTCACGACGCCCTTGCCAGCGCATAACTACCTCGAACTATTCCATTAATAATAGCTATGATCGTAGGCGGTTAACGGCAAGATTACCATAGGAAACAAAGGTAAGACGCCAAAGGATATGAACATCCTTTGGCGATGAGGGAGTTAGTCGAGCTTAACGCCTAAACGGTGAGCAACGGCTTCGTACGCTTCAATCAGGCCACCCAGGCTCTGACGGAAACGGTCTTTATCCATTTTATCCAGCGTTTCTTTGTCCCACAGACGGCTGCCGTCCGGTGAGAACTCGTCGCCCAGTACCACTTCGCCTTTGAACAGACCAAACTCCAGCTTGAAGTCGACGAGGATCAGGCCAGCATCATCAAACAGTTTTTTCAGCACATCGTTGGCTTTGTAGGTCAGCTCTTTCATGCGCGCCAGGTTCTCTTTATTCACCCAGCCGAAGGTTTCGCAGTAGGAGTCATTGACCATCGGATCGTGCATGGCGTCGTTTTTCAGGAACAGATCGAACAGCGGTGGATTCAGCTCGATACCTTCCTCAATGCCCAGACGCTTCACCAGGGAGCCCGCGGCACGGTTACGAATGACGCACTCAACCGGAACCATATCCAGTTTTTTCACCAGACATTCCGTATCGGACAGCAACGCTTCCATCTGAGTCGGGATACCCGCTTCGGCCAGTTTGGTCATAATGAAGTGGTTGAACTTGTTGTTCACCATGCCTTTACGATCGAACTGCTCAATGCGTGCGCCATCCCCTGCTGACGTATCATTGCGGAACTCGAGCACCAACAGATCCGGGTTTTCCGTGCTGTATACGGTCTTCGCTTTGCCACGATACAACTCAGCTTGCTTCTGCATCTTGATTACTCCTGGTGTGATGATTTGTGTTCAAAACTGGGGATATTATGCCACGCACACGTTTGCGTAGCACGAAAATAAAAAGGGCTGGATTTACCAGCCCTCGTATTTATTTGCTGAATGCAGCCTGGAAGACCGCGACCAGCGCATCGTTCTGCGACTGGGTCAGCGTGTGACCTTTCGGATCGATAAACTGCAGGCTACTGCGGTTATCGAGGTCGCCTACCTGAATCTTGTAGTCGCCGGAAGCAAGCTGTGGATCGCGTGCGCCCAGCTCCTGCCATGCGCTGTCGGACAGCGGCTTATAGGTTGCCGTCATGCTACCGGTTGAACGCGTGCTGTCGGTCACTTTCATGCCCACTTTTTCCAGCGTCGCTGGCAGACGCTGCCAGGTCTGGTTAAACGGTGCACGAACAACCAGCATCGGCAGGCCGGTATCATCCGCGCCGCTCTGGACATCAAACGTCACACCGTTACGGCTCTGTGAGGCGTTAGCGGCGTCGGTAGCGTTTTTATCCAGGCCCGCAGCAATCACGTTCAGCATTTCAGTGCTGTAACGCTGCATGGCGGCGGCATCCGCAACCGGTTTACCCGCCTGCTCCAGGTTCAACAGCTTAACGGTAACCGCCTGCTGATAGCCCTGCGGTTTAACGGAGACTTGATAACGACCACGGTACTGCTGGTCTTCATCCAGACGGTTCCACTCGATCCAGTCGGTGGTTAACGTCTGGCTGGCGTCATCGCGTTTATCAATCGTGTAGTTCTTCGACTGAATAACGCTCACCACCTGTGGCCACAGCGTGCTGCCACGTGCGCTTTCCACCATCAGAGACGCGGTATCACCGGTAAACTGGGTGCGCGCCCCGCTCACCAGCGCCAGAGGCTGTGCTGGCGGACGAATATCAAGCGCTTTGCCCACCGGGCCGCTGCCGTTGGTCACGGGGATATTATAATCGCCGTTCTGAATCGGCAGGATCATGCCAGCCGGTGCATGAAGTTCAGCAAGCGGGGTCGCATCCAGATAGGATTCATCACCGCTCACCTGGCGCTTGTAGCGCGAGTCTGAACTACAGGCAGCGAGCAGCATAACAAGCGAAACACTCGCAACCTTCGCCAGGCGCGACTTCTGTACTGAATAAGCCATCAAATCTCCCTAAACTTTACAGCAAACCGGCATGCTTGAGCGCTGCAGTGACGATTTCACGACCGTGGTCGGTAATCGGTGTCATTGGCAGACGCAGCGTATCGGTTGCTACAAGTCCCAACTCCTTACATGCCCATTTCACCGGGATCGGATTGGGTTCGACAAATAATTTATTGTGCAACGGCATCAGACGTTTATTAATGAGACGGGCTTCATCAAAGTGACCTGCCGCCGCCAGCTTGCACATTTCCGCCATATCGCGGGCCGCAACGTTCGACGTTACGGAGATCACGCCATGACCACCGAGCTGCATAAAGTCCAGCGCGGTCGCATCGTCACCGCTCAACAGGATAAAGTCGTCTGAAACCAGCTCTTTGATCTGATGAACGCGGCTTAAGTTCCCTGTCGCCTCTTTAATACCGATAATATTTTTTACTTTCGAGAGACGACCAACGGTTTCCGGCAGCATATCGCAGCCAGTACGGGACGGCACATTATACAGAATTTGTGGCAAGTCAGTATGTTCAGCGATGGCTTTGAAATGCTGGAACAAACCTTCCTGAGTAGGACGGTTATAATAAGGGGTGACCGTCAGACAGCCAACAACGCCGCTGTCGTTAAAACGTTGGGTCAGGCTGATCGCTTCCGCGGTTGCATTCGCGCCTGTTCCCGCGATGACCGGAATACGTCCGTCAGCCAGTTCGAGGGTCAACATCACCACATCGCCGTGCTCTTCGTGGCTCAGCGTTGCAGATTCACCGGTAGTCCCTACCGAAACGATCGCCGAGGTTCCATTGGCGACATGGTAATCAATCAGCTTCTTCATGCTTGACCGGCAGACATTACCTTTTTCATCCATCGGTGTTACAAGCGCGACAATACTTCCCGTGAACATGAGCCATCCTCTGTGCGAACAAGAGCCTCAATGGTACGTTTGGAACTGTAATAAAAGCAAGCGACCTGAGGCCCTCAGGCGGTTGTATGCATGTTTTTTTTATGCTTTCCTTAGGAAGACTTAACCAAGCAAAGGAAGAACAGGTTTGACAACCTCATCACAACATTACCTGGTTATCACTGCGCTGGGTGCTGACAGGCCGGGTATCGTGAACACCATTACCCGCCACGTGAGCAGCTGCGGCTGTAATATCGAGGACAGCCGTCTGGCGATGCTGGGCGAAGAGTTCACGTTTATTATGCTGCTGTCCGGGACATGGAACGCCATCACGCTTATCGAATCCACCCTGCCGCTGAAAGGCGCGGAGCTGGATTTACTGATCGTGATGAAACGCACCAACGCGCGTCCGCGTCCGGCCATGCCTGCCACCGTCTGGGTACAGGTTGAAGTTCCTGATTCCCCTCATCTGATCGAGCGTTTTACCGCGCTGTTTGACAGCCATCAGATGAACATTGCCGAGCTGGTTTCCCGCACACAACCGGCTGATGAGAGTGCCGTTCCTACCCTCTTTATTCAAATCACCGCCCACAGTCCTGCATCACAGGATGCGTCAAATATCGAGCAAGCGTTCAAAGCCCTCTGTACAGAATTACACGCGCAAGGCAGTATAAGCGTCGTAAATTATTCGCAGCATGAACAGGATGGAGTTGAGTAATGAACCCACTGAAAGCCGGTGACATCGCACCGAAATTTAGCTTACCGGATCAGGATGGTGAGCAAGTAAATTTGACCGACTTCCAGGGACAGCGTGTTCTGGTCTATTTCTACCCGAAAGCCATGACCCCGGGCTGCACCGTACAGGCCTGCGGCTTACGCGACAACATGGACGAGTTGAAAAAAGCCGGCGTAGAAGTGCTGGGTATCAGCACCGATAAGCCAGAAAAGCTGTCACGATTTGCTGAAAAAGAGCTGCTGAACTTCACGCTGCTTTCCGACGAAGATCATCAGGTCTGTGAGCAGTTCGGCGTCTGGGGCGAGAAGACGTTTATGGGCAAAACCTATGACGGCATTCACCGCATCAGTTTCCTGATTGACGCTGACGGTAAAGTGGAACATGTCTTTGACGACTTCAAAACCAGCAACCACCACGACGTGGTGTTGAACTGGCTGAAACAAAGTGCCTGAAAGTGAGTGTCGGGTGGCGGCTTCGCCTTACCCGACCTACAAGATAAATGCAAAACGGCAACCTGGTTGCCGTTTTTAGTGTTTCCCCCTCTCCCCGTGGGAGAGGGCCGGGGTGAGAGCATCAGGCCGCACAAAAACTACCTCTCTTCCACCGCCGGCACATCCGGCCACGCGTGGACGACAGCTTTAATCAGCGTCGCCAGCGGAATGGCAAAGAACACGCCCCAGAATCCCCACAGCCCGCCGAAAATCACCACCGATAGAATAATGACCAGCGGATGCAGATTTACCGCTTCTGAGAACAGCACCGGCACCAGCAGGTTGCCATCCAGCGCCTGAATAATCAGGTACACGGCGAAGCAGCTCCAGAACTCGGTGCCCAGGCCAAACTGGAACAGCGCGACGCCCACCACCGGGATGGTGACCACAAACGCGCCAATATACGGAATAAGGACCGATAACCCCACCAGCACCGCCAGCAGCAGTGAATAATTCAGCCCGAAGATCAGGAAGCCAATCCACGTCGCGACCCCAACCACAATCATCTCCAGCACCTTGCCGCGAATGTAGTTGGTGATCTGCTGGTTCATCTCTTCCCACACCTGCCCGGCCAGCCCACGATTACGCGGCAGAATACGCCGCACGGCGTTGAGCATCTGGTCTTTGTCCTTCACCAGGAAGAACACCATCAACGGTACCAGCACCAGGTAGACGGCGAGCGTAAGGAGCCCAACCAGCGACGCCAGGGAGTATTTCACCACCGAATCGCCCATGGTCATGATGCGGGCGCGCATGTTTTCGGCCATCGCATCGATGATCCCCGCGTCCATCAGCGCCGGATAACGACGCGGCAGCGTGGCGGCAAAATCAGAAAGCTTATTTAACATGCCGGGCATATCGCGGATCAGGTTGATCCCCTGCTGCCAGGCGACGGGCATGACCACAAACGCCATCAACAGCAGAATGCCAACAAACAGCACCAGCACGATGCTGGTCGCCCAGCGTCGGGAGCAGCCGATATTCTCCAGCCGCGCGGTTGGCCACTCCAGCAGATAGGCCAGCACAATCGCCACCAGCAGTGGCGCCAGAAGGCCGCTGAAAAAGAACAGAATACCGAACCCGGCAACCAGAATAACCAGCAAAGCAATGGCTTCCGGGTCGCTAAACCGGCGCCGATACCACTGCATTAACATTTCGAGCATACAACCCTTCCCTGAATCGAATGACGGGAGTCAGAAGGTGAATTGTATCTAACTGTCACAAAAAAGACTTTCGCTTTTTGTATCCCTGTCACAATCCGCAAAAGCCTGATGAATGGGATTTTCTTCATGCCGTAACACGGCTACACTCGCAGGGCAGTGGAGATGAACGATATGCGGGTTCATCGGTCAAATTAGCACATCCAAAATACAGGACAGTGGTTATGTTCAGGCAGTTGAAAAAAACAGTGGTCGCGACACTGATTGCCGCCGTAACGGTCGGTCAGGTGTTGCCAGCTTTCGCTGACTCGTCCGATTCATTGCCGGACATGGGCACCACAGCAGGAAGCACGCTCTCCATTGGTCAGGAGATGCAGATGGGTGATTACTACGTTCGCCAGCTGCGCGGCAGTGCTCCGCTGATCAATGACCCATTGCTGGTGCAGTACATTAATGGTCTGGGGATGCGCCTGGTCTCGCACGCCAACTCGGTAAAAACCCCCTTCCACTTCTATTTAATCAATAACGACGAAATCAACGCCTTCGCCTTCTTTGGCGGTAACGTGGTGCTGCATTCGGCGTTATTCCGTTACTCCGATAACGAAAGCCAGCTGGCGTCAGTGATGGCGCACGAAATTTCCCACGTGACCCAGCGCCATCTGGCCCGTGCGATGGAAGACCAGAAACGCAACGCGCCCCTGACCTGGGTGGGGGCGCTGGGCTCTATTCTGCTGGCGATGGCCAGCCCGCAGGCCGGGATGGCTGCATTAACCGGCACGCTGGCAGGCACGCGCCAGGGGATGATCAGTTTTACCCAGCAAAACGAACAGGAAGCGGACCGCATTGGCATCCAGGTACTGCAGCGCTCGGGCTTTGACCCGCAGGCCATGCCAAGCTTCCTGGAAAAACTGCTCGATCAGGCACGCTACTCGTCACGTCCACCCGAAATCCTGCTCACACACCCGTTACCGGAAAGCCGCCTGTCGGATGCGCGTAACCGTGCCAATCAGATGCGTCCGGTGGTGGTGCAATCCTCACAGGATTTCTACATGGCGAAAGTGAGAACGCTGGGCATGTACAATTCCGGGCGTAACCAGCTCACCAGCGACCTGCTGGATGCCCTGGCAAAAGGCAACGTGCGCGAGAAGAACGCGGCGCAATACGGCCGTGCGCTGCAGGCGATGGAAGCCAGCAAATACGACGAGGCGCGCAAAGCCCTGCAACCGCTGCTGGCCGCCGACCCGAATAACCCGTGGTATCTCGATCTGTCGACCGATATCGATCTGGGGCAGAAGAGACCTGCCGATGCGATTAACCGCCTGAAAGGTGCCAAAGAGGTGCGGACCAACCCGGTGCTGCAGCTTAACCTGGCAAACGCTTATCTGCAGGGCGGCCAGCCGGGTGAAGCGGCCACCATTCTGAACCGCTACACCTTCGACAATAAAGACGATCAAAACGGCTGGGATCTGCTCGCACAGGCAGAAGCCCAGCTGGGCAACCGCGATCAGGAGCTGGCGGCACGCGCCGAAGGTTTTGCCCTGGTAGGGCGTCTGGATCAGGCCATTTCGATGCTCAGCAGCGCCAGTTCGCAGGTCAAACTAGGCAGCCTGCAACAGGCCCGTTACGATGCGCGTATCGATCAGCTGCGCGCACTACAGCAGCGCTTCAAGCCGTACGAAAAGATGTAAAAAAGGAAGAAAAGATGACTGACGCGGTAAAAATCTACCATAACCCTCGCTGCTCCAAGAGCCGCGACACCCTCAGCCTGCTGAAATCCAACGGCGTAGAGCCGGAGGTGGTGCTGTATCTGGAGACACCGCCTGACGCGCAGACGATCCGCCAGCTCCTGCATATGCTGGGCATGAGAAGTGCACGGGAGTTGATGCGCCAGAAAGAGGATCTCTATAAGTCACTTAACCTGGACGACACGCGTCTCACTGAAGCTGAGCTCGTGCAGGCGATGGTTGATAATCCGAAGCTGATTGAACGCCCGATTGTGGTGGCAAACGGCAAGGCGCGCATTGGACGCCCACCGGAAGAGGTGCTCGACATTCTTTAAACCTCGCGCCGCAGCCCTTCCAGAAAGGCCTGCGGCGTACTTTCCCCCAGCTTTTTCTGCGCTTTACCCCGGTTGTAAAACTCGCACAAGGTCATCAATAATACACCCGGCGGTTCAACATTCACTCGCGGAATAATATCGCGTAAGGGCACCATCACCTGAAGTGCACTGCAGGTACGTTGATGTGCCTTCACCGTAATGTCGTTAACAGCCAGCGTCGCCTCAAAACCAAAAGTCTCAATAGATTGTATAGCAGCCGGACATGCCGCCAGCACCTCCTGCGTCCAGGTATTCAGTCGTTGAGTCGACAGCCCGGCGTAAAGCCGGGCATAGCACCAGCCGCTCACCGGCTCTCGCGCCCACAGCAGATGCTGCTCCCCGCCGTCGTCCATGTGCAGCGACAACGGCAAATGGTGCAGTTCCAGCGTATGGGGCGTAATACCCGCTTTAAGCGCCTTTTTCCCCTGCAAGGGTGCCCCTTTTTGCTTAGCTGCGGCCGGTTTGAGATAGCGGTTCAGGGTAGCGCGGGATACGGCGATTCCGAGTACGTCGTTGACCATCAACAGCAGTTCATCCAGCGGTGCCCCCAGGATATCACGCAGGGCATTCACCAGCGCAATCTGCTCTTGTCTCATCGCTTTGTGTATCACTTTCGGCGTCGTATGGTTATCCGACACCTGGTCTCGATTACGCCAGCGTCTGACGGTAGTGACTGAAATGCCCAGCTCGACGGCCAGCTCTCTGTCGCTCTTATCCGACTGTTGAAGATAGCGGCGGATGCGCGGCGTCGTGGTCGCATTGGCGTGCAGTTTGATTTCCATCGCAACAAACTCCAGAACTAATCTTATGAGATTTATAATACACCAGCGATTGCTTTGTGACCGATTTCACCTTTCGCTCGCCACGCTTCACTGATAATCCCCACAGATAACACAAACAACACCTCTCAATCTTGTACGGAGTTCACAATGAACAATGTTCTGGGATTTCTTGAAGCAAAACTGATGCCGCTGGCGGCCAAAACGGCCCAGCAGCGTCATCTTGGTGCCATTCGCGGTGCCTACGTTTCATTCATGCCGTTTATCATCGTTGGCTCCATCCTGCTGGTGATCTCCTCCTTCCCCAATCAAACCTATCAGCAGTTTATGTCTCAGGCGTTTGGGGAAAGCTGGAGTGCGATTATCGAAATCCCGTTCAACGCGGTGTTCTCGACCATGTCGTTGTTTATCAGCTTCCTGGTCGCCTACCGCCTGGCTGAACACTATGGCGAAGACCGTATCTCCTGCGGCATTCTGGCACTGGTCGCCTTTCTGATCCTGACTCCTTTTATCAAAGTGGCAGAAAATGGCGGCATCACCGTCATGCCGGTAGAGTGGATTGGCAGTAAGGGTCTGTTTGTGGCGATGATTGGTTCTCTGCTGTGGACGGAGCTGTTCTGCTGGCTGAAGCGCAAAAAACTGGTTATCAGAATGCCGGATGGCGTACCGCCTGCGGTGCAGGAGTCGTTCGCGGCGCTGATCCCTGCCCTGCTGGTGATGATCCTGGTGCTGGTTATCCGCATTGGATTTGAAAACACCCATTACAACACCATCCACCAGTTTATTTACGAGGTGGTGGCAACCCCGGTTCGCCACTACGGTACCTCCTATTTTGGCGCGCTGATGACCGTATTCAGCATCACCATTCTGTGGTCTGTGGGCATTAACTCCGGTTCGATGATCAACGGCATTATTCGCCCGCTGTGGATGGAGAACCAGACCGATAACATCGCCGCCATTCAGGCCGGCGCCACGCCGCCGCACATTATTACCGAACAGTTTTTTGACATGATCTGGATGGGCGGCGCAGGGGCCACGCTGTCGCTGGTGATTGCGATGCTGATTTTCGCCCGCAGTAAAAACATGCGCGAAGTGGCACGCCTGGGCGCGGGAGCCTCGGTGTTTAACATCAACGAGCCGATTCTGTTCGGCCTGCCGGTGATCATGAACCCGATCATGCTCATTCCGTTCAATCTGGTGCCGCTGGTGCTGGTCACCGTGCAGTACGTGGCAATGAAAATTGGTGCGGTCGCCGTCACCACCGGGGTGTTTATCCCCTGGACGCTGCCGCCTGTTATCAGCGGTTTTATCGTCACCGGGCATCTCAGCGGCAGCATCATGCAGCTTATCAACCTGCTGATTGGCGCCATGCTGTATCTGCCATTCATGCGTATCGTGGATAAACAGTACCGCGCCGCGGAGATTGCCACCGTGACGCAAACCGACACCACCCTTGCAAAACAGGAGTAAAGCATGTGGGGAATTATCGCCACCTGGCGAATGGCGCTTGAAGGCGTCACCGAGTCGGCCTCTGCGCTGGCAGCAGGGAAACCGGTGGCTGCCGCGGTCGTGGATGCCGTTGCCGCCGTCGAGGACTTTCCGTTCTATAAATCGGTCGGCTACGGCGGGCTACCAACCGAAAATGGCGAGGTGGAACTGGACGCCGCCTACATGGATGGCGACACGCTGGCCTTTGGCGCCGTGGGAAATCTGGTGGATATCGCCAACCCGGTGCGCGTGGCGCAGGCGTTAAGCCGCCAGCGCTATAACAGCCTGCTGGTCGGCCAGGGCGCGCGGGAGTGGGCATTGAGCCAGGGTTTTGCCGACAAAACGATGCTCACCGACCGGGCCATGCAGCACTACCGCAAGCGCTGCCGGGAGACGCTGGATAAAGGCTTAAGCCCCTACGATGGTCATGACACCGTCGGGATTATCGGTCTCGACAAACAGGGATCCATGAGCGTGGCCACCTCCACCAGCGGCCTGTTTATGAAAAAGCGCGGCCGCCTTGGCGATTCACCGATCATCGGCTCCGGCTTCTACTGCGACAGTGAAACTGGCGCCGCCACCGCCACGGGCGTGGGCGAAGATCTGATGAAAGGCTGCACCAGCTACGAAATTGTTCGCCGCATGGCGCAGGGGATGTCTCCGCAGCAGGCGGCAGATTCCGTGGTGTTCGAGCTGGAAGACAAGCTGATGTCGCGTTTTGGCCGCGCGGGCGATCTCTCCGTGGTATGCATGAATAACAAAGGTGAATTTGGCGCCGCCACCAACATCAAAACATTCTCGTTTGTGGTGGCGACCGCGCGCCAGCCGCTGACCGTGTTTCGCGCCGAACGCCTGCGGGAAAAAACGCACTATCAGGCGGTGGATGATGAATGGATGCAGGCCTATGCCGCACGGATCCGCGCCCCGATTGAGGAGTAATAATGATGACGTATCAGCTAATAACGGACCTTTCAGAGGCAACTCCACACAGCCATCTCATCGCCCGCAGCGCGTGCCCGCTGCTGCCGGACACTCCGCTGATTGCGGAAATGCGCGGACAGGACGCCGTTGCCGACACCCGATTTGGCTGTGCGCCCTTTGCACGCATCACCCTGGTGCCGGATGCACTCTGGCATGACGGGCTGACTGAAGGATTACTCACCGCCCTCCGCCCGCTGCTGGCGACGCCCGTCAGCACCGACGTAGTGCTGGATGTCACCCACATTGACGACGTTGTGCTGCAACAGCTCCTGCGTTTTCTTTTTAATCAGTCGCACAGGCTTAGCGATCTGCTGCTGAAGAAAGCGGACGATGTCACTTTGCGCGTTGAGCACGTTACCGCCCTCTGCCTGCCAGAACAGCAGGCGCGGCTGGACGTTATCTTCCGCCAGCAGCTCGCCATTAGCCGTGGAATGGTCGCCGCACGCCGTCTGGCCGATATCCCCTCCGACCGCTGCACGCCGCAGTTTATGGTGCAGGAGGCGCAGACGCTGTGCGCGGCTTTCCCTGCCCTGCGCTGTGACGTGCTGGATGACAAGCAGATCGTTGAACAGGGTCTGGGGCTGCTTCACGCCGTTGGCAAAGGCGCCTCCTGCCCGCCACGACTGCTGGCTATTCACTATGACGGTGTTTCTGACGGCCCGGTGCGCTGCTATGTAGGTAAAGGCATTACCTTCGATACCGGCGGCCTGTGGCTCAAAGACGGCGCGGGCATGTACACCATGAAATATGACATGTGCGGCGCGGCGAATGTGCTGGGGCTGATGCTGACCGTTGCAGAGCTGGCGCTCCCCGTGCGCCTCATGGGCGTGCTGGCGCTGGCAGAAAACGCCATCGGCCCGGACGCCATGCAGCCTGGCACGGTAGCCAGAGCCTGCAACGGCACCACGGTTGAAATCAACAATACCGATGCAGAAGGCCGGCTGGTGCTGGCAGACGCTATCGCCTGGGCCAGCCAGCGCCATCCGCAGGCGCGCTATATTATCGATATGGCAACGCTGACGGGTGCGGTGGTCAAAGCGCTGGGATATGAACTGAGCGGGTTGATGACCCAGGATGAACCGCTGCGCCAGGCGCTGACGCAGGCAGGAAAACAGAGTGGAGATGAAGTATGGTCCCTGCCGCTGAATGCGCGGCTGAAAAAGCAGACTGACAGCGCCATCGCCGATCTCTGCAATACGCCGCCCAACAATGCGGCAATCAGCGCCTCGGCAGCGTGGCTGCTGCATCACTTCTGCCCGCCGACAATCCCGTGGGCGCATCTGGACATTAGCGGTACAGCGCTGTGGCGTGAGGGTGGCAGAAGCGTGGCCTCAGGGAGGCCGATTCCGCTGCTGGTGGAGCACTTGATGGGAGATCTCTAGCCGGGTGGCGGCTGCGCCACCGGGCAAACAACCTCAAAGCTTCAGAATATCTTTCACAAACGGAATGGTGAGCTTACGCTGGGCAGTAATGGAGGCGCGATCGAGCTGATCGAGCGTGTCAAACAGCGTGCGCATCTCCCGATCCAGACGCTTGAGCAGGAAACGCCCCACGTCTTCCGGCAGTTCAAATCCGCGCAGTCTGGCGCGCAACTGCAACGCCTGGAGTTTGTCTTCATCTGACAGCGGCTGCAGCTTGTAAATTTGCCCCCAGTCGAGACGGGAAGCAAGATCCGGCAGCCCCAGATTAAGCTGGCGCGGCGGACGATCGCCGGTGATCAGCAGCCGGGTTTTGCCCGATTCCAGGATACGGTTATAGAGGTTAAAGATCGCCATTTCCCATGGCTCATCCCCCGCCACGCATTCGATATTATCGATGCAGACCAGGGAGAGATGTTCCATTCCCTCCAGCACGTCAGGCACAAACCAGGTACGTTTATCCAGCGGTACATAGCCTACCGCATCCCCCCGCGCAGAAAGCTCCGCACAGGCGGCATGCAACAGGTGACTGCGCCCCGCGCCTTCGCGTGACCAGATATAGATGTATCCGCTGTGATCCTGGCGCAGCACATTCTGGAGTGCAGCCAGTAAAGAGGGGTTATCACCCGGCCAGAAACTCGCGAAAGTTTCGTCGTCAGGGAGATAGAGTGGCAGAGAGAGCTGTGCCGGTCCGTTCAGAAGTACCTCAACCAGATCTTACATAAAATCGGAACGGAGTTTAGCACGGAACCTGCCAGGAGAGAACCGGGCGATCCCTCACCCGGCTTTACGATCAGTGTGACGCTTTTTCGCTTTCGTCGGCGTCCAGTACCACCTCTTCCGGACGGATCACGGAAATCAGCTTGAAAATCAGGCTCAGGCCCACACCAACGATGGTCGCCAGCGCCATGCCTTTCAGCTCGGCCGCGCCGATGTGAACCTTCGCGCCGCTCACGCCGATGATCAGGATAACGGAAGTCAGGATCAGGTTCTGCGCTTTGCTGTAGTCCACTTTGGACTCAATCAGCACGCGAATACCGGATGCGCCAATTACGCCGTACAGCAGCAGAGACACGCCGCCCATCACCGGAACCGGGATGATCTGGATCGCTGCCGCCAGTTTACCCACGCAGGAGAGCAGGATTGCGATGATGGCCGCGCCGCCGATAACCCAGGTACTGTAAACGCGGGTGATCGCCATGACGCCAATATTCTCACCGTAAGTGGTGTTTGGCGTTGAGCCAAAGAAACCGGAGATGATCGTCGAGAAGCCGTTTGCAAACATCGAACGGTGCAGACCCGGGTCGCGGATCAGGTCACGTTTGACGATGTTCGCCGTCACCACAAGGTGGCCAACGTGTTCAGCGATAACCACCAGCGCGGCAGGCAGAATAGTGAAGATTGCAAACCATTCAAAGCGTGGCGTATAGAAGGTTGGCAGGGCAAACCAGTGCGCCTGAGCGATTGGGGTGGTATCGACAACGCCCATCACGAAGGAGAGTGCATAACCCGCCAGCACGCCGATCAGGATCGGGATAATCGCCATAAAACCGCGGAACAGCACGGAGCCAAATACCGTCACGCCCAGCGTCACCAGTGAGATGATGATGGTTTTGGAGTCCGGCGACTGCCCATCAGCAGGCAGCAGACCAGCCATATTCGCCGCCACGCCTGCCAGCTCCAGACCGATGACGGCAACGATGGCCCCCATCGCCGCCGGTGGGAACATCACGTCCAGCCAGCCGGTACCGGCCTTCTTCACAATGAAAGAGACCAGGCAGAACAGCACGCCGCACATGATAAAGCCGCCCAGCGCCACTTCATACCCCAGGGGTAGCAGTAGCAAGACCGGCGAGATAAAAGCAAAGCTCGACCCCAGATACGCCGGGATTTTGCCTTTACAGATAAAGAGGTACAGCAGCGTCCCGATACCATTGAACAACAGCACGGTAGCCGGGTTAATGTGAAACAGGATTGGCACCAGCACGGTTGCGCCAAACATAGCGAACAGGTGCTGCAAACTAAGCGGGATAGTCTGTAAAAGCGGCGGTCTTTCACTCACCCCGATAGCACGGCGCGTCATAGTGTTTTCCTCTGAGATGGTTAGTTATGTGTGTTTTATTCAAAAAAAAGCCGACTCTCAAAGTCGGCTTATTTATCGTTATTCGATTATTTCGTACCAAAGATCTTATCGCCGGCATCACCCAGCCCCGGGATAATGTACCCGTGCTCGTTCAGCCCCTGGTCGACAGACGCGGTGTACAGCTCCACATCCGGGTGTGCTTTTTCCAGCGCCGCGATCCCTTCCGGTGCCGCTACCAGCACCAGCACTTTGATGCTGCTGCAGCCTGCTTTTTTCAGCAGGTCGATGGTGGCAATCATTGAGCCGCCGGTCGCCAGCATCGGGTCAACCACCAGCGCCATACGCTCGTCGATGTTAGACACCAGCTTCTGGAAGTACGGAACCGGCTCCAGGGTCTCTTCATTACGGTAGATCCCCACCACGCTGATGCGCGCGCTCGGTACGTGTTCCAGCACGCCTTCCATCATGCCGAGACCGGCACGCAGGATCGGCACCACGGTAATTTTCTTACCTTTGATCTGCTCAACCTGCACCGGGCCGTTCCAGCCCTCGATGGTCACTTTTTCCGTTTCGAGGTCAGAGGTCGCTTCGTAGGTCAGCAGGCTGCCGACTTCAGATGCCAGTTCGCGAAAACGCTTCGTGCTGATGTCATGCTCACGCATCAGGCCCAACTTGTGTTTAACGAGTGGGTGTTTCACTTCCACAATCTTCATTCTCTTTCTCCTCTGAGGTGGCATCCGCAAAAAAATCGCGGGATTATACCGCTTTTTTCGGATTAGGCCATACCCATCTTGCTTGACGTATATCAAGCAAAGTGATTTAGAGACAAAAAACCGGAGGCGAGACTCCGGCTTGAGTGCGGGGTTCTGCCCGGTGGCGCTGCGCTTACGCGGGCCTACGTGTAGTGTAGGTCGGGTAAGCGTAAGCGCCACCCGACAATTACAGGTTATCGCCGTTGCTCGCAATCACCTGCTTATACCAGTCAAATGACTTTTTCTTGCTGCGGTTAAGCGTGCCGTTCCCTTCATTATCTTTATCAACAAAGATAAACCCGTAGCGTTTTTTCATTTCGCCGGTGCCGGCAGAAACGAGATCGATACAGCCCCACGGGGTGTATCCCATCAGATCCACGCCATCTTCCACCACCGCTTTCTTCATCTCGCGGATGTGTGCCGAGAGATAATCAATGCGGTACTGGTCGTTCACCGTGCCGTCGCTCTCCTGCACGTCAATCGCGCCGAAGCCGTTCTCAACGATGAACAGCGGCAGCTGGTAGTGATCCCAGAACCAGTTCAGGGAGTAGCGCAGGCCAACCGGGTCAATCTGCCACCCCCAGTCAGATTTCTGCACGTACGGGTTGGAGACCAGACTCTTGCTTTCATCGTAATCCAGTTCCGGGTTGTCCGCCGTCGCTTTGGTGGCGAAGGACATATAATAGCTAAAGCCGATGTAATCCACGCAGCCCTGCGTCAGCGCCGCTTTGTCTTCTTCGGTAATGTCCAGCGTGAAACCACGACGCGCAAAGTAGTTAAGCAGATGCTGCGGATACTTGCCGCGCACGTGAACGTCGGTGAACCAGTAGCGACGATGCATCGCGTTCATCGCCATCATGATGTCGTCAGGCGCACAGGTCAGCGGATAAATGGGGCACATGGCAATCATGCAGCCGATCTGCAGGGAAGGATTAATCTCGCGCCCGGCTTTCACCGCCAGCGCGCTGGCCACCAGCTCGTAGTGCGCGGCCTGGAACATCACCGGCTCACGGTCTTCACCCGGCGCATATTTCAGCCCGGAGTTGGTAAACGGCGCAAAATCTTCGTGGAAGTTAGCCTGGTTGTTGATCTCGTTAAAGGTCATCCAGTACTTCACTTTATGCTGATAGCGCTGGAAGACCGCTTTGGCAAAGCGGACAAAGAAGTCGATCAGCTTACGGTTGCGCCAGCCGCCGTACTCGGTGACCAGATGATACGGCATCTCAAAATGCGACAGGGTGATAACCGGTTCGATGCCGTATTTGAGGCACTCATCGAACAGGTCATCGTAGAATTGAAGGCCCGCTTCGTTCGGCTCCAGCTCGTCCCCTTTCGGGAAAATACGCGTCCAGGCAATGGAGGTACGGAAGCATTTGAACCCCATCTCCGCAAAGAGTTTGATGTCTTCCTTATAGCGATGGTAAAAATCGATGGCTTCGTGGTTAGGGTAGTTTTTCCCTGGCAGCACGCCGTTGGTGATCTCACGCGGTACACCGTGGGCGCCAGCGGTCATGACATCGGCGACGCTCACCCCTTTACCGCCCTCTTTCCAGCCACCTTCCAGCTGGTGGGCGGCCACCGCGCCGCCCCACAGAAAACCTGCTTTAAATCCTGACATACTCTTTCCCTCATTCGATGTTGCTGATTGCTGACGGATACTGCTGTCTGAAGTGGTAAACCGCACCGACAAGACCGGCCCGGTTGCCGTGGCTGACGACATCGGCGATGTCCGCTATGCCAAACCACGCAAGATGAGTGCGAAGCAGATCCATAAATCCGGGCCGCTCCGCGATACCGCCGCCAATCAAAATGGTCTGCGGATCGAACACATTCGCCAGGTTGTAGAGCCCTGTCGCAATGCCGTTAAGAAAATCATCAACCAGGCGGCGACACACCGCGTCGCCTGCGTCATAACCATCAAAAATGGCTTCACCTGTAACGTCCTCAAGCGTCAGACCGTGAAAGTCGGCATAGCGCTTGCGAAGCGTGCGTAATGTGCAGTTTTCATTCATGGAGTGGCGGGCCACGCGCCGTGAGTCAGCCCTTTCCGTGAGCATGTAGCCGAACTCTCCGGCGCGAAAACGCGCCCCGTGAACCAGCCTGCCGTTGCAGAAAATCGCCCCGCCGATCCCGGTGCCGATGGTTAGCACCAGAAAGTTGTCCATCTCTGTTGCCTTGCCCTGCCAGCGTTCCGCCAGCAGCACGCAGTTGGCGTCATTCTCCACGGTGACCGGTAAACCCGTCTGCGTCTCCAGCCAGCCTTTCATCGCGAACTGGTCGAAGCGGCGAATGGCCCCGCCCATCGCAATAAACCCGGTATGCGGATTGACATACCCCGGCGCGCTGATGGCGATCCCCTCAAGCCCGGGATGCGCCGCCACCCAGTTCAGCATCTGCGACAGGATAGCGTCGCCATCGCTGTTCTTAATGGCGGCCTTATCCGTCTGCAGCAGCTCGCCCTGCGCTGTCACAATACCCATTTTTAACGCGGTGCCACCGATATCAAATGCGGCGATGTTCATGACGTTCATCCCTCCTGAATGAAACTGAAACCGGTTTCAGTTTCATGATGTTCATTCGCTAAACCGCTTGCAAGCAGATCGCCGAAACCGGTTTCATTTTCGTGAACGGAGTCAAGTTTGCGCGCCACCTGAGGTGTCACAGAAAAAAAGATCCTCGCGCCGAGAATAGGCTCGCAAACGTTTGCCTGGACTGTTAGAATTGCGCCGATTTTTCTTACTAGCTATGCAATCGCGTGGGGACTTGAGCCGTGACCAACAAAACTTCTCTCAGCTACAAAGATGCCGGTGTTGATATTGACGCAGGTAATGCGCTGGTTGACCGAATCAAAGGTGTGGTGAAAAAAACCCGCCGCCCGGAAGTAATGGGTGGTCTGGGTGGCTTCGGCGCACTGTGCGCGCTGCCGCAAAAATATCGTGAACCTGTTCTGGTCTCGGGTACTGACGGTGTAGGCACAAAACTGCGCCTGGCGATGGATTTAAAACGTCACGACACGATCGGTATCGATCTGGTCGCGATGTGTGTAAACGACCTGGTGGTACAAGGCGCTGAGCCGCTGTTCTTCCTCGACTACTACGCGACCGGCAAACTGGACGTGGATACCGCAGCCAGCGTGATCAACGGTATCGCCGAAGGCTGTCTGCAGTCTGGCTGCGCACTGGTTGGCGGTGAAACCGCGGAAATGCCTGGCATGTATCACGGCGAAGATTATGACGTCGCAGGCTTCTGCGTGGGTGTGGTAGAAAAATCAGAAATTATCGACGGCAGTAAAGTGGCTGATGGTGATGTGCTGATTGCGCTGGCCTCCAGCGGCCCGCACTCTAACGGCTACTCGCTGGTGCGTAAAATCCTCGAAGTAAGCGGTTGCGACCCACAAACCACTGAGCTTGAAGGTAAACCTCTGGCTGACCATCTGCTGGCACCGACCCGCATCTACGTGAAAAACGTGCTGGAGCTGATTGAGAGCGTTGACGTTCACGCCATTGCCCACCTGACCGGTGGCGGCTTCTGGGAAAACATTCCGCGCGTACTGCCGGACAACACCCAGGCGGTAATCGACGAATCGTCCTGGCAGTGGCCAGCGGTCTTTAACTGGCTGCAAACCGCGGGCAACGTGAGTTCTCACGAAATGTACCGCACCTTTAACTGTGGCGTGGGTATGGTGATCGCCCTGCCCGCGAGCGAAGCGGATAAAGCCGTTAAGCTGCTGACGGACAAAGGTGAAAACGCGTGGAAAATCGGTATTATCAAAGCTTCCGATTCCGAACAGCGTGTGGTCATTGAATGAAAAACATCGTGGTGCTCATTTCCGGCAACGGAAGCAATTTGCAGGCCATCATTGACGCCTGCAAACAGAAGAAAATCAATGGCACCATTCGGGCAGTATTCAGCAACAAGGCCGACGCGTTCGGCCTCGAGCGCGCCCGGGAAGCAAACATTCCCGCGCACGCGCTGGAAGCCAGCCAGTTCGCCGGCCGTGAAGCCTTTGACCGCGAGCTGGTTCAGGAGATTGATGCCTACGCGCCGGACGTTGTGGTGCTGGCGGGCTATATGCGCATCCTGAGCCCGGCGTTTGTCGGGCACTACGCCGGGCGTCTGCTGAATATCCACCCTTCGCTTCTGCCAAAATATCCCGGCCTGCACACCCATCGTCAGGTGCTGGAAAACGGCGATGAGGAGCACGGGACTTCGGTGCATTTCGTGACCGATGAGCTGGACGGCGGACCGGTGATCCTGCAGGCGAAAGTCCCGGTCTTTGACGGCGACACCGAAGACGATGTCACCGAACGCGTGCAGAGCCAGGAACATGCCATTTATCCGCTGGTGGTCAGCTGGTTTGTCGACGGGCGTCTGGCGATGCGCGACGGTGCCGCCTGGCTGGACGGCGTGCAGCTTCCACCGCAGGGTTATGCGGCCGAAGAGTAGTGTGTGATGTCGGGTGGCGCTGCGTTTACCCGACTTCCTCACCTCAGTCTCAGACACGCCTCTTCTCCAACCCTCTAAAATCCTCAACAAAAAAAATAACTGTCATACTTTTCTGGCACTGTTGGACATATCGTGGAAATGCTCGCCATAATAAGGACGAGACGGATTTACCACGTCCTGTGATTGAACTGGAGTGTGAGCTGTAATGGGTCAGGAAAAGTTATATATCGAGAAAGAGCTAAGCTGGTTAGCATTCAACGAACGCGTACTCCAGGAAGCGGCAGACAAAAGCAACCCGCTTATCGAGCGCATGCGCTTTTTGGGCATTTATTCCAACAACCTTGATGAGTTCTACAAGGTTCGCTTTGCCGAACTGAAACGGCGGATCATCATCAGCGAAGAGCAGGGCTTAAACTCTCACTCGCGCCATCTGTTAGGCAAAATTCAGTCCCGCGTGTTGAAAGCCGATCAGGAATTTGACGGCCTGTATAACGAGTTGCTGCTGGAGATGGCACGCAATCAAATCTTCCTGATTAACGAACGTCAGCTCTCCGTTAACCAACAAAACTGGCTGCGCCACTACTTTAAACAGTATCTGCGTCAGCACATCACCCCTATTCTGATCAACCGCGAAACCGATCTGGTGCAGTTCCTGAAAGATGACTACACCTACCTGGCGGTGGAAATTATTCGCGGTGAATCCATCCGTTACGCGCTGCTGGAGATCCCGTCCGACAAGGTGCCACGCTTTGTGAACCTGCCGCCGGAAACCCCGCGCAGACGCAAGCCGATGATCCTGCTGGATAACATCCTGCGTTACTGCCTGGACGATATCTTCAAAGGCTTCTTCGATTACGATGCGTTGAACGCCTATTCGATGAAGATGACCCGTGACGCCGAATATGACCTGGTGCATGAGATGGAAGCCAGCCTGATGGAGCTGATGTCCTCCAGCCTCAAGCAGCGTCTGACGGCCGAACCGGTGCGCTTTGTCTATCAGCGTGATATGCCAGACGCGATGGTGGAAATGCTGCGCGACAAGCTGACTATCTCGCGCTATGACTCCATCGTGCCGGGCGGTCGTTACCATAACTTTAAAGACTTTATTGGCTTCCCGAACGTCGGCAAAGCCAATCTGGTGAACAAACCGCTGCCGCGCCTGCGCCACCTGTGGTTCGATAAGTTCCGTAACGGTTTCGACGCCATCCGCGAACGCGACGTCCTGCTCTACTATCCGTACCACACGTTTGAACACGTGCTGGAGCTGCTGCGTCAGGCCTCCTTTGACCCGAGCGTGCTGGCAATCAAAATCAATATCTACCGCGTGGCCAAAGACTCCCGCATCATCGACGCGATGATCCACGCCGCGCACAACGGCAAAAAAGTGACCGTGGTGGTTGAGCTGCAGGCACGTTTCGACGAAGAGGCCAACATTCACTGGGCGCGCCGCCTGACCGAAGCGGGCGTGCACGTCATCTTCTCTGCGCCTGGCCTGAAAATTCACGCCAAGCTGTTCCTGATCTCCCGTAAAGAGGGTGACGACGTGGTGCGCTATGCCCACATCGGTACCGGGAACTTTAACGAGAAAACCGCACGAATTTATACCGACTACTCGCTGCTGACCGCCGACGCGCGCATCACCAACGAGGTGCGCCGGGTGTTCAACTTTATTGAGAACCCGTACCGCCCGGTGAGCTTCGATTATCTGCTGGTGTCACCGCAGAACTCGCGCCGCCTGCTGTACGATATGATCGACAAAGAGATCGCCAACGCCCAGAAAGGGTTGTCCTCCGGCATCACGCTGAAGCTCAACAATCTGGTCGACAAAGGACTGGTGGACAGACTGTATGCCGCGTCCAGCTCTGGCGTTCCGGTCAATCTGCTGATCCGCGGCATGTGTTCCCTGATCCCTGAACTGGAAGGCATCAGCGACAATATTCGCGTCATCAGCATTGTTGACCGCTACCTTGAGCACGATCGCGTCTATATTTTCGATAATGCGGGAGATAAACAGGTCTATCTCTCTTCTGCGGACTGGATGACACGCAATATTGACTACCGAATTGAAGTCGCGGCGCCGCTGCTGGATCCGCGTCTGAAACAGCAGATCCTCGACATTATCGAGATTCTGTTCAGCGACACGGTGAAAGCACGCTATATCGACAAAGAACTCAGTAACCGCTATGTACCGCGCGGCAACCGCCGCAAAGTGCGGTCACAACTGGCGATTTACGACTATATCAAATCACTCGAGCAACCCGATTAACCTATGCCGATAAATGATAAGACCCCACGACCTCAGGAATTCGCCGCGGTCGATCTTGGTTCTAACAGTTTCCACATGGTCATCGCCCGTGAGGTGGATGGCGCGCTGCAGATCATCGGTCGTCTGAAGCAGCGCGTACACCTGGCAGATGGTCTTGATGAACGCAGCATGCTCAGCGAAGAGGCGATGGAGCGCGGCTTAAACTGCCTGTCGCTGTTTGCTGAACGCCTGCAGGGCTTCTCGCCTTCCAGCGTCTGCATTGTGGGCACGCATACCCTGCGCCAGGCGCTGAATGCCCCTGAATTCCTCAAGCGTGCGGAAAAAGTGATCCCCTACCCCATTGAGATCATCTCCGGTAACGAAGAGGCGCGTCTGATTTTTATGGGCGTTGAGCACACGCAGCCGGAAAAAGGCCGCAAGCTGGTGATTGATATCGGCGGCGGCTCCACAGAGCTGGTCATTGGCGAAGACTTTGAACCGCGTCTGGTGGAGAGCCGCCGTATGGGCTGCGTCAGTTTTGCGCAGATGTATTTCCCGGGCGGCGCGATCTCCCGGGAAAACTTCCAGCGGGCGCGCATGGCCGCCGTTCAAAAGCTGGAAAATCTGGCCTGGCAGTACCGGATCCAGGGCTGGAACGTCGCGCTGGGGGCGTCGGGGACCATCAAAGCGGCCCATGAAGTGCTGCTGGCGATGGGTGAAAAAGACGGTTTTATCACCCCCGAGCGCCTGACGTTGCTGACTGAAGAGGTGCTGAAACATAAAAGTTTCGACGCCTTAAGCCTGCCGGGTCTTTCCGACGAGCGAAAAGCGGTGTTTGTACCGGGGCTGGCTATCCTGTGCGGCGTATTTGATGCGCTGGCCATCAAGGAGCTGCGTCTCTCTGACGGTGCGCTGCGTGAAGGCGTACTGTATGAGATGGAAGGTCGCTTCCGCCATCAGGATATTCGCAGCCGCACCGCGCAAAGCCTGGCAAACCAGTACAACATCGACCGTGAGCAGGCGAAGCGGGTGCTGGAAACGACCGTACAGATGTACGATCAGTGGCAGGAGCAAAATCCGAAGCTTGCTCATCCGCAGCTTGCCGCCCTGCTGAAATGGGCCGCGATGCTGCACGAAGTGGGGCTGAACATCAACCACAGCGGCATGCACCGCCATTCCGCCTATATTCTGCAAAACAGCGATTTGCCGGGCTTCAACCAGGAGCAGCAAACCATGATGGCCACACTGGTGCGCTATCACCGCAAAGCCATTAAGCTCGACGATCTGCCGCGCTTCACGCTGTTCAAGAAAAAGCAGTTCCTGCCGCTGATCCAGCTGCTGCGTCTGGGCGTGCTGCTGAATAACCAGCGTCAGGCCACCACCACGCCGCCCACGCTGAAACTCAAAACGGATGACCATCACTGGACGCTGAGCTTCCCGCACGACTGGTTTAGCCAAAATGCGCTGGTTCTGCTGGATCTGGAAAAAGAGCAGCAGTACTGGGAAGCGGTCACCGGCTGGCTGCTCAAAATCGAAGAAGAGAGCGCCGACGTCGCGGCGTAACGGCTCAGGCGTCCGCTACGGACGCCTCTGCCTCCAGCAGTGATTCGAGTGCCACCGGCCGACCTATCAGATAGCCCTGCACATAATCGATGCCAAGCGCGTGCACCGCGCTACGTATCTCTTCAGTTTCCACATATTCCGCAACCACCAGCATCTTTTTCATTCGCGCTAAATGGCAAATAGAGGCCACAATCTGGTAATCCAGGCTGTTGCTGACGATATTGCGAATAAAGCTGCCGTCAATCTTGAGGATGTCCGCATCCACGCTTTTCAGCCGCGCATAGCTCGCATAGCCGGTACCAAAATCATCAATCGCAATGCGTACGCCCATTTTTTGTAGCTGCCTCAGGGTCTGCATCGCCTGCTCCGCGCTGCCGAAGGTGCTGCACTCGGTCACCTCAAAGATCAACTGCCACGGCTCCACGGCGTAGGTGGTCAGGAGTCGACTCACCTCCAGCGGGAACTGCACGCGACAGACGGTTGAGGGGGCAAGATTAATGGCAAAGCGCTGGCCGGGCAGCCTGTCACGGTGTTCGGCCAGGAAGCGTAGCGTGCGCTCCAGCACCCACAAATCGACCCGCGACGACAGGCCAAACTCCTGAGCGACGGGCAGGAACCGATCGGGAGTAAGTAACGCGCCGTCCGCATCCGGCATCCGCAGCAGCACTTCATGATAGCGATCGCCACGCAGGCCGCGAACGGGCTGCGCCAGCAGGGTGAATTCGTTGTTGTCGAGCGTCTTTTGCAGGCGGCTCATCATCGCGACTTTATCCTTCAGGCTGCGCTGCAGATGGACTGCACCACGCTGCTGAAGATTTTCCGGATGGTTAGTGGAGAGCGACAGATCGGCAATCTCCCCCAGCTCTCCTAACACCAGATAGAGATGATTCACCGGTGAACGCACGTAGCAGTAACTTACCCCCACCTGCGGCTGCAGCGGCATGCCATCCCAGACAAAGCGGAACTGTTTAATGTGCTCGTCAAGCGTATCAATGCGCTGCTGGTGTGATTCCGCGTTCAGCCGTACGGCCAGGTCACAGCCGGTCAGGTGATAGACGCGCTCGTTGGGCTGGAGCGTACCGTTAATCCATTGCGCCAGCTGCTGCTTGTATAAAATACGCAGTAACACACCGTAGTTTCGCCCCAGCACCTCCAGTTCAGGAATGCGCAGTAAACAGAGCGCTGACCACGGTTTTTTAGCCAGTTCCCGCGACAACGCCCGCAGGTTGGGCATATGTACGACCGGGTCAAGAAGCGCCAGTCTGCTGGCGCGCTTATTCACGGCGCGCTGGCGAGTCGCCAGCATCGACATATAAATCACCACAAACGAGAAGACCAGATAGCTGGAAGAGGTGATCGCCAGTTGAATGTCATATCCCTGGTTCACAGGAATATAGCGGTAATAATAGTGAATAGACACCAGCAGTACCGGCGTCCAGATAAGCGACGTCAGCCTGTAACCAAAGCGCATTGCCCCCCAGAGCATCACCGGCATCAGGAGCGACAGGGTGTAGTTGGTGGTGAAAATAGAGCTATTTTCATTCATCGGCATCAGCAGCAGTAACAGCAGCCCGCCAAGGACGAGAAACCAGAGCAGAAACTCAGTGACCGTCACCTTTTTGTCTATCTGGGCGCGGATCTGAGAAATCAGTGCCCGGAAATAACGCGGATGGCGAATCAGCCGGATCAGCAGGTAGCTCAGCGGTACGCCCGTCAGCCCACTCACCAGCAGCGCCTGATAGTTAACCAGGGTGCGAATATTAAGGGGATTGAGTCCCGCCAGGCTCTGGCGACTCTCGTACACGCCAAGATATACCGCAAACTGAAACAGCACCAGAAACAGCGTGGCAGGGCAAAAGACTTGCCAGAAAATGCGCTGCGCCATCAGTCGCACATCCCCGTAAGCCGTCATATTACGTCTGGGAGCAAAGACGCGATAACCGCCCCAGCTCAGCACTAAAGGAATGATAAAATGGAAAACCGCGGTGATGGTTTCAAACAGCCCAACTGACGCGTAGTAGCGAAGAAACAGCGATAACACCATTCCGGGAATGGCGGCGGCGCCGAAAAACAGCATTAACGTGAGCAGGAAAAACAGCGGCAGATAATAAAGAGCCACAATACCATCACCCAGTTGCGTCAGGGTATTGGCCGCGCTCAGCACGGGGAGCAACACCACCGGTAAAATAAGCGGCAACGCCCACCAGCGGTCTTTATTCTGTTTCAGGAAAGCAATAGTGTTCATAGATGCCCGGTTAACCCCTCTTTCTCCTGAGGGAAAATGAAGACAGGCATCCGACCTGACGTACGTGCTGCCCGCTAACACACGGGGCAAGCAGTATGGAGGAGGGATTTTAAATACCACTGCGCGGAATCCGTTGACTTAAATCAAACTATTTAATTCAAAATTTCCTTTCTTCTGTTTTTTTCCGGTTAATTTTCTTCGTGTTATCAATATCGTAAATGCAATTATTATTTTTAATAACATCGGTTAATGTATATGTTGACGGTTATTTACACATCGCAGAATTGACCCACCCTTCCCGCTGTGCCTTAATATCCGCGTCGCCCAAAAGGGTATGTCCAGGAAAAACACAGTGAGTCAGGCCACACGTATGCGAAAACGACATCGATTTAACACTCGAATGACCCGCATCATACTGCTAATCAGCTTCCTGTTTTTCTTTGGCCGCTTCGTTTATTCCTCCATTGGTGCCTGGTATCACCATCAGGACAAACTCCAGTCGCAGCAAACCAGCCTGAACGTCGATACTGCCGATCGCTAATCCGCCGGTGGGTTTTGTATTATCCGAATAATGGCCGCGATCCCTTTGCTGAGGATCTTATCCTGACGCATCACAACAGCCAGCTGCCGCTGCAATACGGGTTCAAGCGACATGACGCTTAGCCCTTCGCGGTCAGCGGCATGTTCAACCGCCATTCGCGGTACAATGCTATAACCCAACCCCGCGCGAACCATCCGTTTAATGGCCTCAATGCTGCCAAGCTGCATCACCGGCGCAATCGCTAACCCACATGCCGCAAACCAGCCATCTATCAGCGCGCGGGTGCCACTGCCGGATTCAAAGGCAATCAGCGGCTGAAGGTGCAACGCCTCAGGGGTTAAACGCGAAAATCGCTCCTGCTGCATAAGCGAGGCAATAAAAACAAACTCTTCGTCCATCACCGTCATGACGTCCAGACTTTTACCACTGACCGGCAGGGTCACCAGCCCCAAATCGAGACGGTTTTCTTCTATCGCCCTGACAATGTCGAGGGTGTTGCCCGTGGTTACCCCCACTTTCAGGAGCGGGTAGTCGCTGCGTAACTGCTGCAACAACGGCGGTAAAAGATGGATACAGGCCGTTGCGCCAGTGCCAAGCGTCACGGTGCCGCTCACGTCGTGGCTGAACTCACTCACGGAACGAACCGCTTCATCTACCGCCTGCTGAATACGCTCTTCGTGGAGCAGCAGAGCCTGTCCGGCAGGTGTAGCCTTGATGCCGCGCCCGGTTCGTTCTACCAGCCGCGCTTGCAGAAACTGTTCCAGCTGACGTATTTGCAGACTAACGGCGGGCTGGGAAATACCGAGCAGATCCGCTGCAGCCGAAAAACTGCCGCGCTGGATCACCAGACGGAAGGTCGCAAGATGTCCCAGATTGAGCGTCGTCATGCAAAGTTTCTCTTATACGGGTCATAAAGATACGGCACTGCCAGCACAATACCGCGCCCGTTATGCTCAGGACAACTGAATAACGGAATGAAAACTCATGGAAACACCTGCACTTCCCCGCCGCCTCGCCCTCACCGCCGGATGTAATCAACTTATCAACTGGGGGATCTCTTTTTATATGCCCGGCACTTTTGCCCTCGCCATTATCGCCGACAGGGGATGGACATCGCCCCAGCTCTATCTCGGCCTGACGCTGGCGATGCTGGTGATGGCCGCCGTCTCCCCTTTTGTCGCCCGTCTGCTGGCACGCTTTGGCGGGCAAAACGTGGTGATGAGTGGAACGCTGCTGATCGCCGTAAGCTGCGCGGGGATGGCATACACCCAAACCCTTTTCGGCTGGTACAGCGCCTGGCTGGTGACCGGTATCGGGATGCGCCTGTCGCTCTACGATGCGCTATTCGCCGCGCTGGTAAACCTGTATGGACAGCAGGCGCGAAAAACGATCTCACGCATTACGCTGGCAGGTGGGCTGGCGTCTGCTGTTTTTTGGCCGCTGGGAGACACGCTGTTGAAGGTGATGAGCTGGCAGCATGCGCTGCAAATTTACGCTCTTTTTGGACTGCTGAGCGCGGTATGCATTCGAACCCTCCCCCAACAGCGTCTGGCGATTACCCGCAGCGTAAGTGCCCCCATCCCGGCCGGTGAACGGCATAACGGCTGGCTTTACGCAACGTTTATCGCCCTCATTACGTTCGTCTCTAACGGCACATCCACCCACCTGCCGGCGTTTATCGCCAGCGTCGGCCTGCCGATCGCCCTCGGCATGCTGTGGGGACTCGGCCAGACGGGGGCGCGCGCAATCGAGGTCATGGCGGGAGCCCGCTCAACCCCACTCTCCCTTACGCGCTTTACCGCCCTCGCGATGCCGCTCTGCTTTCTTCTTGGGCTAAGCAGTACCCTGTATGCCTGGTGTGCTGCCGGATTTGTGCTGGGCTATGGCGCCATCAACGGGCTGGTGACAATCGTCAAAGCCACGCTACCGCTGGCGCTGTTCAGCGCTGAAAGCTATGCCCGGCGCACTGGTTTGCTTCTGATCCCCGCACAACTGATGGCAGCAGCGTCGCCGTTTGCATACGCATGGCTTAACAAAACGCTGGGGATCGCGGGTGCTATGTGGGTTTCTACCGGGTTAACGCTTGTAATTGCCGGGCTGGCGATCGCCATTGTGCGCCGTTCGGGCACGCAGAATGTATCACACTGTATCGAGAACGCCCCGCAGACAAGCCGGTACAAAAAGCCGCCCGCAGCAAACATCTCTGATACATAAAAATGGTCTTCTGTGTTCGTTATCACTATGAACCGATAAGGAGACACAGATGATTCGCCGATATTTATTGCTCCCGGCCCTGGCCGTGGCATCGGTCAGCTCCTGGGGGGCACCACTGGATAATCTCAGCGCCGCCGACGTCAACGGTCCGGCTGCCGTTGCCCCGCTTGAGCAGCCCCAGCCGCCCGCCAGGCTGATTGTCGATCCGCCGCTGGCAGGCCCGCTGAGTAAGGGCGCCGTCTTTATTCAGTACCGTGTTGAAAACCTGCGCATTGAACCTGTCTTTGGACCCGACGCACTGAAAGTCACTCCGCGCATCGGCCATATTCACGTTGTGGTGGATGACGCCCCCTGGCACTGGGCGGACACCAGCGGTGAGCCGGTGATTCTGGTGGGACTGCCCGCCGGAAAACACAAGGTGACCATTATCCTGGCCGACCCGACACATAAGCCTCTCGACCATAAAACCCTTGAGTTCACCGTGCCGCCGCATGCGCCGGTCCACCATTTCTGAGGAGCCTGAAGATGAAAACAGTATCGATACTGACGGCGGGTCTGCTGGCGATGTCGGCCAGCGCCTTTGCGCAGAGTGAAACCAGCGTGGTGCTGGTGCATGGCGCCTTTGCCGACGGCAGCAGCTGGAATAAGGTGATTTCCCGTTTACAGAAACGCCACACCGAGGTTATCGCCGTTCAGCTGCCGCTCACATCGCTGAAAGATGACGTAGCGGCCACCCGGCGCGCCATCGCCCGCGCACACGGGGATGTGGTACTGGTAGGTCACTCCTGGGGCGGCACCGTGATTAGCGAGGCCGGCAACGATGCGCGGGTGAAAGCGCTGGTATATGTGGCGGCGTTCGCGCCGGACGCCGGTCAGTCAACGGCAGAGCTGGCGAATAGCTACCCGGCGCCACCGGGGAGCGCGGGTATCGCGAAAACCGCGGACGGCTTTTTATACCTGCCGCCTGCGTCGGTCAGTAAGGACTTCGCACCGGATGTGAAAGCGGGTGAACAACAGATTATCGCCGCCACGCAGGGGCCAATAAAGGGCGATGCGTTTGGTGAAAAGATCACTCGCGCGGCGTGGCACGCTAAGCCGAGCTGGTATGTGGTAAGCAAGAACGACCGGATGATCAATCCTGAGCTTGAACGCGCGATGGCGAAGGCCATCCATGCGAACACCACCGAGGTCGCGGCAAGCCACGTGTCGATGGTGAGCCAGCCGGAAGCCATTGCGCGCACGATTGAGCAGGCGAGGCAGATGCACTGAAGACAATTCGGCCAGCGGCGCTGTGCTTGCGCGAGCCTACGGTTTCGCAGGTCGGGTAAGCGCAGCGCCACCCGACAAGAAAGGCCGCTTCAGCCCCCACTCTCTGCGGGATAATCCCGGTTAATCCACGCGTGGTCCTCTTCCCACGTGAACATCCATTTGCGCACCGGCCCGGCCATTACGTTGAGGTAGTAGCTGTCATACCCCGCCATGGTTGCCACCGGGTGGTAGCCCTTCGGCACCATCACCACGTCACGGTTGTAGACCGCCATGCATTCATCCAGCGTTCTGTCGTCAGTGTAGACCCGCTGCATGCAGAAACCCTGCTCCGGGTTGAGGCGATGGTAATAGGTCTCCTCCAGATACGTCTCCTGGGGCGGATTATCCGTGTCGTGCTTATGGCTCGGGTATGAGCTGGTGCAGCCTTCGTTGGTCCAGACCTCCACCACCAGCAGGCTGTCAGCCGGTTTGTCTTCCGGCAGAATGTTGTGCACATAGCGCTGGTTATGGCCTTTGCCGCGCGCTTCAGCGTCGATATCCTGCGGTGCAATCAGCCGCGTCGGCCAGCTACCTTTACCCGGAGCGGCGCAAACCGCCAGTTCCAGCTTCGTGAGCGCCTTCACCTGCACCGTCTCCTGCGGGGTAACGTACACCGCCCACGGCTTGATGCGCTCGAACGGGCTCATCCGCTCGCCTATATCGTTAAACTGCGCGGAAGGCGTGCTGATGGAGGCGCGCCCGGCCACCAGTACCAGACAGCGCTCTTCGCTGACCGCGGGCAGCGTCAGCTGCTGCCCCTCCTGCAGCTCATAGGCCTCAAAGCCAACATATCCCCACCCGGCGCGTTCCGGCGTGACGGACTGGGTCCGCCCCTCAGCGTTCGGCTGTTGCCAGCGTGATAACAGACGTGACATGTCACCTCCTCAGATAAGCCCGGCGTCGCGCGCCAGGCGGCTCAGGTTGTTATACCCCAGACGGGCATAGGTCAGCGGATGGGCAATCGCCGGATCCTGCTCCGCCTCCACCACCAGCCAGCCGTGATAATCCTGCGCTTTCAGCAGCTGCATGATCGGCGGATAATCCACGCAACCGTCGCCCGGCACGGTAAATACGCCGCTCAGCACCGCATCGAGGAAGCTGGTTTTGCGGTTTTTGACATCCGCCAGCACGTCGGCACGCACGTCTTTGCAGTGAACGTGGTTGATGCGCGACGCCCAGCGCTGCGCCACCGCCAGCGGATCGGCCCCGGCAAAAGTCAGGTGACCGGTGTCCAGCAGCAACCCGACCTCTTCGCCGGTATGGGTCATCAGGTTGTCCACGTCGTCAGCGGACTCAATCACCGTCCCCATATGGTGGTGATAGGCAATTTGCACGCCCTGCTGCTGGGTGTAGCGGGCAAATTCCGTGAGCTTCTCGCCATACTCCTTCCAGCGTGCCTGCGGAAAGCGCGGGCGCAGATGCACCGGCGTCTGCTGCTCGCCGTGAATGCAGCCGCTCACCTCCGCAAATACCAGCACTTTAGCCCCCAGCTCACGCAGCAGCGTCAGGTGGGACTGCACGGCAGCAATCTCCTCTTCCACTCTGCGCTCCAGCAGGCGACCGGAGTACCAGCCAGAGACCAGCTGCAGATCGTGGCGCTGCAAAATGGGGCCAAGCAGGCGCGCTTCACGCGGGAATTTGTTACCCAGTTCGAAACCGGCAAAACCGGCCTCTTTCCCCTCGCTCAGACAGGTCTCCAGCGGCGTTTCGGCACCAAGGGAAGGCAGATCGTCGTTAGTCCATGTCAGCGGGTTAATGCCTAATTGCACACTCATTGTCGTCTCCATTATGCGTGTCCGCGCTCGCGCCACCAGGCGATAAGCTGCAGGTAATTGTCCCGGATGCGCGCCACCAGCTGCGCATCGTCGATATCGTGTTTCAGCCATGCGCGGGAAGCTTCACCAAACAGCGTGCGCCCCACGGCAAATCCTTTCACCAGTTCGTGCCCTGCCGCGGCGTTAAACCCGGCACGCAGCTGCTCGGCAGGCGCATCCAGCCCGAGGATCACCACCCCACGGCAGTGCGGATCCCGACGCTGGATAATCTCGCTCAGTGCCGTCCAGCCATCGGATGTCAGCGGCGGCAATTTCCACCAGTCCGGGTAAATACCCAGGTTGTAAAAGCGGGAGATGGCGCGCAGATAAAGTTCATCGCTGCGCGGCATGCTGGCGGGCAATATCACCTCCAGCAGCAGCTCATGCCCGGACTGGCAGCAGGCGTGGTAGACCTCAGCAATTTTCTGCTCCTGCTCCAGGCGCAGGCCGTGGGCGTCTTCCGGGTGGAAAAAGACCAGGCACTTCACTACGTGCTCCTGCGGCCAGCTGATAAGCTGGGTGCCGATGTTGCCGTGCTCCATCTCCAGCGGACGGGAGCCCGGCAGCTCAATGGGCCGCCCGATCCACCACCCTTCGCCGGTAATGGCGTTGAGCGCGTCCTGACCAAACGTACCGTCGCACAGCAGGCCCGCTTTGCCTGCCAGCCCGGCACGGCTCGCCGCCTCGCGGCTGGCCTGCAGGATCAGCTGCTTGAGCGCCGGAATACGTTTGAGCGACGCCCCGCACTGCAGCGCCATATCTTCAAGCTGGCTGCGGTGATCGAACGCCATTACGCACAGCTCCGGCCATTCGCGGCGACGGGTGGTGACCCGGTGCAGATGGTTCAGACGCGGGTCGAGATCCGGACGTGGGACGAGTGCGGCGCGCGAGAGATAGTCATCCAGCTCAATTTTGCTCGGCATTGCCGGGGCGCAGCCGTGGCGCGAAACCACCAGCGCGCCGCAGGCGTTGGCATAGCGACATGCCTGCTCCCAGCCTTCATCGTTCAGGTAGCCGCGCAGCAGGCCGGACATAAACGCGTCCCCCGCGCCGAGGACGTTCAGCACCTCCACGCGCACGCCGGTCACCGTCAGGCCGTCATCCAGACGGGCCGGAATGGCACCGGTATAGACCGAACAGCCAAGCGCGCCGCGTTTGCAGACCAGCGTGGCCTGGCTCACGGCACGCACCTGCGCCAGCGCCTGCAGGGTGTCGGTGCTGCCGCCCGCAATGTGGAACTCCTCCTCGGTGCCGACAATGACGTCGAAGAGGTGCAGCACCTCCTGCAGCTCGCGGGTGACCTGATCGGCCGCGATAAAGCGGGTTTCGCCATCGCCTAAGGAGGTCAGCCCCCACAGCACCGGGCGGTAATCAATGTCCAGCACCGTGCGTACGCCGTGACGGCGGGCGTAACCCAGCGCCGTCAGCACCGCCTCGCGGGTCTGGGGATGAGAAAGGTGAGTCCCGGTGATGGCAAGACACCGTGCGGAGGCAATGTAGCTTTCATCCACATCGCTGGCCGTAATGGCCATATCCGCGCAGTTATCGCGATAAAAAATCAGAGGAAAGGTGTCCCGGTCTTTAATGCCGAGTAGCACCAGCGCCGTGAGGCGTGTTTTATCGGTGATCAGATGGCTGGTATCACAGCCCACCTGATTTAGCTCTTCGCGCAGGAACCGGCCCATATGCTCGTCGCCCACGCGCGCCAGCATCGACGAACGCAGCCCCTGGCGCGCCGTGCCGTACGCCACGTTGCCGGACGAGCCGCCGAGATATTTGGCAAAGCTCGACACATCCTCCAGCCGCGCACCAATCTGCTGACTGTAGAGGTCTACCGCCACGCGGCCCATGCATATCACATCAAACTGCTTTTCCACGTTGATACCTCTTCAGACAATGTCATTCACGTTCAGCCAGCGGCCTTGCTGGTGTGAGAGTGCGATCGCGTCCAGCACGCGCGAGACCTTCCAGCCCTCTTCATAGTCCGGCCACATCGGTGCGTCGGCGGCAATGCCATCCACCAGGTCACGCACTTCCACCGTTTTTTGATCGTTAAAGCCAATACCGTGGCCTGCGCCCATACAGAACGCGCCGTAGTCCGGGTGTGCCGGGCCGACCAGCAGCGTGCGGAACCCCTGACGGTTGACCGGATCGTCATGCAGATAGAGCTTCAGCTCGGCCATGCGCTCCTGAGTGAAGCTAATGGCGCCTTTCGTCCCGGTGATCACATACGACAGCCCCATCTTGCGGCCGCAGGCGACGCGGGAGGTTTCAATCACACCCTGCGCCCCGCCCGCGAAACGCACCATCGCGTGGGCCTGATCCTCGTTTTCGACGGCAATCATCTCCGACGCCCCGGCCTTTGCCGGACGTGCCGGGACCACAATCTTCAGGTCGCCGCAAACCTGCTCAATCTCCCCCACCAGGTACTGCGCCATATTGACGATATGCGCCGCCAGATCGCCCAGCGCCCCCAACCCGGCAGTCTCTTTGAAGCAGTGCCAGTGAATGGGCGAAAGCGGGTCAGCCATATAGTCTTCGTTGTGGGTACCGTAGAAGTGGATCACCTCGCCTATTTCGCCGCGGGCGATAATCTCTTTCGCCAGCTGCGCCGTCGGATTTTTCATGTAGTTGAACCCCACCAGGGTTTTCACCCCTGCCCGCTTCGCGGCCTCCACCATCTCACGCGCATCGGTGGCGTTCAGCGCCAGCGGTTTTTCCGAGTAGACATGCTTGCCGTGGCGGATCGCCTCCAGCGCCATCTCTTTATGCAGATGGTTGGGCGAGCAAATATCCACCACATCAATGGCCGGGTCGGCCACCAGCGCCCGCCAGTCTCCGGTTGACCGGTTAAAGCCAAACGCCTGCGCGCGCTCTGCCGCCAGCGTCGGGTTCACCTCGGCCACCATCTCACGCACCAGCTTGCCGCGCAGGTTGAACACCGTCGGGGCCTGGGCATAGGCGATGGCATGCGCCTTGCCGATATACCCGGTGCCAATTAATCCAATACGAACCTCTTTCATCGTGATCCTCACAGTGCGCCGCGACGGCTCTTGGCGTAGGTGTCAAACGCCACCGCCAGAACGATAATTAACCCGGTGATAATCTGCTGGTAGTAAGCCGAGACGTTCATCAGCACCAGGCCGTTAATCAGAATGCCCATGATGATGGAGCCGATAATGGTGCCGCCGATACGCCCGTAGCCGCCCATCAGCGAGGTGCCGCCAATCACCACCGAGGCAATGACGCGCAGCTCAAAGGAGATACCGGCCACCGCCTCGGCGCTCCCCAGACGCGCGCTCAGGATGAAGCCTGCCAGCCCCGCCAGACAGCCAATCAGCACATAGACGCTGACCAGCACGCGCTTCACGTTCACCCCCGCCAGTCGCGCCGCCTCCGGGTTGCCACCGATGGCGTAAACGAAGCGCCCCCAGCGGGTTTTGTGCAGCGCCAGATAACCGCCAACGGCAACGATGGCGAAGATCCAGATCGGAATGGAGATACCGAGCAGCTCGCCCCGTCCCCACCAGCGGTAGCCCTGATCGAAACCGGCGATTGGCGCGCCGTCGTTAATCACCAGGGTCAGGCCGCGCCAGATGGTCATTCCCCCGAGGGTGACGATGAACGGCGGCAGGCGCAGTCGGGTGACGCCCAGGCCATGCAGGAAGCCAATCGCCGTGCCCATCGCCAGACAAATCCCCAGCCCTATCAGCCAGCTCATACCGCCCCAGGCGTTCGGGTCGACGGTGGTAAAGTTGTCGCCTTTAATCACGTACGCCGCAGTCATGGCGCACACCGCCAGAATGGATCCGACGGAGAGGTCAATCCCGGCGGTCAGGATAACGAAGGTCATCCCCACGGCCATGATCCCGTAGATGGAGACTTCGGTCAGGATGTTGAAAATGTTGCGTTCAGAGAAAAAATTGCTGTTCTGCGACTGGAAGAAGATCAGCAGCAGGATCATGAAAATCAGCACCCCAAAGCGCTCGAAGAAGGCGATGGGATCGATGCGTCCGGCGCGTTTGACCGGGGCCTGCGTTTTAGAAATCATCTGCGTCATGAGAAACTCCGTTATGCCGCGTTCAGGGCGTTGTGGTTGATGGCCATCATCGTCATCAGCCGCTCTTCGTTGGCATCATCGCCGTGGATCTCGCCGGTGACCCGGCCTTCGCTCAGGGTGATGATCCGGTCGGACACCGCCATCACTTCAGGCAGATCGGAGGAGATCACAATCACCGCCACGCCCTTTTTCGCCATGTCAAACAGCACCTGGTGCACTTCTGATTTGGTCCCCACGTCGATGCCACGCGTTGGCTCATCGACGATCAGCACCCGCGGGTTGAGCGCCATGCAGCGCGCGAGGATCACTTTTTGCTGGTTACCGCCGGAGAGCTTACGCACCTCCTGCGCGCTGTTGACCATTTTGATCTGCAGCGCCTGGCGGTAGGACTCAATCAGATCGTCCTCTTTGCGGGTATTGACGAACCAGCGCCAGTGCAGCAGTGACGAAAGGCAGGAGAGAGACAGGTTGTCGCGAATCGACAGCCCCAGCACAGCCCCCTCTTTTTTGCGATCTTCCGGCACCAGCGCCACGCCCTGATCGAGGGCATACAGCGGGTCGCGCGGCTGGTACGGCACGCCGTCCAGCTCAAAGTTGCCAGAGGTAAACGCGTCTGCGCCAAACAGGCAGCGGGCCACTTCGGTGCGTCCCGCACCCACCAGTCCGGCGATGCCCAGCACCTCACCCGCGTGGACATGGAAGCTGATGTCATGCAGGGCAATACCGTGCGGATCCAGCGGCGGCTTTTCGCGGCTCAGCCCCTTCACGGCCAGACGGATGGGTTTATCCTCATGATGGGTTTCGCTGGCGGGACGGCGGTTAAACGCCACATCGCGCCCGACCATCAGGCGGATCAGCTGCTCTACGTTCGTTTCTGCCACCGCGCCGGTGCCGGTGAAACGGCCATCCTGGAAAACGGTGAAACGGTCGCAGAGCTGGAAAACTTCATGCAGGCGGTGCGTCACATAGATAATGCTCACCCCGCGGTTTTTAAGCTCCCGCACCACACGGTGCAGGCTTTCTACTTCGCTGTCGCTCAGCGCGGCGGAAGGTTCGTCCATAATGATTAAGCGGGCGTTGAGGGTCAGCGCCCGGGCGATCTCCACCATCTGCTGCTGGGCGACGCTCAGGCGGGCGACAGGCGTGGTCGGCGCAACGTTCAGCTGCAGGTAATCGAGAATGACCTGCGCCTCCTGGTTTACCGCTTTTTCATCGACGATCAGGTTCCGCTTGCGCGGCTCGCGCCCGAGAAACATGTTTTCCGCGACGGTCATGTTGGGCAGCAGGTTAAATTCCTGATAGATGGTGATAATGCCCTTGTTCTGTCGTTCCACCGGGGAGTCATCTATCGGCAGCGTTTCGCCGTTGAACCAGATCTCCCCGCGCGTTTGTGGCTGCGCGCCCGCAAGCGCCTTCAGCAGCGTGGATTTTCCCGCCCCGTTTTCCCCCAGCAGAGCGTGGATTTCTCCCGGCCCGACGGTCAACTGGGCATTGCTCAGCGCCCAGACGCCGGAAAAGCTTTTCGCCAGCTCGGTCACTTTCAGTAAGGGTTGCGACATCAGTCTGCTCCTCCTCATGATGAGCCGCCAAAGGCGGCTCGGGACATGTTAGTTACCGGCCTCACCGATACGCTCAGCCTGCTGCAGGTTCTCTTTGGTGATAAGCGTTGGCGGGTAGTCCGCGCCGGTGATGGCTTTCTTCTCACGCACGTTGGCCACCAGCTGGCTCATTGCCGTTTGCACCGCAAAGCCCGGGCGCTGATCCGCGGTCACCGCCAGCCAGCCGTCACGCACGCGGGCCAGCGCTTCAGGAACCGCATCAAAGCCGGTCACCAGGATCTCGCCCGGCTTCACGCCCTGGCTCTGCAGTGCTTCAATCGCGCCCAGCGCCATATCATCGTTGGCGGAGAGGATCACCTGCGGGCGTTTAGGCAGTGACGGCAGAACGCTTTCTACAATGCGCATCCCTTCAGAACGCATCCAGTTGCCGGTCTGATCGGCGATGATCTTGTATTTATCGCCACCCGCTTTCAGGCTGTCGCGGATCCCTTTGGTGCGTTCGATGTTGGAAGAGGAGCCCGGCTGACCGGTGAGCAGAATGATCTCTGCCCCGTCGGGGAATTTGCTTTTCACGAAGTCGCCAATCGCCTGGCCGCCTTTATAGTTGTTGGCGCCAAAGTGCGGCACTTTCTTCTGGCTGTCGACGGAGCGGTCGAGCGTGACCACCGGCAGCTTCGCATCCTGAATTTCATCCACCGCGCTGGAGACCGCGTTCACGTCGTTCGGGGAGACGATGAACCCCTGCGCTCCACGGGTGATGGCATTTTCCAGGTCAGCCACCTGCTTTGGTGAACTGCCCTGCCCGTCCAGCACCTGCAACTTTACGCCCATCTCTTTTGCGGCTTTCACCGCCGTGCGCTGCATGTGCACTTCAAACGGCATCGCCAGGTTTGGCGTACTGAAAACAATTTGCTCGTTTTCGGCGAGGGCGGCCCCGGACGTCATGGCGATGAGGGCGGCTAAGATCAGCTTTTTCATTATTATGTCTCTCTGTGTAGGGTGGTTGTGTTTAGAGGACGATCTCGCGCTGGCTACGCAGCGACTCCAGCGCTTTATCCGCGAGGTACAGCGCACGTTCACCATCATCGCCGCTGCAGTCAGGCACCGCTTCGCCGCGCAATACCGCAACAAAGTGTTCCCATTCCGCGGCGTAAGCGGATTTGTAGCGCTGCAGGAAGAAGTGTTCCGGCAGCGCGCTGGTGCAACCCTGTTTGCCGTAGTGCTGCACCTGATTTTCAAGAATATTGCCCGCGCAGAGCAGCCCTTCAGAGCCGTGCAGCTCCAGGCGCTGGTCGTAGCCATACGAGGAGCGGCGGCTGTTGACGATGGTCGCCATTGCGCCGGAGGCATATTTCAGAACGATAAATGCGGTGTCGATGTCCCCCGCCTCGCCAATCGCCGGATCCACCAGGTTACTGCCCTGGGCATACACTGACACCGGCTCTTCACCCATGATGAAGCGCGCCATATCAAAATCGTGAATGGTCATATCGCGGAACATGCCGCCAGAGACGCGGACATACTCCGCCGGTGGTGGAGACGGATCGCGGGAGATGATCAGCAGCGATTCCGGTTTGCCGATACGCCCGGCCTGCGCATCGGTTTTCACGCGGCGGAACTGCGGGTCAAAGCGACGGTTAAAGCCGATGAACAGCGGCACGTCGTACTCTTTGACCACTTTCAGGCAGTCACGCACGCGGGCGAGGTCGAGGTGTACCGGTTTTTCACAGAAGATGGCTTTGCCATGACGGGCGGCCATTTCAATCAGGTCCGCATGGGTATCGGTCGCCGAGGCGATCAGCACGGCATGAACATCTGGGTCGGTCATCGCCTCAACCAGGCTCTGCTGGCGGGCCTGATACTGCGTGGCGAGACGGGTGGCAAATTCCTGATTCGGGTCAACCACGGACCAGAGTGTGGTCGCGCTGTGGCTGGCGATGTTAGCTGCATGTACCTGGCCAATTCGGCCAGCGCCCAGTAAAGCAATGTTAAACATAACGGCTCCCGGTGTTGGTGAATGCTGTGAACTAACGACCCTTTAAATAAAACATTTATTTCATTTTTATAAATAGTGAAAATTATGTTTTTGAGTGTGGGTTAACACTTTTGAGATGAATGAGATAAATTTTGTTATCAATCTCACAACATGGGAGGACATACAGCAGCTCCCCTCACCCCGGCCCTCTCCCCAAAGGGGCGAGGGAGAAAAGAGTGCACCACACCATCCCCTCTCCCCTTTGGGGAGAGGGTTAGGGTGAGGGAAAAATGAAATGAAAATTTCGTTACGGCGGGAAATCTTAATACTGACGTGCTTTTTTCACCTGCGCCTGCGTCTGCGCTGCGGCTTCGCGCACGGCAGGAGACGCCGCTACCTGCGCATCGCCGGTTCGCCACCATGAGGCGTAATCGTGGGTCATGGTCTTCGGCAGCACTTTGATGTCCAACAGCGTCGGGCCTGGATGGGCGCGGGACGCCTCCAGCGCCGCCAGCAGGGTTTGCTCATCATGTACCCGCCACGCGCGACAGCCGTAGCTTTCCGCGTTTTGTGCGAAATCGACCTTCACCAGCGGTCCGTCAAGCTGCCCGGTTTGCGGGTTACGGTGGCGATTTTCCGTGCCAAAGCTTCCCATTCCATGCCCCATCTGCAGGTTATTAATGCAGCCAAAGCTGGCGTTATCAAACAGCAGAACGGTGATCTTAATGCCCTCCTGCACCGCGGTTTGCAGCTCGGAGTGCAGCATCATGTAAGAGCCATCCCCCACCATGGCGTAAACCGGTTGCCCGGGTCGGGCAAGCTTTGCGCCAAGCGCCGCCGCAATCTCGTAACCCATGCAGGAGTAACCGTACTCCAGATGATAGGTATCAGGCGTTTTAACCTGCCAGAGGCGCTGTAAATCTCCCGGCAGCGAACCGGCTGCACCCACCACGATGGCGTTATCTTCAACATGCTGATTAATCAGCCCCAGCACCCGCGTCTGGGTCAGGCGGGTGTTGAGCGTCTCGCCATATTCCGTCAACTGGGCATCAAGATGGCCCGCCACTTCCGGTGCCTCATCCGGGCGCCACTGGCGATCCCAGAGACGGCGGCACTCGTCGTGCCAGGCTTCTTTCGCCTGCGCAATCTCCTCTCCCCAGCCGCTGCGATACTCCCTGAGCGAGTGGGTTAAGGCCTGCAATCCGGTCCGGGCATCGGCAATCAGCGCGGTGGCGTCGAGCTTCAGGGCGTCAAACTCGGCCACGTTGAGCAGCAGAAACTCGACGTCCGGGTGGGAAAAGAGCGCCTTGGAGCCGGTGGTAAAATCGGTAAGACGTGTCCCCACGCCAATCACTAAATCGGCCTGCGGCGCAAGCTGGTTGGCGGCCATTCCGCCCGTCACGCCCACCCCGCCCATATTAAGTGGGTGGTCACTTACCAGCGCCCCTTTTCCGGCCTGGGTTTCGGCAAACGGCAGCTGTAGCGTTTCGACAAATTCGCGCAACGCCTCATGCGCGCCGGAGTAGCGTACACCGCCGCCGCACACCACCAGCGGACGGCGTTTACGCGCAATCAACGCCTGCGCCTGCGCCAGACGCTGCGGATCTGGCGGTCGACGCTCGATGTGATGCACGCGACGCGCGAAGAAGCTCAGCGGGTAATCCCAGGCTTCGCCCTGCACGTCCTGCGGCAGGCAAAGGGTTACCGCACCGGTATCTGCGGGGTCAGTGAGCGTTCGCATCGCATTTAACATGGCGCTCATTAACTGCTCCGGGCGATTGATGCGGTCCCAGTAGCGGGAGACCGGGCGGAAGCAGTCGTTGGTGCTGATGCTCAGATCGTGGTACTGCTCGATCTGCTGCAACACCGGGTCCGGCTGGCGGCTGGCGTAGATATCCCCCGGCAGCAGCAGCAGCGGAATACGGTTCGCCGTGGCGGTCGCCGCCGCGGTGATCATATTGGCGGCTCCCGGCCCGACGGAAGAAGTCACGGCGAAAATGCGCTGACGGCGATGCTGTTTGGCGAATCCCGTCGCCATGTGGGCGATGCCCTGCTCATTACAGCCCTGCATTACCTGCAGATGGCCCGGATCTTGTTCCAGCGCCTGGCCGATGCCCAGCACGTTGCCATGACCAAAAATGGTCGCCACGCCCTCCACGAAGGGCGTTTCAATGCCATCAATGCTGACGTACTGTTGATTAAGGAACCGGACCAGCGCCTGGGCCATAGTCATACGTTCGGTTTGCATAAAACCTCCTGTCAGCCCAGCGTCGGCATGGAAAACGCAGCGCCTGTCTCCTGCTGCATTTCCGGCCAGCGTGCGGTGACGGTTTTCATTCGGGTGTAGAACCGCACGCCGTCGTTACCGTGAACGTTGAGCGCGCCAAAAATCGAGCGCTTCCAGCCGCCGAAACTGTGGAACGCCATCGGCACCGGGATCGGCACATTAACCCCCACCATGCCCGCCTGCACCTCTTCGCAGAAGCGGCGCGCGCAGCCGCCGTCGCGGGTGAAAATGGCTGAACCATTACCATATTCATGGCGGTTAATCAGATCCACCGCGCTGGCGTAATCTGCTACGCGCACCACAGAAAGCACCGGGCCGAAAATCTCTTCCTTATAGATGGTCATCTCCGGGGTGACATTATCGAACAGCGTCGGCCCGACAAAATAGCCCTGCTCGTGGCCCTGCACGCTGAAGCCGCGACCGTCCACGCGCAGTTTCGCCCCCTGCGCTTCCCCGCTGTCGATATAGCCCAGCACCTTGCTGCGGTGCGCGGAGGAGATAAGCGGCCCCATTTCGTTTTCCGGCGTCTGGTCCAGACCCGGCCCAACGCGCAGCGCGGCAATCTGTTTTTCCAGCCGGGCGCAGAGGTCATCGGCGGTGTTATCGCCCACAGCCAGTACCACCGAGAGCGCCATGCAGCGTTCCCCCGCCGCGCCGTAGGCCGCGCCCATGATGGCATTAGTCGCCATTTCCATGTCGGCATCCGGCATCAGAATGCAGTGGTTTTTCGCGCCGCCCAGCGCCTGACAGCGCTTACCGTGGGCGGACGCGGTCTGGTAGATGTATTCCGCAATCGGCGTAGAGCCGACAAAACTCACCGCCTGCACGCGCGGGTCGGTCAGGAGCACATCAACGGATTCTTTATCCCCCTGCACCACGTTAAACACGCCGTCCGGCAGGCCGGCCTCTTTCAGCAGTTTTGCCAGCGCGAGCGCCAGAGAGGGATCTTTTTCTGACGGTTTCAGCACGAAGGTATTGCCGGTTGCCAGCGCAATCGGGAACATCCACATCGGCACCATCGCCGGGAAGTTAAACGGCGTGATCCCGGCGCAGACGCCGAGCGGCTGCATCAGCGAGTGGCTGTCCACACCGGTGCCCACGTTGGCAGAGTGTTCACCCTTTTGCAGATGCGGGATGCCACAGGCGAACTCCACCACTTCCAGGCCACGGGTCAGTTCGCCCACCGCGTCGGAGAAGACCTTGCCGTGCTCTTCACTGATAAGACGGGCCAGACGTTCCATATTCTCTTCCAGTAGCGCTTTGAAGCGGAACATCACGCGCGCGCGCTTAAGCGGAGCATGACGTGCCCACGCCGGGAACGCCTGCTGCGCGGCGGCAATCGCCTGCTCCGTTTCCTGGGCCGTACTCATCACCACCTGGCGGATCTGCTCGCCAGTGGCCGGGTTGAAGATCGCCTGAACGCGCTGGCCTGAACCGGTGACACATTCGCCGTGAATAAAATTCGCTACCGTCTCCATCCTTAACCTCTCGCTGTTGATACGTGACTGTTACCTGAACACTGTGTACTGAACACTATATATGAAACAAATATTCCATTTTAAGTTGAAATAAAATAAATGATGATTATTGTGATCAAGGATGGATTTTTATGTTAACAGCCAACAACACTGACGCAGCGTGCGCTATTAAGGATTTTCAGGCGATGAAATGAGTGAAGTTTCTGTTTCATTTTTGCTGCCAGATGGATGGCCAACATTTAAAAGACGCGGTTTTGCGTTTAGAATCATAAGACTGTATTTGGGGGATAACATGACGACAGCAACCAGCCTGAACGAACTGCAGCAGCAAATCCGCGATCGCTACGATAGCCTGAGCAAGAGGCTGCAGCAGGTCTCCCGCTATGTACTGGATAATACGAACAGTGTGGCGTTTGATACGGTTGCGGTCATTGCCGAGCGTGCCGATGTGCCGCCCTCGACGCTGATCCGTTTTGCCAATGCCTTTGACTTCACCGGCTTCAACGAGATGAAACAGCTGTTTCGTATGAACCTGGTGGAGGAGACCGCCAGCTACAGCGATCGCGCGCGGCTGTTCCGCGAAATGGAGAGCGAAGCCGTGCCGGAAACGCCACTCGATATCCTGCAGGAGTTCGCCCGCTCGAACGCACAGGCGCTGCAGCAGCTGGCCGCCCGCGCCGAACCGGAGATGCTGGAGCGCGCGGTACAGCTGCTGGCCGACGCGGACACTATCTACATCGCCGGACTGCGCCGCTCCTTTAGCGTCGCTGCTTATCTCACCTATGCTTTAAGCCACCTGGAGTGCCGCCCGATTCTGCTCGACGGCATGGGCGGCATGCTGCGTGAGCAGATCAGCCGCATTAAGGCGCGCGACATCGTGGTGTCGATCAGCTTCTCGCCGTACGCGGAAGAGACGGTGATGGTCAGCGAAACTGCCGCCAGCGTCGGCGCGCGGCAGATTGTGATTACCGACAGCCAGATAAGCCCGCTGGCGACGTTTAGCGATCTTTGCTTTGTGGTGAAAGAGGCGCAGGTGGATGCGTTTCGATCTCAGTCGGCAACGCTGTGTCTGGTGCAGTCGCTGGTGGTGGCGCTGGCGTATAGGTTGGGTGAAGGGAAGTAAGGAAATAAAAAACCCCCTGCACAGGCAGAGGGTTTTGATGTTAACCCAGAGCGGGATTATTCCCACTCAATCGTAGCCGGTGGCTTACCGCTGATGTCATACACCACGCGGGAAATACCGTTCACTTCGTTGATGATGCGGTTAGACACACGGCCTAAGAAGTCATACGGCAGGTGCGCCCAGTGCGCGGTCATGAAGTCGATGGTTTCCACCGCACGCAGGGAAACAACCCAGTCGTACTTACGGCCATCGCCCATTACGCCGACGGAGCGAACCGGCAGGAACACGGTGAACGCCTGGCTCACTTTGTTGTACAGGTCAGCTTTGTGCAGCTCTTCGATGAAGATAGCATCCGCGCGACGCAGCAGGTCGCAGTACTCTTTCTTCACTTCGCCCAGCACGCGCACGCCCAGACCCGGACCCGGGAACGGGTGACGGTAGAGCATGTCGTACGGCAGACCCAGTTCCAGACCGATCTTACGCACTTCGTCTTTGAACAGCTCACGCAGCGGTTCAACCAGACCCATCTTCATCTCTTTCGGCAGGCCGCCCACGTTGTGGTGAGATTTGATGACGTGTGCTTTACCGGTGGCGGAGGCCGCAGATTCGATCACGTCAGGGTAGATTGTGCCCTGTGCCAGCCACTTCACGTCTTCCAGCTTCAGCGCTTCTTCGTCGAACACTTCCACGAAGACGCGGCCAATGATCTTACGTTTGGCTTCCGGATCGTTGACACCGGCCAGCGCGTCCAGGAAGCGCTGTTCGCCTTCCACGTGAACGATGTTCAGACCGAAGTGGTCACCAAACATGTCCATGACCTGCTGGGCTTCATTCAGACGCAGCAGACCGTTGTCCACGAATACGCAGGTCAGGTTTTTACCGATAGCGCGGTGCAGCAGCATCGCGGTTACGGAGGAGTCCACGCCACCGGACAGGCCGAGGATCACTTTGTCATCGCCAACCTGCTGACGGATACGCTCAACGGCGTCGTCGATGATTTTAGCCGGGGTCCACAGGGCTTCACACTGGCAGATATCGCGCACGAAGCGCTCCAGCATGCGCATACCCTGACGGGTGTGAGTCACTTCCGGGTGGAACTGCACGCCGTAGAAGCGTTTCTCTTCGTTCGCCATAATCGCGAACGGGCAGCTTTCGGTGCTGGCAACGGTCACGAAGTCGGACGGGATAGCGGTCACTTTATCGCCGTGGCTCATCCACACGTCCAGCAGCGGTTTGCCGTCTGCAGTCAGGGAGTCTTCGATACCGCGCACCAGCGCGCTGTCGTTCACCACTTCGACCTGTGCGTAGCCAAACTCACGCTCGTTAGAGCCTTCTACGTGGCCGCCCAGCTGCATTGCCATCGTCTGCATACCGTAGCAAACGCCGAACACCGGTACACCCGCTTCGAACACGTACTGTGGTGCGCGCGGGCTGTTATCTTCGGTGGTGCTTTCCGGGCCGCCGGACAGGATGATGCCGCTTGGATTGAATTCGCGAATCTGTGCTTCCGTGACATCCCACGCCCACAGTTCACAGTAAACGCCCAGTTCACGCACGCGACGCGCCACCAGCTGAGTGTACTGAGAACCAAAGTCCAGGATGAGAATGCGATGTTTATGAATGTTTTCCGTCATTGACGCTTATTCCGAGGCAAGTGAAACAAAAACAGAGCGCCCGGCATGAGCCGGGCGCGGAAACTTATCAGGAGCCCAGACGGTAGTTCGGGGACTCTTTGGTGATCGTCACGTCGTGAACGTGGCTCTCCTGGATACCCGCACCGCTGATACGTACGAATTCCGCTTTAGTACGCAGCAGGTCAATGTTACCACAGCCGGTCAGACCCATACAGGAGCGCAGGCCGCCCATCTGCTGGTGAATGATCTCTTTCAGACGGCCTTTGTAGGCAACGCGACCTTCGATACCTTCCGGCACCAGTTTGTCAGCGGCGTTATCGGTCTGGAAGTAACGGTCAGAAGAACCTTTGGACATCGCGCCCAGAGAACCCATACCGCGGTAAGATTTGTAAGAACGGCCCTGGTAGAGTTCGATTTCACCCGGGGATTCTTCAGTCCCTGCCAGCATGGAGCCAACCATCACCGCGGAAGCACCTGCGGCGATCGCTTTAGCGATGTCGCCAGAGAAGCGGATACCGCCGTCTGCGATGACCGGAATACCGGTGCCTTCCAGCGCTTCAACAGCGTCGGAAACCGCAGTGATCTGCGGAACACCCACGCCGGTCACGATACGGGTAGTACAGATAGAGCCAGGGCCGATACCCACTTTCACCGCGCTGCAACCTGCGTCAGCCAGCGCGCGAGCACCTGCGCCCGTCGCCACGTTACCGCCGATGATCTGCAGATCAGGATATTTCGCACGGGTGTCGCGAATACGTTGCAGAACGCCTTCGGAGTGGCCGTGGGAGGAGTCAATCAGCAGTACGTCAACGCCTGCGGCAACCAGCGCATCAACACGCTCTTCGTTACCGGCACCTGCGCCAACCGCAGCGCCAACGCGCAGACGGCCATGCTCGTCTTTACAGGCGTTAGGTTTACGTTCTGCTTTCTGGAAATCTTTAACGGTGATCATACCGCGCAGATGGAAGTTCGCATCCACAACCAGCGCTTTCTCAACGCGTTTTTCGTGCATTTTTGCGAACACGACATCACGCGCTTCACCTTCGCGCACGGTCACCAGACGCTCTTTTGGCGTCATGTACACGCTGACAGGCTGGTTCAGGTCGGTCACGAAACGCACGTCACGGCCGGTGATGATACCCACCAGCTCGTTTTCTTCAGTCACCACCGGGTAACCGGCGAAGCCGTTACGTTCGGTCAGGGCTTTCACTTCGTGCAGGGTGGTGGTAGGCAGAACAGTCTGTGGATCGGATACGATGCCGGATTCATGCTTCTTCACGCGGCGAACTTCTTCAGCCTGACGCTCGATAGACATGTTTTTGTGAATAAAGCCAATGCCACCTTCCTGTGCCAGGGCAATTGCCAGGCGCGCTTCAGTCACGGTGTCCATTGCCGCAGAGAGCATAGGAATGTTCAGGCGAATGGTTTTCGTCAACTGCGTGCTGAGATCGGCAGTATTCGGCAGAACGGTGGAGTGAGCGGGAACGAGGAGGACGTCGTCAAACGTCAGTGCTTCTTTAGCGATACGTAGCATGGGCAATATCTCTGACCTGGGTGGTTAAATATTGCCGTGGCATTATACAGAGCGTAACCGATTGCATCCACACTTTTTTATAAAAAAACCTTGCACTCCCCTCTCAGCAGGTTACTATCGACTGAATAACTTGCTGATTTAGAATTTGATCCCGCTCACATGTTATCCTCTCAATCCCCCTCAATTTATACTGTCAGCCGCCTGAATCAGACGGTGCGTTTGCTGCTTGAGCAGGAAATGGGGCAGGTCTGGATCAGCGGTGAGATCTCTAACTTCACGCAGCCCGCCTCCGGCCACTGGTACTTTACGTTAAAAGACGACACCGCCCAGGTGCGCTGCGCCATGTTCCGCAACAGCAACCGTCGCGTGACGTTTCGTCCTCAGCATGGTCAGCAGGTGCTGGTGCGCGCCAATATCACGCTCTATGAACCGCGCGGCGACTACCAGATTATCGTCGAGGGCATGCAACCTGCGGGCGAAGGCTTACTTCAGCAGAAGTATGAACAGCTAAAAGCCGCGCTCTCGCAAGAGGGGTTGTTCGATCAGCAGTATAAAAAGCCCCTGCCCTCACCCGCTCACTGCGTTGGGGTAATCACCTCGAAAACCGGTGCCGCGCTGCACGATATTTTGCATGTCCTCAAGCGTCGCGATCCTTCCCTGCCCGTTATCATCTACCCGACCGCTGTTCAGGGTGACGATGCGCCAGGCCAGATTGTGCGTGCCATTGCGCTGGCGAACGCGCGGCAGGAGTGCGACGTATTAATCGTTGGGCGTGGCGGCGGCTCGCTGGAAGATTTGTGGAGCTTTAACGACGAGCGCGTGGCGCGGGCGATTTTCGCCAGCGTTATTCCCGTAGTGAGCGCGGTCGGGCATGAAACGGATGTGACGATAGCCGATTTCGTTGCGGATTTACGCGCACCTACGCCGTCCGCAGCGGCGGAAGTGGTGAGCCGCAATCAGCTGGAGCTGCTGCGTCAGTTGCAGAACGGCCAGCAGCGTCTGGAGATGGCGATGGACTACTTCCTCGCGAATCGTACCCGCCGCTTTACCCAGCTTCATCACCGCCTGCAGCAGCAGCATCCACAGCTTCGCCTTGCGCGTCAGCAGACCGTGCTGGAGCGTCTGCGCCAGCGGATGAACGTCGCGCTGGATAATCAGCTCAAGCGCGCGATGTCGCGTCAGCAGCGCGTGACGCAGCGCCTGAACCAGCAAAACCCGCAGCCGAAAATTTACCGTGCGCAAACGCGCATTCAGCAGCTGGAGTATCGTCTGGCGGAGACTCTCCGGGCACGCCTGAGCACCACCCGCGAACGCTTTGGCAATGCGGTGACCCATCTTGAAGCGGTCAGCCCACTTTCCACCCTGGCGCGCGGGTATAGCGTTACCACCGCCACTGACGGCAAAGTGCTGAAGCAAACCAAACAGGTGAATGCCGGTGACATGCTGACGACGCGTCTGTCAGACGGCTGGGTGGAAAGCGAAGTGAAATCAATTAAACCGGTGAAAAAGCCCCGCCAGCGCAAAAGCGGATAATTCTTCGCCGGTTACTTACTATACTGCTGCTATTCCCTTTTTTAATAAGGAGAGCAGCATGCCACATCTTCAGAGCGTTATTCCCCCTTATATTCTTCGTCGTATTATCGAAAGCGGTTCAGAGCCGCAGCAGCGCTGTGCCCGCCAGACCTTAACCCATGTCCAGACGCTGATGGCCCATATGCCCGGCAAACCCGCCGCGCCACACGTCAATAAAGCCGGACAGCTGGAGCGTGATATTTACGATGCGAAACAGACCCAGGAGCTGCCGGGCACCCAGGTGCGCTATGAAGGCCAGCCGTCCAACGGGGATGTTGCGGTGGATGAGGCCTACGAGTACTTGGGTATTACCCATGATTTCTTCTGGAAAGAATATCAACGCGATTCGCTCGATAATAAAGGGCTTATTTTGACCGGCACCGTGCATTATGGCCGGGAATATCAGAACGCCTTCTGGAACGGCCAGCAGATGGTCTTTGGCGATGGCGACGGGGAAATATTTAACCGTTTTACCATTGCCATCGACGTTGTGGCGCATGAACTCAGCCACGGCGTCACCGAGACCGAAGCCGGGCTTATCTATTTTGAGCAGTCAGGCGCGCTGAACGAGTCGCTGTCAGATGTGTTTGGCTCGCTAGTTAAACAGTACCGTCTGAAGCAAACCGTCGATAAAGCAGACTGGCTGATTGGTGAAGGGCTGCTGGCTAAAGGGATTAACGGTAAAGGGTTGCGCTCCATGTCGGAACCGGGCACCGCCTATAACGATCCCCTGCTCGGTAAAGATCCGCAGCCGGCGCACATGAAGGATTTCATCAAGACGCGTGAAGATAACGGCGGCGTTCACCTGAATTCTGGTATTCCCAACCGGGCGTTTTATCTTGCCGCGACGGCCATTGGTGGCTACGCCTGGGAAAAAGCGGGTTATGCCTGGTACGACACAGTTTGCGATCGCAATCTGGCGCAGGATGCGGATTTTGAAGCCTTCGCAAAACTGACGATAGCCCACGGCGAAAAGCGCTCGGGCAGCGTCGTTGGGGCGGCGATAAAACAAGCCTGGGAACAGGTGGGAGTGCTGTAAATGCAGGTACCGGAACTGACGGATGACGCCGTGGTTGAGCTGGCCCGCGAAGGCGGCGTCGCTTTTATTCCCAAGCTGAGCGGGCAGCGCACTATCACGCTCTCATCCCTCAACGAGGCGCAGCGTCAGCGCGTGGTAAGCATACTGGAGCAGGCCATTCCACGTGGACAACCGCCTGGTCAGGCCTCGTCGCCGGGGAGCGGCGATCAGCGTTATTTCCGTATTCAGATCTTCTGGACCCGGCACAACGAGGCGCAGTACACCGATATTATTGTGCTGGTTCCGGAGCAGGAAGCGCCCGAGTCGCTGATCGATCTCTGGCAGAAAGGCGAAGGCTGCGTGGGTGATTAAGCCCCGAGAGGGACAAACTCCACGCGTTTTTTAGAGATCAGGCCGTGGCCGTTCTGGCAGAAGTAATCCACCGCGCCGCAGGCTTTTAACACCTGGAGTGGCTGATGGCACTCCGGGCAGCGGGCTTCGAGCGCGATATCTTTATGACAATTGTCGCAGTGGGCCACGCCGTTTTGCGGCTCCAGCTCGGCATGACAGGTCGGACAGGCGATCGACATGTTAACTCCTTAAGTTTGTTGCCGGGGCGTCGTGGTCGCCCCGGCAGATCGATTATACCGCCTCAGTGGCAGGTTTCGTCCGGGCATTTTCCAGCATGCGACGAACCGGCACAATGAGAACGATCAGGACTGCAGCACAAATCAGCAGTGCAATGGAGCAACGCGCGAAGAGATCCGGCAGCATATCCAGCTGGTCGGCCTTCACGTGTCCGCCAATCAGACCGGCGGCCAGGTTACCCAGCGCACTCGCGCAGAACCACAGTCCCATCATCTGACCACGCATTCTTTCTGGCGCCAGCAGCGTCATGGTCGCCAGGCCAATCGGGCTCAGGCAAAGCTCACCCAGCGTCAGCATCAGAATACTGCCCACCAGCCAGAACGGAGAAACCCCGGCCCCGCCGTTGTTAAGCACATTCTGCGCTGCCAGCATCATCAGGCCAAAGCCCGCCGCCGCACAGAGAATGCCGATAACAAACTTGGTGATACTGCTCGGACGAATATTCATGGTGGCAAGCTTCGGCCACGCCCAGCTGAATACCGGTGCCAGCAGAATGATGAACAGGGCGTTGATCGACTGGAACCACACGGCCGGAATTTCGAAATCACCGATCATGCGATTGGTGTAGTCGTTGGCAAACAGGTTAAAGGATGTGGGTTTCTGTTCAAACGCCGACCAGAAGAACGCAGCGGAAACCAGCAGGATAAAGCAGACCAGCAGCCTGGCGCGCTCTTTACGCGTCAGCCCCGCGAAGATGAACAGGTAAATAAAGTAGAGCGCAACGGACGCCGCGATGACATAGACCAGCACGCTGGCTACCGCGACCGGGTTAATCACAATAACACCCTGGGCGATCAGCGTGACGAGAACCGCCACCCCTACCGCCAGCGCCAGCAGCCAGGCGCCCACGCCCTTGCGTTTTACCACCGGGCTGTTCCAGGTGGAATCGAGGCCGACTTCGCTGTCGTAGCGTTTCATCGACGGCACGGCAAACACGCGGAAGATAATCAGCGCCACCAGCATCCCGATGCCGCCAATACCAAAGCCCCAGTGCCAGCCGTGGGTTTTAATCAACCAGCCGGAAATTAGCGGTGCAATGAATGAGCCCATGTTGATGCCCATATAGAACAGCGAGAAACCGCCGTCACGACGCGCATCGCCTTTTTTATACAAGGTGCCCACCATCACGGAGATACAGGTCTTGAACAGGCCCGATCCCAGCACGATAAACATCAGGCCGATAAAGAACAGGTTGTCGCCCATGATGGCCGAAAGCGCAATCGACAGGTGGCCGAGCGCAATCAGAATCGAACCGTACCAGACGGCTCTCTGCTGGCCGAGCCAGTTATCGGCCAGCCAGCCACCCGGCAGCGCGGCCAGATACATGGTACCGGCGAAGATACCGACAATCGCAGAGGCGTTTTCACGCGCCAGCCCCATGCCGCCGTCATAGACGGTGGCGGCCATAAAGAGGATCAGTAACGGACGAATGCCGTAAAATGAGAAACGCTCCCACATCTCGGTGAAAAACAGTGAACCGAGCGGATAAGGATGGCCGAAGAACGTTCGGCTTTCTTTTTGATTAACAGAGGATTGCATAATTCTCCCAAAAGGTATGTCGTTGTGCTGAAATCACCGCGCGTACGCCGGCCAGTTACGTATCTGACCGATTTTTTACATGCGGCGAAAAGTTAGTTAACCATTTGATAACCAGGCGCTAGTTTTGTCTAGTACCAGACCCTGGACTTTAAGATGAAAATTCGACGATTGTCTACTTTCTTAGATTTAAACATGGTTAAAAACGAATAGTGATTGACATCACACAGGGAAGGCAGGCGTTTTGTATGGGTGAAAAAAACCCGCGACAGGCGCGGGTTTTTGTGAGATCGGCAACGCTTATTTGCTTTTCTTAATGTGCTTAATCAAACGCTTACGCTTACGCATCTGATTTGGCGTCAATGTGTTGCGCTTGTTGGCAAACGGGTTATCCCCTTCCTTGAACTGAATACGGATAGGGGTGCCCATCACGTCCAGCGATTTACGGAAGTAGTTCATCAGATAACGCTTGTAGGAGTCCGGCAGGTCTTTCACCTGGTTGCCGTGAATCACCACGATTGGCGGGTTATAACCACCGGCGTGGGCATATTTCAGCTTCACGCGACGGCCACGTACCAGCGGCGGCTGATGGTCTTCCGCTGCCATGTTCATAATGCGGGTCAGCATGGCGGTGCTCTGACGACGGGTGGAGCTGTCATACGCTTCACGCACGGAGTCGAAGAGGTTACCCACACCGCTGCCGTGCAGCGCAGAGATGAAGTGCACGCGAGCGAAATCGATGAATCCCAGACGGAAGTCCAGCGTCTCTTTCACCTGCTCACGTACTTCATTGCTCAGGCCATCCCACTTGTTCACGACGATAACCAGTGAGCGCCCACTATTGAGGATAAAGCCAAGCAGCGACAGGTCCTGATCGGAGATACCTTCACGCGCGTCGATAACCAGCAGCACAACGTTGGCATCTTCAATCGCCTGCAGAGTTTTGATGACGGAGAATTTCTCCACCACATCGGTGATTTTACCGCGCTTACGAACACCCGCGGTGTCGATGAGCACATACTCACGCTCATCACGCTGCATCGGGATGTAGATGCTGTCGCGGGTGGTGCCTGGCATGTCGTATACCACCACGCGCTCTTCACCCAGAATACGGTTAGTAAGCGTAGACTTACCTACGTTTGGACGCCCCACAATGGCCAGTTTAATCGGCAGATCCTGCGGGTTGAATGCCTCTTCAGGCTCTTCTTCTTCGCCTTCTTCACCGTCTTCGAACTGCGCCCAGTATTCAGCGTCTTCGTCCACCTCTTCCGGCGGGTTCACTTCGTCAACCCACGGCAGCAGAACGGTTTCCAGCAGGCTGGTCACACCGCGGCCATGCGATGCGGCGATTGGGTAGATGTCACCCAGACCTAAAGACCAGAAATCGGCGATCGCCTGATCGGCATCGATACCGTCAGTTTTATTCGCCACCAGGAAGGTCGGTTTTTCACGCGAACGCAGATGTTTAGCGATGGCGGAATCCGCAGGCATCAGGCCTGCACGGGCATCCACCATGAACAGCACCACGTCTGCCTCTTCGATGGCCAGCAGAGACTGTTCCGCCATGCGGGTTTCAACGCCGTCTTCTGTCCCGTCAATACCACCGGTATCGATACAGATGAACTCGCGTCCTTCCACCTCTGCACGACCGTACTTACGGTCACGCGTCAGCCCCGGGAAATCCGCAACCAGCGCATCACGGGTGCGTGTTAAACGGTTAAAAAGAGTGGATTTTCCAACGTTAGGGCGCCCGACAAGCGCGACCACAGGTACCATGTTTGAAGCCTCATAAAATTCAAAATAACGTCGCTTTCGCGGCGTTTTTAAAAATGTCAAAACGGCTCCTGAGTGAACAGGAGCCGTTTAGTATACTACAACCGCCGGGTAATTAACGCGTGATCGCGTACAGCGTGCCGTCTTTTGCCTGAATCAGCAGTTTGCCGTCAGCCACAACCGGGTCGGTGAGGAAGCCAGAGCCGTCGACTTTTTGCTGCGCAGTAAAGCGACCCGTCTCCGGATCGATCCAGTGCATATAGCCTTCGCTATCTCCCACCACCAGGCTACCGTTGTACAGTGCCGGAGCGGTCAACAGACGGTGCAGCAGATCGCTTTGCGTCCACAGCGTCACGCCGCCATCGGTGCTCAGCGCCAGCAGACGGTCGTTCTGGTCAACCATATAGATACGGTTACCATCAACAATGAAATCATTCACTGAGCCCAGTTCACGTTTCCACATGATCTGGCCACTACGCAGATCCAGCGCGGTCAGGTTGCCGTTGTACGCCAGCGCGTAAACCACACCATTCACGATGACTGGCGTCGTGTCGACGTCGTTCAGACGGTCAATTTCAGTTGACCCCGTCGCCTGAGAGATACGCTGCTGCCAGATCATCTGACCTTGCTGCATCAGTACCGCGCTCACGCGACCGTTATCCCCCCCCACAATGGCTGCACCAAAGGCTGTCGCCGGGGCAGATTCACCGCGCAGGGAAAGTGATGGCATATCCAGGTTTACGGTCCATTTCACCAGACCATCGGCTTCATTCAACGCCTGCAGCTGGCCATTGCTGGTGTGGATCAGCACCAGGCCGTCGCTCACCACCGGACGAGACAGCGACTCACCGGCAACCGTCGTTTGCCAGGCAACAGAACCATCGCTGGTGTTCAGGGCATAGACCTGTGCTTTTTCGCTACCCACATACACGTGGCCACCGGCAACGGTCAGGCCGCCAGAAAGCAGTGCAGGTTTACGGGAGAACCAGCCGTCTTTCTCCGCCAGGTTAATGGACCACACTTCCTTCCCGTCATCGGCATTAAGCGCTTTTACGGTACCTTTGCGGTCAGCCGCATAGATAACACTGTCAGCAAAAGCCGGATGCAGGTTGGAGTAGAAATCACCAATTCCATCACCGACGGAGGTGCTCCACGCGGTTGACGGGGTAAACTGGTTTTCAACGGTCGGCAGCGGGGACATTTTCACAACGTCTTCTTCGCCACTGAACAGTGAACAGCCACTCAATAACGTAACAGAAAGCAGTCCTGGCAGAAGTAATTTACGCAATTGCATCGGGTCCCTCTCAGACGGACAAATTATTTATTTTCATCTGCATCATTTCGCTCAGCGCAGGTGACGCTTTGCTATCCACACCAGCTTGCCACGCTTTACGCGCGCCCGCTTTATCACCTTTGCTCAGCAGTGCTTCACCGCGCAGATCGGCAACAATGGCAGCAAAACCTTCGCCTTTGATGGTATCGAGCGTTTTCAGCGCTTCATCAGCTTTTTTCTGCTGAACCTGGATACGGGCCAGGCGCAGATTGATAACCGCTTTCAGGTTGTCATCGCTGGCGGCCGCAAGCCCCTGCGACAGTTGGGCAGCCGCTTTATCCAGTTCGTTCTTATCAATGTACTGCTGAGCCACTTCCAGCGCGGCCAGCGCACCGTAGGTGTTTTTATTGTCAGCGGCAAATTTCTCTGCAGCCGTCAGCGTTTGTGGCTGATCGGCACGAATTGCGCTTACGGTATTTTCATAAGACAGAGACGCGCCGCGCGCGGAATCCGCCTGATGATTGTTCCAGTAGCGCCAGCCAATCAACGCACCCACACCTAAAATAACCCCAACAACCAGCGCTTTGCCGTTTTCAGCAAAGAAGCGTTTGATCGCGTCGACCTGGTCGTGTTCGTTCTCGTAAATTTCCACGCCGTCCTTCTCCTTAGCCCAATAGAGTGCGCAAGTGCGCCGCAACGCCGTCCTGCGTTACCGTTGTCTGCTCACCAGAGCGCAGGTCTTTCACCACCACTTCGCCGTTAGCCACTTCGGACTCACCCAGCACCAGTGCGATACTTGCGCCCCACTTATCGGCACGAGCAAACTGTTTTTTGAAGTTGCCGCCGCCATGGTTGGTCATCAGCTTCACGTCCGGCAGTGCATCACGCACGCGTTCGGCAAGCTGCATTGCCGCAGACTGCGTTTCCGCGCCTGAGGCCACCAGGTATATATCGACAACGGAATCTGCTTTAAATTCCGGATTAACTGCCTGAACCAGCAAAACAAGTCGCTCAAGGCCCATCGCGAAGCCAACCGCAGGCGCGGCACGACCGCCAAGTTGCTCAACCAGACCGTCATAACGGCCGCCTGCACACACGGTGCCCTGCGAACCGAGGCTGGTGGTAACCCACTCAAACACGGTACGGTTATAGTAGTCCAGACCGCGTACCAGGCGCTGATTAACGGTATAGGCAATGCCTGCCGCTTCGAGCAGTTTGCACAGACCGGCAAAGTGTTCGCGAGAATCGTCGTCCAGATAGTCGCCCAATGCAGGGGCGTCATTCAGCAGCGCCTGCACATCCGGGTTTTTGGAATCAAGCACGCGCAGCGGGTTGCTGTACATACGACGTTTGCAGTCTTCGTCCAGCTTCTCTTTGTGCTCTTCAAGGAACGCCACCAGCGCGTCGCGGTAATTCGCACGAGCTTCCAGAGAACCGATAGAGTTCAGCTCCAGTGAAACATGCTCAGAGATACCCAGCGCGCGCCACCAGCGGGCGGTCAGCATAATCAGCTCAGCGTCAATGTCGGGTCCTTGCAGACCAAACACCTCTACACCCAGCTGGTTGAACTGGCGATAACGACCTTTCTGTGGACGTTCGTGGCGGAACATCGGGCCGATATACCACAGGCGCTGCTCCTGATTGTACAGGAGACCATGTTCGATGCCGGCGCGTACACAGCCCGCCGTACCTTCCGGACGCAGCGTCAGGCTGTCGCCGTTGCGGTCCTCAAAGGTATACATCTCTTTTTCAACCACGTCGGTCACTTCACCGATCGCGCGTTTGAATAACGGGGTCTGCTCTACAATCGGCAAACGGATTTCGCTGTAACCGTAGCTGCCGAGCACCTGCTTCAATGTGCCTTCAATGCGCTGCCAGATGGCGGTTTCGCCAGGCAGATAATCGTTCATGCCGCGGATGGCTTGAATGTTTTTTGCCACGTTTATTCTCTTTCTATATACAAAAAAGAACCCAAAGAATGGGTTCAATCATACATGGGAAGCACTTCGCTTCCCATCACGTTATTTTTCAACCTGCTGAACGCTGATGCGCTGCGCTTCGTCCATCATCGACGCTTTGGCACGAATGCGCGCTTCAAGCTGGTCGATCATATCACTATTATCCAGACGATCTTTACGAACGCCATCTTCATAGAGACCACTTTTCTTGTTACCGCCGGTGACGCCCAGCGTTGACACCAGCGCTTCACCCGGGCCATTCACCACACAACCGATGATGGAGACGTCCATTGGGGTGATGATGTCTTCAAGACGCTGCTCCAGGGCATTCACGGTTCCGATAACGTCAAACTCCTGACGTGAACAGGTTGGGCAGGCGATGAAGTTGATCCCACGCGCACGGATACGCAGCGATTTCAGAATGTCAAAGCCGACTTTGATCTCTTCGACCGGATCGGCCGCCAGCGAAACGCGCAGGGTATCGCCGATCCCTTCCGAGAGCAGCAGACCCAGGCCGATGGCTGACTTGACGGAGCCACTGCGCAGGCCACCCGCTTCGGTGATCCCAAGGTGCAAAGGCTGATCGATCTGTTTTGCCAGCAGACGATAAGACTCTACCGCCAGGAAGACGTCGGAGGCTTTTACGCTGACTTTGAACTGATCGAAGTTAAGACGATCCAGATGATCAACGTGACGCATTGCGGATTCAAGCAGCGCCTGCGGCGTGGGTTCGCCGTACTTTTCCTGCAGATCTTTTTCCAGTGAACCGGCGTTCACGCCGATACGGATGGGGATGTTCTTATCGCGGGCGCAGTCCACCACCATGCGGATACGCTCTTCGTTACCGATGTTGCCTGGGTTAATACGCAGGCAGTCGACGCCGTATTCGGCGACTTTCAGCGCAATGCGGTAGTCGAAGTGGATATCTGCTACCAGCGGAACACTGACCTGCTGTTTGATCAGTTTGAACGCCTCAGCGGCGTCCATTGTCGGCACGGAGACGCGAACGATGTCCGCGCCTACGCGTTCTAATGCTTTGATTTGGTTGACCGTCGCTTCCACGTCCGTGGTGCGCGTATTGGTCATCGACTGGACGGCGATAGGGGCACCATCGCCGATTGGCACATTCCCAACGTAAATCCGTTTCGATTTTCTACGTTGAATCGGAGCCTGGTTATGCATGAAAAATCTCCCGCGTAGCCCGTCTGTTACTGTGCTGCTGATTGTTCGGCATTAACGGTAAGACGTGCAACCTGGTTAGTTCTGATAAAGCGGCTCAGATCGACAGGTTTTCCTTGATACTGGATCTGTACCGCTGCCGGAGCGCCGATTTTAAGTTTATACGGAGCCTGGCCGGTTAGGTTTAACGTGCCATCTTTACGCTGCAGACCGCTAAACAGTTTTTTACCTGTTGCGTCAGTGACTTCTAACCAGCAGTCAGCAGTGAAATTCATCACCAGCGCGTTTGGATCCGCCGCTGGCGTTGCCACGCCCGCCTGGTCAGTCGGCAGTGGTGCCGTGCTGTTGGCCGCCGGTGCGTTCGTTGCGGTATCCACAGGAGCCTGAGACGGTGCAACCACCGCGTTTTGATCCTGAGTCGGAGCCTGAGTCTGAGGCGCTGGCGTGTTGGCCGTTGCTGCTGGAGCCTGCGTCGCGTCCGGTGCTGGCGTATCGGTCGTCGCGGTTTGTGGTTCGCTGGTCGTTGCCGCGCCGTCGGTGCTCAGTGGAACGCTCTGCGCGTTGCCGTTTCCGGCCTGGTTAAGTTCCGCGGAGGATTGATCGGCCATTGTGGTGATCTCTTCCTGCTGCGCCTTGTGGTTTTGCCACCACCACGCGCCGGTCAGGCCGACAACCACAAACAGCACCAGCCAGGTGAAGCTCATCAGCCAGCCATCACGTTTTTTACGACGTTTCCCCAGGGAGAAAGTTTGCATCGGCGCAACTTTTGCTGCACGCACCGGTGCCTGCTTCTCCATCATCGGCAGTAATTCGTCTTCGGGGATATGCACCAGTTTTGCGTAAGAGCGGATATACCCGCGCAAGAACGTTGAAGCCAGATCGGCAGGCGCCTTATCTTCTTCAATATCGCGAACCGTGGAAACCTTCAGGCACAAGCGTTCTGCAACGGCTTGCTGGCTGAGTCCGAGTTGTTCACGGGCGTTGCGAAGACGAACGCCAGTGGAGAGTGCTTCATGTTGGTCGTGAGTGGCTTCAGTATTCATTCGCTACAACTACTGGTACGTGAAAAATAAGGGTTCAGGTGCCGGTGAGTCACAATGCCACCCGCACCGCGAAACTTCTGGTCAGTTAACCTTGAACAGTCAGTATAAGACTGTCAGCCCGGAGATGACAGTGCAGCCCTGCCCGTGAAGCTAAACTGTTGTTACGTCGTTACATACTGCCCGAAAGTCGTATGAAACGCACCGTAATTATTACTCAGTCATCACGAATCTGACTGATTATTCAGTAAGATTATGCTTCACGGCGCAATAATGCGCCGTGATTGCATAATAATCAAACAGCTTTGACCGCAATCGTCTCGCCCTGCATGCGTTTACGCAAGGTACGTTTGGTTCGGTCAATCACATCACCCGCCAGCTGTCCGCATGCGGCATCGATATCATCACCACGGGTTTTACGCACGATGGTGGTGAATCCGTACTCCATCAACACTTTCGAGAAACGGTCGATACGGCTGTTCGAACTGCGGCCATACGGCGCGCCCGGGAACGGGTTCCATGGGATCAGGTTGATTTTGCACGGCGTGTCTTTCAGCAGTTCAGCCAGCTGATGCGCGTGCTCGGTACCGTCGTTCACGTGATCGAGCATCACGTACTCGATGGTTACGCGGCCCTGGTTAGCGTTGGATTTTTCCAGGTAGCGACGCACCGCCGCAAGGAAGGTTTCGATATTGTACTTTTTGTTGATCGGCACAATTTCGTCACGAATTTCGTCGTTTGGCGCATGGAGGGAGATCGCCAGCGCCACGTCAATCATGTCGCCAAGCTTATCCAGTGCCGGAACCACGCCGGAGGTAGAGAGCGTCACGCGGCGCTTGGAGAGGCCAAAACCGAAATCGTCCAGCATGATTTCCATCGCCGGAACCACGTTGGTCAGGTTCAGCAGCGGTTCACCCATCCCCATCATCACCACGTTGGTGATGGGCCGGGTACCGGTCACTTTCGCCGCGCCGACGATTTTCGCGGCACGCCAGACCTGGCCAATGATTTCAGATACACGCAGGTTGCGGTTAAAACCTTGCTGCGCGGTAGAGCAGAATTTGCACTCCAGCGCACACCCAACCTGAGAAGAGACGCACAGCGTGGCGCGATCCTCTTCCGGGATATAGACAGTTTAAACGCGCTGATCGCCAACGGCAATCGCCCATTTGATAGTGCCATCTGACGAGCGCTGTTCTTCCACCACTTCCGGTGCGCGGATTTCAGCCACTTCTTTGAGCTTGTTACGCAGCACTTTGTTGATGTCCGTCATGTCATCAAAGTTGTCGCTGCAATAGTGGTACATCCATTTCATGACCTGATCGGCACGAAACGGCTTCTCGCCCATCTCTTTAAAGAACTCGCGCATCTGCTGACGGTTCAGATCCAGCAGGTTGATTTTTCCATTTTTATTTGGAACCGCAGGCGTGGCGACTTCGGAGGTATTCACTAATTCAGACATAATATTTTCCGGCCTCGTTGTTACACGTTATGGCCCATGGAGGGTTGAAAAGAAACGCCCCGGAAAGCGTTCTGCTCGTCCGGGGCGTTGCATTGTACAAAGTCTGGCGCAGGGATGCCACGTTTGCACGTGGCATTTACGAAAATAATGTGTAAACGAAACCGTTAAATTAACGGGTACGTGGACACACTTCGCCTTCTGCGAAGAAGAACGCGATTTCGCGCGCAGCAGATTCAACAGAGTCAGAACCGTGGGTGCCGTTCTCAGTGAAGCTGTCAGCGTAATCAGCGCGCAGCGTACCAGCCAGCGCGTTATCCGGGTTGGTTGCACCCAGCAGGTCACGGTGACGCTGTACCGCATTTTCGCCTTCCAGTACGGATACGACGATCGGACCGGAAGTCATGAATTCAACCAGACCGTCAAAGAATGGGCGACCTTCGTGCTCAGCGTAGAAACCACGCGCCTGCTCAACGGTCAGGTGCAGCATTTTGGTGCCAACAATTTTGAACCCTGCAGATTCGAAACGCGCGAAGATGCTGCCAATAACGTTTTTTGCCACCGCGTTTGGTTTGATGATGGAAAAAGTACGTTCAATAGCCATGATAACCTCTGTAAAATGTTCTGTTGTTTTGCATACCTGAGTATGGTGTGGCGCGGATTATAATGAGCAATGGCGCCATTGCCTATGGATTCGGGTAACATTTTTTTAAAATAAGACGAGTTTTAGCAACAGCTCACATCTGAGGCCGCTTTTACCGTTACTGCAGCGTAAAATTCACCGTCGCCACCTGACCCATTTCATCCATGACCAGCAACTGATAATCGCCCGCTTTATCAAGCTGTAATGTATAGATTCTTCCTTTCACACTCAGCGGCTCTCCGTTTAAAAACCACCAGCGCTCACCGCTGTTACCGGTCGCCTGAAGCGGCAACGAAACGCGAGACTCACCGGGCAGCCGTTTGATAACGGCTCCCTCACGCACGCCAGTCAACATGAGCGGTGCAGGTGCATCCTGCGACAACGGCGGACACGTTGCTGAAGAGGGAGGCACCCTGACCGCACGACGCTCCGGGGCAGGCAGCCATGGCTCAAGCGGTAACGGCCAGACATCCAGCACCTTCTCTGTGGCATCCGGGCAATCTGCCGCAACGCGTTTGCCGGTTTTATCCAGCCAGACCGGGAAACGGATCCCGCGGATCCCCTCCTGCTCGGGCAGCAACAGCGTCGGCGGCTCACTTCCTTCCAGCAGCCAGGTCGACAGGCGCCGCCGACAGTTTTCACTGCCCTCCGGCAACGACTGCCCGCCAGGCCAGCAGATCACGCCCCGCCCGACGCTTTCCGGACGCGGGTCACGTGGCAGGCGCGCTTCGTCTATTGTTGAGCGCGACTGAAGCAGGTTATTCACCTGATTTAACAGCGGCACGGCACTGGCAAAACCAAACTGCCCGGCCACGGGCGTGCCGTCCGGCCTTCCGGTCCAGATGCCAATCACGTAACGCGCATTCAGGCCAATGGCCCAGGCATCGCGATAGCCGTAGCTGGTGCCCGTTTTCCACGCCAGCGGCGCAACCTGCGGCAGTGCGTTATCCGGTAACGGTTGGGCCTCATTCGCCAGAATACGGCGGATAATCCAGGCCGAGCCAGGTGACAACAGCGGACGCTCAACCAGCGCATCACCTGGCTGTAACCGCAGCCTTCCCGCTTTACCGTGCCGGGCAAAGGCGCTGTAGGCAGCCGTAATGTCTGCCAGCCGCGCCCCTGCCCCGCCCAGGATCAGCGACAGATTTGGCTGCGCGCCCGCAGGCAAAATAAGCGGCAACCCTGCATTGCTCAGCATGCCTGCAAAACGCTTTGGCCCGTAGACCTCCAGCACCTGCACGGCAGGCAGGTTGAGAGAGCGCACCAGCGCTTCGCTCATACTCACCGGTCCATGAAATCCGCTGTCAAAATTACCGGGACGATAATCACCGGTTTTCCTGGGGACATCCTGAAGCAGTGAGGCGGGATGGATCAGACCATCGTCGAGCGCCATACCGTAGATAAAAGGTTTCAGTACCGATCCCGGGGATCGGATCGCATTCACCATATCCACATGGCTAAAGCGGGTGTCATCATTAATATCCACCGAACCGACCCAACCGCGCACCTTCATAGTAGTATGATCCACAACGATCATCGCCAGTGAACTGCGCGCCGGCAGGCGGGATTTCCAGTTCATTGCCAGCTCTTCCAGCTGCCGTTGTAAGGCGGCATCCAGAGTGGTGACAATTTTGGTATCACGGCTTTTCCCCAGCATCATGCGTGCGAAGAGCGGCGCCAGCTGAGGCATCTGCCGGGGAGCCAGCCATACCGGCTCCTCACGGGATTCGTTAACCTGTCGGGCTGACCAGACGCCCTGTGTCACCATCCGATCGAGCACTTTGTTGCGCGCTGCTTCCGCGCGCGCCGGCCAGCGGTCGGGACGTAAACGGCTGGGGGCCTGGGGTAACACCGCCAGCAGGGCCGCTTCGGAATAGCTGAGCTGTGACGGCGGTTTCCCCAGGTAGGTCCAGCTTGCGGCACCTATCCCCTGGAGCGTGCCACCAAACGGGGCCCGGTTAAGATAGAGCGTGAGGATCTCGCGCTTGGAGAGGTGCCATTCAAGCTGCATCGCCCGCCAGAGCTGACGAATTTTTCCGCCAAAGGTGCGCGGATGCGGATCCAGCAGACGCGCGACCTGCATGGTCAGCGTGCTGCCGCCGGAGACCACCTTACCGGACGTCAGATCCTGCCAGGCGGCGCGCAGCACAGAGAAAGGATTCACGCCTGGATGCTCCCAGAACCAGCGATCTTCATACTGGATCAGGGCCTCAAGATAGCGGGGAGAGACCTCTTCAATCGTGACCGGATAGCGCCAGATCCCGTCGTTGTCGGCAAAACGCCAGAGCGGCGTGCCCTTCTCATCCACCACCACCCGGGCGGGGTTAACCTCTTTCAGCGGCAACGGCCAGAGGCGGTCGGCGGCGACAATCAGCCCCCCTAAAATGAGAAGCGCCCCCGCCAGCCACAGCCAGCGGGAGCGTATCAGACGTGCAACTGACATATTACGGTACAACAATCAGCGGGCCACTGGCCGCACCCGTTGCCCGCCACTGCGGAACATACATGGACTCCACCAGCGGCACCGGTACCTGATACGTTCCCGGCGTCACGGCGCGCGCCAGATAAACCAGCGTAACCGGCTGCCCTTCGTTAACCGGCACGGCGGCCACAAAGCGGTCGTCGCGGAACTCCATATGCTGAATATCCGCCTGCTGCATCTGGCTAAGCAGGTTCTGCACTTCGCTGCCGCTGTCCTGCAGGCTGGCGCTGCTGCTCGCCAGGTTCTGGTTCTCCAGCTCCAGACCCGCCGGGAGGAGATCCACCACCAGCGCATCTGGCACGTTCTGGCTGGCTTTCACTTCCAGCCATACCAGCACCAGCTCACCGCTCTTCAGCGAAGAGAGCGATTTCGAACTGCCGTCGGTTGCCAGAATATGGCGTTCAATCTGCAGCACATTCGAGGATGGCTGAGGGGCTGAGTCCGGGTAACCGGTGCTATCCAGACGCACCCACAGCGGTGCCGTGCCGGTGTTGGTGACCTGCAGCGCACCAAGCTGATCGCCATTCATATTCTGCACCAGCGCCTTGTCACCGCTCAATGCGGTACCCGAAAGTGAGGTTTCCGCCTGCCATGCTCCGGACAGAGTCTGCAGCGAACGTCCGGCCAGGAACAGCGCGTTACTCTCCTGTGTTGACAGCCAGCGCTGGCTGAAGGCCTGTTCAGACAGAGCATTCAGCAGCGTATTTTGCGCATCCGGCAGCAGCTTGTACTCCTCCAGAAGGGAGAGCATCAGCGCGTTATCGCGAAGCTGGCTGCCATAATCCGCCATCCAGTTTCTGCTGTCATTGCGCGGCGTTTTAAGGGCCAGATCCAGCGCCTGCTGGCTGCGCGGGGCATCCCCCATCAGTTTCAGTGCCATACCGAGCTGCATCAGCGGCAGACCCGAAGCCGCCTGTCCGTGACGCTCCCAGATTTCACGCAACGCCCCCAGCGGGGCTTTTTGCTGGCGCGCCAGTACCAGTGCAGCATAGGCCTGCACGGCAAATTTGCTGGCCTGGGTGTCGTCGCTGTAGCGGATGGACATCATGCCCGGATCCTGCAGGTAGCGGAGCAGTCGGCTATTGGCATTATTGACCGCATCCGTCGGCACGCTGTAGCCCTGTTCACCGGCACGCACTAGGAAGTCAGTGACATAGGCAGTCAGCCAGTACTCTTCGGGACCGTTTTTATCCCAGAGCGCAAAACCACCGTCGTCACGCTGCATCTGCAGCAGGCGGGAGATGCCAATATCAATGGCAGCACGACGCTTGTCGTCCGTGTCGCCTTTAATGCCAAGCGCCTTCAGCTGTGACGCGTTGGTATAGAGCGACGGGAACAGGCCACTGGTGGTTTGTTCAAGACAGCCATAAGGATATGCCTGCAGCTCACGGATATAGCGCGCCAGATTAAGCGGCGGTTTGCCGCTAAGCAGCAGTTGTCCCTGCAATGTAGCGGGAGAGAAGCCGTTGATATGCTGCCCTGGCGCAGTCCAGGACTCACCCGGGTTCAGCATGGCCCCGGTATTCACCGTCTGCGCCGGGAACGCAGGACGGACGCCGATTTTCCAGCTCTTCTGCTGCAAAGCGAAGGTCTCGCCAGGCAGCTGAAGCCCTGTTACCTGCGCCGTCACTTCGCCGTCACCGTAACCGTCCAGTGCACGCACCGGAATAAACAGCGTGCTACGCGCACCCGGTGGCAGTTTGACAGGCTGCGGCTGCGCCCCTTCGAGCGACAGCTTGCCGGTCGCGGTTAAGGCCACATTGAGCGTTTGCGGCCGATCGGTCAGGTTGGTGAGATCCAGCGTCAACCGTGAGGTATCGCCGCTTGCCAGGAAGCGTGGCGTATTCAGTTCGGTAATGACCGGCGCGGCCACAATCACTTTGCTTTCGCTGCTGCCGAAATCCTCTTCCGTCCAGGCCTGCGCCATCAGACGCAACTCGCCGTTAAAGTCTCCAATTGGCAGGGTGATGGACCCTTCACCATTCGCATCAAGCGTCACTGGCTGTGCCTGCTGGGCGATAATGGTGACATGGTTCACCGGTGGCTTACCGCCGCGTTTAAGCTCATCGCCGTCACCACCAAAACGCAGCGCGGCCATACGTCCCTGGCCTTCAATCACCTGGCCGTAGATATCGTAGATATCCGCGCCATAGCGCTTCTGACCAAAGAAGGCCTGCCAGGGATCCGGCGTGACGTAATCGGTAATGTTCAGCACGCCGCTATCCACCGCGGAGACCAGCACGTTCACTTTTTGTGGTACCGGGCCCTCTTTCACGCTGGCTTTTACCTTCACAGAAAGCGTCTGGTTCGGGCGCATTTTTTGCGGGTTATCCAGCGCGATATTCAGACGGCGATTTTCATCCCCCATCGGCAGATGCAGCAGGCCAACCGCCCGCTTCGGCGTGGCGGATTTGGATTTATCGCCAGGACGAACCACCAGCGTGCTGAGATAGAGGTCGTGGCGTTTCCATGCTTTGTCTACCGGAATAGAGAGATCCAGCCCGTTGGCCGGCACGTCGATCTCTTTCCACCACAGCGGTCCTTCGCTGGATTCGATCATCGCATAGCCTTTACCCGCCGCCGGTGCGGCGATATGCAGCTGGATAGTGTCACCCGGCTGGTAAGACGGCTTATCCAGTTTCAGGGTCACGCGATCGGGCCGCGCGGCTCCCGTGCCGTCACTGTTATCCTGCCAGCTGTACCCGGCCCAGAAACGCACGCTGCTGACCATGTCATCAGGCGCTTTCACTTCCAGACGATAGGAGCCCCACTCTACCGGGAAAGTCACTTTACCCGTTTCATCGGCCTTGAGGGTCAGCTCCTGCTCGCCTTCAATGAGATCTTTTTGATCAAACTGAGACTGCCAGCCATCGCTTTCTGACCAGTTCCAGTAGTAGTCTCGGCGTTCGCGGATCAGGCGCACCTGTAACCCGGACACAGCCTTTTTCGCCCCGCTGGCATCGGCATAGACAATGTCGAAACTGGCGTTGCCGTTTTCATCGACGATAGGCTGGTTAACGGTGGTATCGGTGCGGTAATCATACACCGCCTTGCTGGCGAACTGAGGACGAATACCCGGTAATTCGGCTGCTGGCCAGATAGCCTGTTCAGCACGACGCGTCACCGGACGACCGCCTGATTCCAGCAGGCTGGCCTGCAGGATCAGCTGAAGCGGAGAGTGCACCTCTTTCCACTGGCTTTCCGTAGAGACCTGCCCACGCCCCTGTTCATCAAGCGTAAGCTGCACTTCATCCAGGCTGCGACTCAGGTTGTCTTCGGCGATATCACCAAACTGGAAGCCAGGCAATGCCGGAACCGCTTCACGCAGTGGACGCAAAAAGAGCTGCCCCTGCAGGGCATTACCGTTGGCCGGTGCGCCGTACAGGTAATATCCCACCACGTTAAAGTCGACGTTATCCTGCGGTGAAACCGGCGTTTTTTGTCCGCTGAGATTCAGCGCCATACGCTCTGGCATGAAATCTTCGACGTGGAAGTCCCACAGACGCTGCTGGTTATCGCCCGTATTGGCGCGGATATGCCACATGCCGGTTTGCGCCCCGCTGTCCAGCGGATAGTTAAAGCGATAGAGACCGTTCTCCGGCTGGACGACGACGGTACGCGCCACCTGCCCGTCCGGACGCAGGACATCCAGCTTCACCGGCTGAGCGGGCAGCGGTTTACCGTCGCTGTCACGCAGTAAGCCGTTCAGGATCACCGTTTCGCCTGGGCGATAGAGGTCACGCGGGCCAAACATAAAGAATTGTTTGCTGTAGCCAGGGCTACCGGCAATGTCGAACTCCGCCAGATCGAGCGCCGGCAGCTTGAGGTCAAGCAGCGTGGTCTGGCCGTCTTTACTGGCCAGGAGCAGCGCGGCTTCTTTGTCAGTTTCGAGCTTTGCATGGCCGTCGGCATCGCTGTTCGCCTCAGCCAGGGCCTGTCCTTTATCGTTTAACAGGGTGACGGTTACGCCGGATTGCGCCGCACCGTTTTCCAGGCTCTGGGTGAAGATATCGAGACGGTTATGATAACGGTGAGCGGACAGCCCAATATCGCTTAAGGTGAAGAGCGCGGCGGCATTGCTGTAGTTATAGTGCCCTGCCTGATTCATCACCGCGATATAAACGCCAGACTGCTGGAGCGGCTTGATATCTTTCAGCGGCAGCAGCAGTTTTTCACGCGTGTTGCGCGCCGGGTTAAGATCGAAACGGCCGGTATAAACCAACTCGGCCATCTTCAATAAATTGTCAGACTCCCAGTTGGTTAGCGAGTTACGGTATTCCCACTGGCTAACGAACGAAGCCAGCGATTCAGGCTTCACGCGGTAGAAATTCACGTCCACGTTGTTAACGTTAAGCGCCATGACCGGCAGACCTTCCACCACCTTACCCGGCAGCAGTGACCCGCGGCTGGCGAAGCCGACCGTCGGCTCGACATCCCGGGTGGTCAGGGCTTTTTCGTAGTCGATGCCAAAAGTCGCTTTGTTTAACGCCTGCAGATCGCGTTCCACGGTGACGACCAGATTGCGGTTAGGCTCCAGATGGCGCAGACGAAGCTCTTTCAGGTTTGACGCCAGTTCCCACGCCCCGTCAACCTTGCCGCTTTTCTTATCCACGACATGCACGGTTTTCGAGAAATCCTGAGCCGGATTCAGTGGAACAGAGAATGTCAGCACCAGCGTGGCGGCGCCGTCCAGCTGCACTTCAGAGGCATCAAGTAGTGTGAGCGCTTTGCCCTGACTTTGTGCCGCCAGTTTTGCCAGCTTGTCAGCGTCTGGCTTTTCCGCCGCTTTTGGTGTGGTTGCTGTAGATGCCGCGGGAGCCGCAGCCTGAGGTTTATCGTCGCTGTTATCACAGCCGACAAGCGTAAACGTGGTGAGCAGCGCGAGAGAGAGCGCGGCTAAGCGAAACGGTTTCATCCTTTGTCCCTGGCCCATGGAGCCTGTTGGTCGTCTTCCGGATAAGTATTATCCGCAAGTTTCGTTAATACAAAAAGTCCATTTTTAGGATCTGGAAGGCGGCTCGCATCGTCAACGTGGTGATGTTACGCCGATCACAACGTCAAACGTCACATGTTACCTTTCACGTCATTTGTTTTTAAAACAAGAAGATAGCTGGATAAGCTCGCCGGGAGCCTGCTAGTTTTAAGCTCAAGACGCACCCCGAGTGCGCGGTTCAATAAGAGAGAAAGCCATGAAACGAGCCGTGAACGCCCTACAAAATTTCGGAAAATCATTGTACGGACCGGTACTTATTTTACCGATCGTCGGTCTGTTTATCGCCTTTGGCAATGTGCTGGGCAATGGCAACCTGGCCGAGTATCTGCCGTTTCTCGGCCATCCGCTGATCCAGAATATCGGCCAGCTGATCGCCAAATCTGCCGTGTCGGTGCTGGTTAACCTGGCCCTGGTGTTTGCCGTCGGCATCCCGATTGGTCTGGCAACACGGGACAAAGGCTATGCGGCGCTGATTGGGCTGGTAACGTTTGTGGTGTTTATCAACGCCATGAACGTTACGCTACAGCTTCAGGGCGAACTGGCACCCGCAGCACAGATGAAAGCCGCCGGGCAGACCATGGTGCTGGGCGTTCAGGTGCTGGAGATGGGCGTGTTCGCCGGGATCCTGACCGGCGCGCTTTCCGGATACCTGTACAACAAATACTCCGGCGTACAGTTTAACGGTGCGATGGCGATTTACTCTGGCCACTGTTTTGTCGCCATTGTGATGCTGCCCGTTTCCATGCTGCTCGGCGTAGTGATGAGCGAGCTGTGGCCGTTTGCTCAACACGGCATTAGCGCAATGGCGCTTGCTATCAAAGGTTCCGGTCCGTTCGGCGTGGCGATCTACGGCTTCCTTGAGCGCATTCTGGTGCCCACCGGTCTGCATCATCTGGTCTATACCCCATTCCTGTATACCGAACTGGGCGGCACGCAAGAGGTGTGCGGTACGCTTTATCAGGGCGCGCGCAACATTTACTTCGCGGAGATGGCCTGCCCGGAGGTGAAACAGCTCAGCAGCACGGTGGTATGGGATGCGCGCGGCATCAGCAAGATGTTTGGCCTGCCGGCGGCGGCGCTGGCGATGTACATGACCGCAAAGCCGGAGCGTAAAGCGGCAGCAAAAGCGATTCTGATCCCGGCGGCGCTCACTTCGCTGCTGGTCGGCGTCACCGAGCCCATTGAGTTCTCCTTCCTGTTTGTCGCCCCGCTGCTGTTCGTGGTGCACGCGGTGCTGACAGGTATCGGGATGATGCTGTTCTCCCTGCTGGGTGTTCACGCCATCGGCGCTAACGGGATTATCGATTTTATTCTCTACAACCTGCCGCTCGGCACGGAGAAGTCCAACTGGCCGATGTACATCGTGGTCGGGCTGATCATGTTCGCCCTCTACTTCGTGGTGTTCCGCTTCCTGATCCTGCGTTTCAACATGAAAACGCCAGGGCGTGAAGATGAGGACCAGGAGACGCGCCTTTACAGCAAACAGGAGTACCAGGCGAAGGGCAATAACGACGGGCTGGGTGAATCCATCGTCGTCGGTCTGGGCGGCCGGGAAAATATTGAAGTGGTGGATAACTGCTACACCCGCTTACGTGTGACGGTGAAGGATGTCGCCATCATTGATGAGCCGCGGCTGAAAGCGACCGGCGCGAAAGGGATTATCAAACAAGGTAACAACGTTCAGGTGGTCTACGGGCTGCATGTCAAAAAAATGCGAGAAGCCGTTGAGACGTTTCTCTGAAAGGAGCTAAAGATGTTTACACCCCCATTCATTCTGTCGATTGCTGGCGGCGGTAGCACCTACACGCCAGGTATTGTGAAAAGCCTGATGGTGCGTCTGCAGGACTTCCCGCTGGCCGAAATCCGCCTCTACGACATCGACGAGGCGCGTCAGAACACGATTGCCCCGGTGGTGGAAAAAGTGATCCGCGACCACAGCCAGAGCATCAAATTTACCGTCACCAATGACCCGGAAGTGGCCTTCAGCGGCGCACACTTCGTCTTCGCCCAGATGCGCGTCGGCCAGTACAAGATGCGCGAGCAGGATGAGAAGATCCCGCTGCGCCACGGCGTGGTTGGTCAGGAGACCTGCGGCCCCGGCGGGCTGGCGTACGGGCTGCGTACGATCCTGCCAATGGTCGAGCTTATCGATCTGGTGGATCGCTATGCGCATGAGAAAGCGTGGATCGTAAACTACTCCAACCCGGCGGCGATCGTCGCGGAAGGGGTACGCCGCCTGCGCCCGAACGCCCGCGTGTTGAATATTTGCGATATGCCGGTTGCCGCTATGCGTAACATGGGGGCGATTCTGGGGGTTGATCGCCACAAGCTGGAGGTGGACTACTTTGGGCTGAATCACTTCGGCTGGTTTACCCGTGTGTGGGTGGACGGCGAGGACAAGCTGCCGGAGCTGCGTAAACATATCGCGAAGTTTGGTCTGCTGACGGAAGATGCCGCCAAAACCGACCCACAGCACTCCGATCCGTCGTGGGTGAAAACCTGGCGCAACATCAAGCCGATCATGGATAACTTCCCGGAGTATCTGCCGAACCCGTATCTGCAGTACTACCTGATGCCGAACCAGATTGTTGAGCATCAGAACCCGGACTACACCCGCGCTAATGAAGTGATGAACGGGCGTGAGAAAAAGCTGTTTGCCGCCGCCGAAGAATATAAGCGTACCGGGATCCTGCCGGATGCCTTCCACGTTGGCGTTCACGGCGAGTTTATCGTCGATGTCGCCTGCTCGCTGGCCTTCAACCTGCGGAGCCGTCATCTGGTGATGGTGGAAAACCGCGGGGCAATTACCAATCTGCCGTACGATGCGGTCGTCGAGGTACCCGCTTATATCACCTCCGAGGGGCCAGAGCCTGTCCGCGTGGGCCAGGTGCCGCTGTTCCATCAGACGCTGCTGCAACAGCAACTCGCCTCTGAACAGCTGCTGGTGGAAGCAACTATTGAAGGGAGCTATGAGAAAGCACTGCAGGCATTTACCCTGAACCGCACCGTGCCGACCATTGAGCACGCGAAAGCGATTCTGGATGAGATGATCGAGGCTAACCGCGCGTACTGGCCTGCCCTGCAAAAAGCCTGGCTGAACGGCGAAGCGGTGAAAAAATAGGGGCTTGCTCGCGAGTTGAACGTGGTTTGCTTGTCGGTGTCAGAAAAAACACCGACAATCCTTTTTTACGGAAAAGAATGGAGGCAACCCATGTCCACCTCATATTTTGTCGCCGCCGACTGGCTGATTGAGCACGGCGACGATCCTGAAGTGCAGATTATTGACGCGCGTATGGCTCCTCCGGGCCAGGAGCATCGTGACGTTCCCGGTGAATACCGCGCAGGGCACCTGCCGGGCGCGGTATTTTTTGATATCGAAGCCCTCTCCGATCACACCTCCCCTCTGCCGCACATGCTGCCGCGCCCGGAAGCCTTCTCCGTAGCGATGCGCGAGCTGGGCATCAGCAAAGACAAACACCTCGTTGTTTATGATGAAGGTAACCTCTTCTCTGCCCCGCGCGCGTGGTGGATGCTGAAAAACTTCGGCGTCGAGAAAGTCTCGATTCTGGCGGGGGGTCTGGCTGGCTGGAAGCGCGACGAACTGCCGCTGCAGCAGGGGGACGTGACGCTGCCGGAGGGGGATTTTGACGCGACGTTTGACGCAAATGTGGTGAAACGCCTGACCGACGTGCTGGTCGTCAGCCATGAAAACACTGCCCAAATCGTCGATGCCCGCCCAGCCCCGCGTTTTAACGCTGAAGCGGATGAACCGCGTCCAGGACTGAAGCGTGGTCATATTCCGGGGGCGTTGAACGTGCCGTGGGGCGATCTGGTGTTTGAAGGCGAGCTGAAAACCACCGATGAGCTACGCGCGATTTTTGATCGTCAGGGCGTGGATTTACACCGTCCGATTATCGCCAGCTGCGGTTCCGGCGTAACGGCCTGCGTGGTGATCCTGGCGCTCGCCACGCTCGGCGTAAACGACGTCACGCTGTACGACGGCGCCTGGAGTGAGTGGGGTGCGCGGGACGATCTGCCGGTTGAACCCGCGAAATAATGGATAACCGCCTGGCCACGCTGTTAACGCGCGGGGAATCGCTGACCCGCGCGGAATATCGCGTACTCGCCCACCTCACGGAGCATCCGCTGCTGGTGGGCAACATCACGGTACGGGAACTGGCGCAGGCGACATTTGTCTCTACCGCGACGATTATGCGGCTGTGTCAGAAGCTGGGGTTCAGCGGGTTTAGCGAGTTTATCTGGCACTGCAAACAGCTCCTCACCGACACGCCGCATATTACGACGCAAGGAAACGCCCTTCCGCAGTTGCCTGCGCTGTTCAGCCAGTTTATTGCCAACTATCAGCAGACATTCCAGTGGGTGACCGATGAGAAGCGTCTGCAGTTTGCCGACCTGCTGCGTCACAAAGAGAGCTTCTTTCTCTACGGTGCCGGGTTTTCCTATCTGTTTGCCGAATACCTGACCAAAAAACTGCAGGTGCTGGGGAAAACGGCGTTTATCTCCGGGCCAGGTGACAGCCGGAACATTTTCCTCAGCAACGCCGCCCGTTATCAGGTATTTATTGCCGTCTCGCGCAGCGGCGAAACAGAGCAGGTGCTGGATAAAGCGCGGATCGCCAAAAACGTCGGGATGACGATTGTCGCGTTTACCCGCGCCTCGGCCAATACGCTGGCGGGTATGGCAGACGTGCACTTCGCTCTCTATGACGAGGCGGTGCATTACGCCGCGGAAGCCGCAGGGGTGACGTCGTTTGAATCGAATCTGGTACTGCTGATGGATTTACTGCTGCTGGAAGCAACGGGGTGACAGTCACCCCGCTGTAATCAGATGATGCGGTTGGTTTTGAGATCGCGCAGGAAGCCGCCCCAGCGACGCTCATAGAACGGTGTGATGTGCTCGGTAATAAAGTGGCTGATGCCCTTCTCACCATTCTTCACCTGGCAGATATCAATTGGCTCATCGCCCGGCAACGTATCGGTGGCCACGCTGCCCGCCGCCTGGATGATCTCGTCGATATCGCTGTCAGCTTCAATACCAATCAACAGTACCGGCTGTTCATCCGCTTGCTCTTTAATCGAACAGAGGAACGCGCGTCTTACCGGCTTCAGGGTTTTGAACAACGTGGTCAGGGAATCGATCATCTGCGCTGGCGGTTCGGCCACTTCAGAGAGCAGCAGCGTTTCGCCCCCTTCCAGCACTTCCTGGATACTGAGCGGGTTACCCTCTTCACCAATCAGATGGCTGATTTCACGCGGCGTGAACTCTTTCCCGGTCGGCAGTTTCGCGTTAAGGAACAGGGTCTGGCCCAGCGTCATTTCAAACAGCGTGCGCACCGGCATCACCACGAACGCCTGTTCATCTTCAACGGCGGTCTGCAGCGCTTCCAGCGAGGTAAAGAACGGGATCACCGAGGTACCGTCGTCTTTCTCCCAGTGCAGCAGATCCAGCGCGCTATCTTCAACAACCTGCTCACCTTCCGCCGCGGTTCCTGGCACCCAGACGGTGGATTCCAGCAGCGTGCGGAAAAATGCCGGACGGTGGGCGGGCTCGGTCGCCGCCTGTTCCAGCAGGGTTTCTAATTCGTTTTTGGTTTCTGACATAACAATTCCAGATGTCGAATTTCCCCCTCACCCCGGCCCTCTCCCTCAAGGGAGAGGGAGCAAACCAACCCTCTCCCCGTGGGAGAGGGTTAGGGTGAGGGCAAAAAGCATTACTCAGCCGTCAGCAGGTTCGCCACGGTACGCACGCCCAGGCCGGTCGCGCCCGCAGACCACTGCTCAACCGCCGCTTTACGGTAGGTTGCGGAGCAGTCGATATGCAGCCAGCCTTCGTGATAATTTTCAACGAAGTGGGACAGGAAGCCTGCTGCGGTGCTGGCACCCGCCGGGTACGCCGCGCTCGCGGTGTTGTTCAGTTCGGCAAAGTTAGACGGCAGCTGGCTGCGGTGGAACTCCGCCAGCGGCAGACGCCAGAACGGTTCGTTTTCTGCCGCAGCGCTTGCCAGCAGGCGGGCCGCCAGCTTGTCGTCAAAGCTGAACAGCGCATGGTAGTCGTTACCCAGCGCCGTTTTTGCCGCACCGGTCAGGGTAGCCATATCGATAATCAACTCTGGCTTCTGCGCAGAAGCGTCGATCAGACCATCGGCCAGCACCAGACGGCCTTCTGCATCGGTATTCATCACTTCAACATTTTTGCCGTTGCGGTAGCGAATGATGTCGCCCAGCTTGAAGGCGTTACCGCTTACCATGTTGTCGGCGCAGCACAGGTACAGCTTCACGCGTTTTTTCAGGCCACGGGTAATTGCAAACGCCAGCGCACCGGTGATGGTTGCCGCCCCGCCCATGTCGGATTTCATGGAGTCCATGAACGCGCTCTGCTTCAGGCTGTAGCCACCGGTGTCGAAGGTGATACCTTTCCCGACAAGGCAGGCAAACACAGGCGCGTCTTTCTCGCCGGTTGGGTTGTAGTCCAGCGCCAGCAGCACCGGAGGACGCTCAGAGCCACGACCCACGGTGTGAATGCCCATGTAGTTCTGCTCGCGCAGGTCTTCACCTTTGGTGATGCGATAAGACATGTTGTCGCCAGCCACGCCGCACAACAGGTCAACGGCGCGCTGTGCCAGCAGTTCCGGCCCCAGCTCTTCCGCAGGTGCGTTAATGGTGTCACGTACCCAGTCGATAATGGTCAGGCGGCTTTCCAGCTCTTTTTGACCGGCTTCATCAAGGTTGGCCCACTCAATTTTGCGGGTGCCTTTCGGCCCTTTATAACCAGCCCAGAACGCCCAGCTGCGGTCGGTGTCCCAGCCCTCGCCTGCCAGAGAGACATGCTTAATGCCGAGCCCATCAATTTTGCGCGCGGCGCGCTGGATCAGACCCAGATCGTCGTTGCCCGTCAGGTGCAGGGTAATACCGTCGTTGTTGATACTGTAAGTGGCTTTCTCGCCCCAACGCGCATCGGCGGGTTGCGTAGTGAGCGTAATCTTCATCGCTTCGGTCATTTTATTTATCCTTATTAGCAAACGGGCCGCCTGAAGGCAGCCCGTTACGTGATTTACTCTGCTTCATCTAACCAGACTAACAGAATCGCCTCCAGAATTTTTTCATTGGATGCGTTGGGATCATCGTCAAAATCCTCTAAATCGCAGATCCACTGATGCATATCGGTGAAGCGTACGGTTTTTGGATCGAGATCCGGATTAGCGTCGTAGAGCGCTTCGCCGATTTCACGGCTGTCTGTCCACTTCAGTCCCATATCAATGCTCGCGTGCGTGGTTGATAGTGTAACGTGGGAATTCCACGACCAGATCTTCGTCGGTCACCGCCGCCTGACAGCTTAAGCGGCTGTCGGGCTCCAGACCCCATGCTTTATCCAGCATATCGTCTTCGTCTTCAGTGCTTTCGGCAAGCGAGTCGAAACCTTCACGCACGATGCAGTGGCACGTTGTGCAGGCACAGGATTTTTCACAGGCGTGTTCCACTTCGATACCTGCACGCAGGGCAACATCGAGAATGGTTTCACCGGTCTTCGCTTCCAGAACAGCGCCATCCGGACAGAGGTCCGCATGAGGCAAAATAACAATCTTTGGCATATTAAACCTCGTCCACGGACTGGCCTTTCAGCGCGACGCGGACAGATTTGTCCATGCGGCGAGCAGCAAAGTCCTGGGTTTGTTTATCAACGTTTTTAATGGCTTCTTCTATTGCGTCAGCATCATTGCCCTGGGCGACCACGCTTAAGTGCGCAGCAGCCTCGTCAATCACCTGACGCTCAGCGGCGCTTAACAGCGCGGCATCGGCAGCGAGCGCGCCGTTCAGGCTTTCCAGCACGCGTGCGGCTTCCACTTTTTGTTCAGCCAGCATACGCGCCTTCACATCCTGCTCGGCGTAGCTCATTGAGTCCTGAATCATGGAGGCGATTTCGCCATCGGTCAGGCCGTAGGACGGCTTCACCTGAATGGACGATTCGACACCGGTCGATTTCTCCATCGCCGTCACGCTCAGCAGGCCGTCCGCATCCACCTGGAAGGTGACGCGAATATGCGCCCCGCCCGCAGGCAGCGCCGGAATGCCCCGCAGCGCAAAGCGCGCCAGAGAACGGCAGTCCTGCACCAGCTCGCGTTCGCCCTGCATCACGTGGATGGACATCGCGGTCTGGCCGTCTTTGAAGGTGGTAAACTCCTGCGCGCGCGCCACCGGGATGGTGGTATTACGCGGGATCACTTTCTCCACCAGGCCGCCCATGGTCTCTAAACCCAGCGACAGCGGGATAACGTCCAGCAGCAGCATTTCACTGTCCGGCTTGTTGCCGACCAGAATATCGGCCTGGATTGCGGCACCCACGGCAACCACTTTGTCCGGGTCAATGGAGGTCAGCGGCGTGCGGCCAAAGAATTCGCCCACGCGCTCGCGCACCAGCGGCACGCGGGTCGAACCGCCCACCATGACCACTTCCAGCACCTCGTTCGCCTCAACGCCTGCATCTTTCAATGCGCGACGGCAGGCCAGCAGGGTGCGTTTCACCAGCGGGGCAATCAGATCGCTGAACTGGTCGCGGGTGATGTCACCCTGCCAGCCCGCAACGTTTACGGTAACAGTCTGCGTATCGCTCAGGGCGATTTTGGCGTCGATAGCCGCATCCAGTAGTTCACGCTGTACGCGCGCATCGCTGCGATCGCTGATGCCCGCCTGCTCGCGGATGTAATCCGCCAGCAGATGGTCGAAGTCATCGCCGCCCAGCGCGGAATCCCCGCCGGTCGCCAGCACTTCAAACACCCCGCGGCTTAAGCGCAGGATCGAGATATCAAAGGTACCGCCGCCGAGATCGTAAACTGCAATGACCCCTTCCTGACCGGAGTCGAGGCCGTAGGCAATCGCTGCCGCCGTCGGTTCGTTCAGCAGTCGCAGCACGTGCAGGCCCGCCAGACGCGCGGCGTCTTTGGTGCCCTGACGCTGTGCGTCGTCAAAATAGGCCGGAACGGTAATGACTACGCCGTCCAGATCGCCACCGAGCGTGGCGGTCGCACGCGCCGCCAGCGCTTTGAGGATGTCGGAGGAAACACGAATCGGGTTCAGCAGACCGGCCGCGGTCGCAATCATCGGCAGGCCGTTTTCACTGGCCTGCAGCTGATACGGCAGATGCGGGTAGCGGGTCTGAATATCGGCCAGCGAGCGGCCCATCATCCGCTTAACGGAGCTGATGGTATTCGCCGGATCGCGCGCGGCGTTAGCGCGGGCATCAAAGCCCACCGCGTGGCCCTGCTGCTGGTAGTGGACCACGGAAGGCAGCAGATGGCGGCCCTGCTCGTCAGCCAGCGTCTCCGCCTGGCCGCTACGCACGGTCGCCACGAGGGAATTGGTGGTGCCCAGGTCAATACCCACCGCCAGACGGCGCTGGTGCGGTGCGGCACTTAAGCCAGGCTCACTAATTTGTAATAAGGCCATAATTGCTTCCGAAATTAAAAATCGAGCAGCTTTTCTTCGAGTTGTTCAGCACTGCTTCGCAGTTTATCGAGAAAACGGAGTTTGCGAACAGTGTCTGCCGCCACGTCCCAGGTCTCGTTGTTCAGTTGCGCCACCATCTGCTGATGGCGGGTATCAAACATGCCCTTCACGCGCGTGATGAAACTTTCCAGACGCGCTTCGTCTTTGGCCTGTTCAATCTCATCCAGCTCTTCGCGAAGCGTAAGCTGTTCCATCAGAAACGCCGTGTCGCGTACGGTGTGCTGTTCGCTCGCCAGATCAAAGCCGTGGAGCGAAAGCAGATATTCTGCACGCGCCAGCGGATGGCGCAGCGTCTGCCAGGCCTGGTTAATGGTCGCGGATTGCGACACCGCAGCCAGTTGTTCTGCCTGAGTACCGCTGGCGAATTTGTCCGGATGATACTGACGCTGCAGGTCCTGAAAACGGATCGTCAGCGCCTGGAGATCAATCGGGTATTGAGCGGGTAAACCGAAGAGAGTGAAGTAATCCATAACAATCTCAGGGGTAGCCTGTTAGAAGAAACCCCACGCGCAGCAGAGCCACGGTGGGGTTATACCTTCTTACTTCGCGCTGCAGATGCGTTGTCTGCGCTCGTTCACCCCAGTCACTTACTTAAGTAAGCTCCTGGGGATTCCCTCGCTTGCCGCCTTTCTGCAACACGAATTAATCGGTATAACAGCGGAACGCGATTAAACGTGGAAGCTTTCGCCGCAACCACACTCGTCTTTGACGTTCGGGTTCGTGAATTTGAACCCTTCGTTCAGGCCTTCTTTTACAAAGTCCAGCTGAGTGCCGTTGAGGAATTGCAGGCTTTTGCCATCGACCACCACCTTCACGCCCTTGTCTTCAAACACAGTGTCATCAGACGCTGGTTCGTCAACAAACTCCAGTACGTAAGCCATACCAGAACAGCCGGAGGTACGTACGCCCAGTCGCAGGCCAAAGCCTTTACCACGGTTCGCCAGAAAAGAGCTTACTCGCGCGGCAGCGCTGTCGCTAAGGGTAATCGACATACTCAAACCTCAATTATTTTGCTTCACGTTTGCTTTTGTAATCCGCAATGGCGGCTTTGATCGCGTCTTCTGCCAGAATAGAACAGTGAATTTTCACCGGTGGCAGTTCGAGTTCTTCAGCAATATCCGTGTTCTTGATTGCCTGTGCTTCGTCCAGAGACTTGCCCTTCACCCACTCGGTGACCAGGGAGCTGGACGCAATAGCAGAACCGCAGCCGTAGGTCTTGAAGCGCGCGTCTTCAATGATACCTTCATTGTTGACTTTAATCTGCAACTTCATCACGTCGCCACAGGCTGGCGCGCCAACCATACCGCTACCTACGCTCTCGTCGCTGTTGTCAAAAGAGCCAACGTTGCGCGGGTTCTCGTAATGATCGATAACTTTTTCGCTGTATGCCATGATTGAATTCTCCTTATGTACCGATTAGTGATGTGACCATTCAATGCTGTTCAGATCCACGCCCTGCTTGAACATTTCCCACAGTGGAGAAAGGTCGCGCAGACGGCCGATGGAGTTGCGAACCAGCTTGATGGTGTAGTCAATCTCTTCTTCGGTAGTGAAACGACCTAAAGAGAAACGGATAGAGCTGTGTGCCAGCTCGTCAGTCATACCCAGCGCGCGCAGCACGTAGGATGGCTCCAGGCTTGCAGAGGTACAGGCAGAACCGGAAGAGACCGCCAGGTCTTTCAGCGCCATGATCAGCGATTCGCCTTCAACATAGTTGAAGCTCACGTTGAGGATGTTGGGTGCGCCCTGCTCGAGATCGCCGTTCAGATACACTTCTTCCATATCTTTCACGCCGTCCCACAGACGGTTACGGAGCGTGCGCAGGCGCGCCATCTCGGTTTCCATCTCTTCTTTCGCAATGCGGTAAGCTTCGCCCATGCCCACGATCTGGTGAACAGGCAGCGTACCGGAACGCATGCCGCGCTCGTGTCCGCCACCGTGCATCTGCGCTTCAATGCGGATACGTGGTTTACGACGAACGTACAGCGCGCCGATGCCTTTCGGGCCATAGATTTTGTGGCCGGAGAAGGACATCAGGTCGACTTTCAGCTGGCTCAGGTCGATAGGCAGTTTGCCCACGCTCTGGGTCGCATCCACGTGATAGATGATGCCGCGCGCACGGCACATTTCGCCGATGGTGGCGATATCCTGCACCACGCCGATTTCGTTGTTAACGTGCATGATGGAAACCAGAATGGTGTCATCACGCATGGCCGCTTCGAGCTCTTTCAGGTCGATGATCCCGTTGCTCTGTGGCGCCAGGTAAGTGACTTCAAAGCCTTCACGCTCGAGCTGACGGCAGGTGTCCAGCACGGCTTTATGTTCGGTTTTGCTGGTGATGATGTGCTTGCCTTTTTTCTGATAAAAGTTGGCTGCACCTTTGATCGCCAGGTTGTCGGATTCGGTCGCACCGGAGGTGAACACAATCTCACGCGGGTCGGCACCCACCAGGTCAGCAATCTGATTACGGGCGATATCCACCGCCTCTTCAGCATGCCAGCCAAAACGGTGTGAACGGGAAGCTGGGTTACCAAAGTTTCCGTCCAGGGTCAGACACTGCATCATTTTCTCGGCAACACGCGGGTCCACCGGCGTGGTTGCGGAGTAGTCGAGATAAATCGGTAATTTCATTGCTCTATAAACTCCGTACATCGCTTCAATGCAAGGAATCAGGCAACCGGCTGGATGTACGACCGAGTACACGGGGCAACTTCGCCCCGGCCTGATTCTGAAATACTTATCTTTTTATTACGCGCGTAATTTAACGTCGATAGCGTCCTGCGCGCGGGTGCTGCGTTGAGATTCCTGGCTGTGCTGACGGCCCGATACATCCAGAACTTCCTGGTTATTCACCAGTTCACCGAGGGTGATGTTGTTCAGGAAGCCGGTCAGGCGGTCGCTCAGATCGCGCCACAGCGCGTGGGTCAGGCACTTATCGCCGCCCTGGCAGCCACCTTTACCCTGGCAACGGGTCGCGTCAACGGATTCGTCAACCGCACTAATGACTTCGCCAACCGCAATACTGCCCGCGTCTTTACCCAGCAGATAACCGCCGCCTGGGCCACGAACGCTGGAAACCAGTCCATTTTTACGCAGTCTGGAGAACAGCTGTTCCAGATAAGAGAGGGAGATCCCTTGTCGTTCAGAAATATCAGCCAACGGAACCGGGCCCGCTTCGGAGTTGAGCGCAACGTCCAGCATCGCGGTTACGGCATAACGCCCTTTAGATGTCAGTCTCATGTCTTACTTAACCTCAAACTCGCCCCTGCCCGGGGTTTTTTATAGTAAAATGGGGTATTGCATAGCAGGGCCAAGTCTGACATTCCTGACTAAATTGGTCAACTATTTACTTGACTGTTTTAGTCAGGTATTTAACGTTCCGTGCCTTCATAATATAGGTGCGGCCTGATGCCCTCACCCCAGCCCTCTCCCACGGGGAAAGAGGGAAATCAACACTACTCTTTATTCTTCTGCTCAATCGACGCCAGAATCCCACGCAGGATGTTCAGCTCCTGGCTTTCCGGGCGCGCACGGGTGAACAGACGACGCAGCTTATTCATCACCTGGCCCGGATGCCCTTCACGGATAAAGCCGGTAGAGAGCAGGGTCTGCTCCAGGTGACCATAGAAGCGCTCCAGATCGTCAACCAGGGGATAGGCGGTCTCTTCTTTCGGTTCTACCTGCTGCTCCTGCGTCGCCAGCCAGGCCATCCGCACTTCGTAGGCAATGACCTGTACCGCCATCGCCAGGTTCAGGGAGCTGTATTCCGGATTCGCCGCAATCGCGACGTGGTAATGGCATTTCTGCAGCTCATCGTTAGTCAGCCCGACGCGCTCACGCCCAAACACCAGCGCCACCGGCGCCTGTTCCGCTTCCGACACGCTTTTCAGACCGCATTCGCGCGGATCCAGCATTGGCCACGGCAGCGTACGCGAACGCGCGCTGGTACCGACGACCAGGCTGCAACCCGCCAGCGCTTCGTCCAGGGTATCAACAATTTGCGCGTTACCAATTACGTCACTGGCACCGGCGGCCAGGGCGATGGCCTGAGAGTCCGGTTTCACCAGCGGGTTAACCAGCCACAGATTCGTTAAGCCCATGGTTTTCATAGCGCGGGCAACGGAGCCCATATTGCCGGTATGCGATGTTTCGACCAGCACGATTCGAATGTTTTGCAGCATAGTTTTTGGATGTCTGAATTCAGTGTCTAAAGAATATTCGGGCATATTATCATAAACGAGAGACATATTCCGATCCCGCTGCTATACTCTGCGCCGATTTTCCTGTTCTTTAACATCCAGTGAGAGAGACCGATGCATCCGATGCTGACCATCGCCGTGCGCGCAGCGCGCAAGGCGGGTAATGTAATTGCCAAACACTACGAAACGCCAGACTCCGTAGAAACCAGCCAGAAAGGCAGCAATGATTTCGTGACTAACGTCGATAAAGCCGCAGAAGCGATTATTATCGAAACGATCCGCAAATCTTACCCACAGCACACCATCATCACCGAAGAAAGCGGTGAACATGAAGGTACCGATCAGGATGTTCAATGGGTTATCGATCCACTGGATGGCACCACCAACTTCGTCAAACGCCTGCCACACTTCTCTGTGTCTATCGCAGTACGCATTAAAGGCCGTACTGAAGTCGCCGTTGTTTATGATCCAATGCGTAACGAACTGTTCACCGCTACTCGCGGTCAGGGCGCGCAGCTGAACGGTTACCGTCTGCGCTGCAGCAACGCTCGCGATCTGGACGGCACCATTCTGGCGACCGGTTTCCCGTTCAAGGCGAAACAGCACGCGACCACGTATATGAATATCCTCGGCAAACTGTTCACCGAATGCGCGGACTTCCGCCGCACCGGTTCTGCCGCGCTGGATCTGGCCTACGTGGCGACCGGTCGCGTTGACGGTTACTTCGAACTGGCGCTGAAGCCGTGGGACTTTGCTGCGGGCGAGCTGATCGCGCGTGAAGCAGGCGCACTGGTATGCGATTTCACCGGCGGTCACAACTATATGTCTACCGGCAACATCGTTGCAGGTAACCCACGCGTTGTTAAAGCCATGCTGGCAAACATGCGTGATGAACTGAGCGATGCGCTGAAGCGTTAATCCCGGTAATTCCCTCTCCCTGTGGGAGAGGGTCAGGGTGAGGGCTTCAGACCACACCCTACTAAAACGGCCGCAATCCCCTTCCCACCGGCACCGCGCTCATCCACATCGTCACCGCCGCCACCAGCAGAATCACCCCGCCCGCCAGCGCGAGCGTAGTCCACCCTACCTGTCGCCACAGCACCGGCGTTTTATTGCCGCTGAGTTTTACCGCCAGCTGACGGAAGCTGTGTACCAGCAGCGCTAAAGACGAAATGGTGAGAGACGTTCCTGCCGCCATCGCCAGCGCGGACAGCATTCCCCAGCCAAACACGCCGATTACCTTACTGAACAGCAACACCATGATCGCCCCCGAGCACGGGCGCATACCCATCGAGAGAACAATCATCAGCCGCGCGCGCCAGTCGTCGCCGTTCTGTAATTGTTCCTGCGTGGGCAGATGCAGATGCCCGCATCCGCAGTTTTCATCATGAACGTGGTGCGGCGTAAAGGTCTTGAATTTCGGCTTTTGCAGCAGCACGCGCAGCTTTTTGAGCGCCCGCCAGCAGAGGATCAGCCCCAGCACGCCCACCAGCGCATAGCTCCCTTTTTCAAGCCAGAAGCTGCTCATGTGTAGCTGACGGGCAGGCAGCTGTAAGAGTGAAAGGACTATCACGACGAGCGCAATCGCCACGCCGCCCTGCAGCAGCGAGGAGGCCAGCGTCAGGCCAATGCTCGATCTCAACTTCGACGGATGGGTAGCAAGCCAGGTGGTGATGACGATTTTGCCGTGCCCCGGCCCCAGCGCGTGCAGAACACCATAGATAAAGCTAAACGCCAGCAGGGAACCGCCCGCTTTTGTCGGGTTCTCCGCCACCGCCTTCAGCAGCCCGCTCATCTGTTGATTGACTTCACGCTGCCAGAGGATGCTTTTCATCATCACCTGCGGCCAGGCCTGCCATAACCACAGCGCGCCGCACACGGCCAGCAATAAAAAGAGCGCCAGCGGCCAGAGATGAAGCCAGAGACGTGGTTTTCGGGCGGAAGACGCGATCACTGACATTGTAATGTCACCTGCTGTGCAAACTGTTTACCCAGTTCCATATCTTCAGGAGGGGCATCCTCTTTATCCAGAGAGACGGCAAAGTTGAGCGTCTCTTCGCTGGGTTTTGGCGTATGAACAGCGAGTTTGCAGGTTTTTTGCAGGGTGGTCGGTAGCGTCACGTCACTCTCCTTCGCATAACTCATATCGACATAATAGGTGGGGTCGAAAGTGGAAAAGGTGTAGGTCTGCCCTGCCAGCGGCTGAGGATGCGCCAGCGGAAGAACAAACGTCAGCACCGCCTGATGGCCCTCACGCGACATGCCGTACTCCGTCGGGCGATTCATAAACTTCACTTTTTGCCCGTTATGCCAGAACTCGGTGAAGTAGTGCTGCCCCAGCACGTTGGCCATGACCTCCGCCGCCAGCTTTTTCCAGATCTCATCGCCTGGCTTTGCATTTCCCGCGTCATACAGCAAATCGGCCGAGGTGATTTCATCCATCGTCCAGCGCATTTTCAGGCCGCTCAACTGGGTTCCGTCAGTCACCAGCTCGGTTTTGAGACTGATAAAACTGTGAGGATGCGCGCCGGCGGTGAAAGTAATAACCGCCAAAAATAACGCCATCGCGCTGTGTTTAACTGTTTGCATCAATTCCTCACGTCAAAAATTCTGTGATGTTCGCCAGCAATCCTGAGTGAAAGGCCTGCCGGTACGCTTTTCAGCGTCGATCCTTTAGCTATTCTTACCAGACATTCACACTGGATACCCAACAGATGATGACAACGCTTGAAATTCCATCTGTGCTTTCCAGTTCGCAGCGCCGCTGCCAGGTGCTTTTGATGCTTTACCTGCCCGATGCTGCCGTCACCGCACAGAGCATAATCGCAGCCAACGGCGTGGACGACGCCATGGCACGGCAAGATATAGCCGAGACGCGCGATGAAATCCAGCGCTATCACCGGCTGGACATCGTCACGCACCATGACGGCAGCTACCGGATTGAAGGTTCGGTCCTGAATCAGCGTTTATGTTTGCTGCACTGGTTGCGCAGGGCGCTCCGCCTGTGCCCGCAGTTTGTTTCGCATCAGTTTACCCCGGCGCTTAAAACCGCGCTTAAACAGCAGGGCATTGCGCGTCCTCTTTATGACGATACCAATCTGCGGGCGTTGATCAGCTTCTGTTCGCGAAAGCTACAGCGCCCCTTTGACTGCCGTGACGTGCAGTTTTTACAGCTCTTTTTGCAGTACTGTCTGATCCAGCATCATCTCGGCAATACGCCGCAGTTTTCCCCTGTTCAGCGCAACTGGACGCAGTCGCGAGGGGAATACTTCACGGCGCAGGAAATCGTGCGTCACTGGAAGCGCCGCGTGCCGCAGGGGACCCACAGCGACGAACAACTGTTCCTCGCGCTGCTGTTTATGATGCTGCGTACGCCCGATCCGGTGCTCGATAGACATCAGCAGGATCAACGTCTCCGCCGGGCCATTGTGCGCATGATTGCCCGTTTTCGGGCACAGACGGGGATGAACTTCAGTGATGAACAAGGGCTGACCGATCAGCTGTATATTCATCTGGCGCAGGCGCTGGATCGTTCGCTGTTTGAAATCGGCATCGACAATAGTCTGCCTGAAGAGATTCACCGCCTTTATCCCCGCCTGTTGCGTACCACCAAAGAGGCGCTGTTTGAGCTGGAAGCGGAGTTTGGTCTGCGTTTTTCCGATGAAGAGATGAGTCTGGTGGCGGTGATTTTTGGTGCCTGGCTGATGCAGGAGTCCGATCTGCATGAAAAACAGGTGGTGTTGCTAACCGGAGAGGATAAATCCTGTGAGGAGGTGATTGAACAGCAGCTGCGCGAGTTAACACTGCTGCCGCTCAATGTTCGCTATCTGACGCTGCAGGCTTTTCAGAAAGAGGGAGCCCCGCGCGAAGCGGCGCTGGTCATTACCCCTTATCCTACCGCCCTGCCCCTGTTCTCGCCACCGCTGATCCACGCCGTTGAATCGCTGAATGCGCAGCAGCAAGAACATATTCGCGCCATGCTGGAATCATAGTCAGGCGCGCGCGGTCACTTTCGGGCGAATGAACATCGCCGGCAGCGCGACCAGTGCCATTACCCAGAAGACGCCGTGCCCCAGATGCTGGTACAGGAAGCCCGCAAAGACCGTCATTACGGCAATGCTGCCGCCCATCGCCACCGCGGAATAGACCGCCTGCAAGCGGATCACATCCCCGCCTTCACGCGCAGCGATATAGCGCATGGCCGCCAGATGGCACACGGTAAAGGTGCCGCAGTGCAGAATTTGCGCCACAATCAGCCAGGGCAGTTCGGTCGTCCAGCCCATAATGCCCCACCGCGCCACGCCACACACGGCGGAGAGCAGCAGCAGATCCCGCGCGCCGAAGCGGCGGAACAGTTTCTTGCTGAGCGCAAAGATAATCACCTCTGCTACCACGCCAAGTGACCACAAATAGCCGACGGCGGAAGCTGAATATCCCGCGCCCTGCCAGTAGATGGCACTAAAGCCATAATAGGCCGCGTGCGCCCCCTGGAGCAGGCAGACACAGGCGAGAAAACGCCAGCTTTGCGCCACCAGGCTTCGCCAGGCGGGACAGCCTGCACTTTCCTGATGACGGCTTTCGCCTTGCGGCATCACCGATGGTCGCAGCAGCATGCCCAGCAGCATGGAGGCGATCCCGATACTCAGCAGAGCCAGGATTGCGCGGTAATCATAAAGGCTGACCAGTTTACCCACCAGCGCAGAGCCAATCACAAACGCAATGGAGCCCCACAGGCGCACGCGGCCGTAGTCCATGGTGATCTGTTTTTGCCAGGTGTTTGCCAGGGCGTCCGTCAGGGGAACCAGCGGAGAGAAGAACAGGTTAAAGCCAACCATCACCACCATCAGCCAGGCAAACTGATGGCTGACCCAGAAGCAGGCCACAAAGACCAGCGTTAACAGGGCAAGTATACGCACCGCCTTGATCAGTAAGGAGGGATCGCTGACGCGCGGTGCAATCAGCAGGCTGCCGAGGAAACGCGCCACCAGCCCCGCTCCCAGCAGGACACCAATGGTCTCCGGAGTAAGGCCAATCCCCTTGAGCCAGACGCTCCAGAAAGGCAGAAAAATACCGTAGCTAAAGAAATAGGTGAAATAGCTGAGCGCCAGCCAGCGCGTGGAATGCAAGACCATGAATCCCTCCCGAAATGGAGGCCATAGTCTGGCGAGAATATAAAAATTAAGCAAGTAGATAGCCTGCTATAAATTAACGAAAAATTAACATTGCATGCAGTCGTCTGGCTTATGGCAGGGAATGAAAATGTGTATTACGTTTAAATTACTCCACTTGCAGAGGTTTTCTGCCATGAACTCACTTCGCTATTTCGATTTCGGTCAGTCACGCCACCTGTTGTTGTTGATTGCCCGCATCGCACTTGTCGTGCTCTTTATTATCTTTGGCTATCCAAAACTGACGGGGTTTAGCGGCACCGTGCAATATATGACATCCCTTGGCACACCAATGCCCATGCTGGCGGCCATTATTGCGGTGGTGATGGAAGTCCCTGCCGCGATCCTGATCGTGCTGGGCTTTTTCACCCGCCCTCTCGCCATACTGTTTGTTTTCTACACGCTGGGCACGGCGATTATTGGTCACCATTACTGGGATATGACCGGTGACGCGGTTGTGCCAAATATGATTAATTTCTACAAGAACGTCAGTATTGCTGGTGCATTTATTCTGCTGGCGATTGTGGGACCGGGAGCAATATCCCTCGACCGACGTTAAGCCATAAAAAAAGGCCGCAAGCGCGGCCTTTTTTATTTCTGCAAAGCAGAAGAATTATGCGTATACCGGGAAGCGTGCGCAGATATCCAGAACTTTACCTTTAACGCGCTCGATAACCGCTTCGTCATTGATGTTGTCCAGAACGTCACACATCCAGCCAGCCAGCTCTTTCACTTCCGCTTCTTTGAAACCGCGGCGAGTGACAGCCGGAGAACCGATACGGATACCGGAGGTCACGAACGGGCTCTTCGGATCGTTTGGTACGCTGTTTTTGTTCACGGTGATGTTGGCGCGGCCCAGGGCGGCGTCAGCTTCTTTACCGGTCAGGTTCTTATCAACCAGATCCAGCAGGAACAGGTGGTTTTCAGTGCCGCCGGATACCACTTTGTAACCACGGTTCAGGAACACTTCCACCATCGCTTTGGCGTTTTTGGCAACCTGCTGCTGGTACACCTTGAACTCTGGCTCCATCGCTTCTTTCAGCGCGACGGCTTTTGCCGCGATAACGTGCATCAGCGGGCCGCCCTGTGCGCTTGGGAACACAGCGGAGTTCAGTTTTTTGTACAGCTCTTCATCACCGCCTTTCGCCAGGATCAGGCCACCGCGTGGACCCGCCAGGGTTTTGTGGGTAGTGGTGGTCACAACGTGCGCATGCGGAACCGGGTTCGGGTAAACGCCCGCAGCGATAAGACCGGCAACGTGCGCCATATCCACGAACAGGTAAGCACCGATGCTGTCTGCGATTTCACGCATTTTTGCCCAGTCAACAATACCGGAGTAAGCAGAGAAACCACCGATGATCATCTTCGGCTTGTGCTCTTTAGCCTGCTTAGCCATGTCTTCGTAGTCAATTTTGCCTGACTCATCAATACCGTAAGGAATGATGTTGTACAGTTTGCCAGAGAAGTTTACCGGGGAGCCGTGAGTCAGGTGACCGCCCTGCGCCAAGTTCATACCCAGAACGGTATCGCCCGGCTGCAGCAGCGCGGTGTAGACCGCGAAGTTTGCCTGAGAGCCGGAGTGCGGCTGGACGTTAGCGTAGTCAGCACCAAAGAGTTCTTTCGCACGGTCAATCGCCAGTTGCTCAACGATATCCACGTACTCACAGCCGCCGTAGTAGCGCTTGCCCGGATACCCTTCAGCATATTTGTTGGTCAGCTGAGAACCCTGCGCCTGCATGACGCGCGGGCTGGTGTAGTTCTCGGAGGCGATCAGTTCGATGTGCTCTTCCTGACGTACTTTTTCCTGCTCCATAGCCTGCCACAGTTCGGCATCATAATCGGCAATGTTCATTTCACGCTTTAACATCCGCATCTCCTGACTCAGCTAACAAGTAAATTTTGGCCTGAAAAGGCAGTCCTGTTGGACGACGGGCAACAGTATAACTGAATAGTTCTGTGATAACAGGTCTTGACAAACGATTTTACGCAAACGTTTTCCTTCACGCCACGCAAGGGTTTGAGGAATAAAGCCCTCGTCATTTTCAACGGATTTCTTTTCAGGTTTGTGATGCATATATTTCATCTTGCAAAGAACCATTTACATCGCAGGGGTATTTTTATAAGATGCATTTAAAATACATCATTAAGTTCACATCAGAAGGACGCGCTCATGCTCGACGCTCAAACCATCGCTACCGTTAAAGCCACCATTCCCCTGCTGGTGGAGACCGGCCCTAAGCTCACCGCGCATTTCTACGACCGCATGTTCGCGCACAACCCGGAGTTGAAAGAGATTTTCAACATGAGTAACCAGCGTAACGGCGATCAGCGGGAAGCGCTTTTTAATGCCATCGCGGCCTACGCCAGCAACATTGAAAATCTGCCAGCCCTGCTGCCTGCGGTGGAGAAAATCGCGCAGAAGCATACCAGCTTCCAGATCAAACCCGAGCAGTACAACATTGTGGGCGGTCACCTGCTGGCGACGCTGGACGAGATGTTCAGCCCGGGCCAGGAGGTGCTGGACGCATGGGGCAAAGCTTACGGCGTGCTGGCAAACGTCTTTATCAACCGTGAAGCGCAGATCTACAGCGAAAACGCCAGCAAGAACGGTGGCTGGGAAGGGACCCGCGCCTTCCGCATTGTTGAGAAAACGCCGCGTAGCGCGCTGATTACCAGTTTTGAGTTCGAGCCGGTGGATGGTCAACCCGTTGCCGATTATCAGCCGGGGCAGTATCTCGGCGTCTGGCTGAAGCCTGAAGGTTTTCCGCATCAGGAGATCCGCCAGTACTCCCTCACCCGCAAGCCAAACGGTAAGGGCTATCGTATTGCGGTGAAACGCGAGGACGGCGGTCAGGTTTCCAGCTGGCTGCATAACGAAGCCAGCGTGGGCGACGTGGTTCAACTGGCCGCGCCGGCGGGCGATTTCTTTATGGCTGTTGAGGCCAATACGCCGGTCACGCTCATCTCCGCCGGTGTGGGTCAAACGCCAATGCTGGCGATGCTGGACACGCTGGCGAAATCCAGCCACAGCGCGCAGGTTAACTGGTTCCACGCTGCGGAAAACGGGGATGTGCATGCCTTTGCTGACGAAGTGAAAACCCTGGGTGCTACCCTGCCGCGTTTCACCGCACACACCTGGTATCTTCTGCCAACGGATGCCGATCGTACAGCGGCCCGCTTTGACAGCGAAGGGTTGATGGATTTACGCCAGCATGAAGGTGCGTTCAGCGCGCCGGAGATGCAGTTCTACGTCTGCGGTCCGGTGGCGTTTATGCAGTATGCCGCGAAGCAGCTGGTTGAACTGGGCGTCAATAAAGACAACATCCATTACGAATGTTTTGGACCGCATAAAGTGCTGTAATACAAAAAGCCCCTCGTTCGAGGGGCTTTTTTTGCCAGATGGCGGCTGCGCCTGACCCGGCCTGCAAAACCGCAGACAATGTTAAATCGCGGCGTCGTCTTCTTCGCCGGTACGGATACGGATGACGCGCGCCACGTCAAAGACGAAGATTTTACCGTCACCGATTTTACCCGTTTGCGCCGTACGGATAATGGTATCCACACAGGTATCGACAATATCGTCGCTCACCACGATTTCAATTTTCACTTTCGGCAGAAAGTCCACCATGTACTCTGCACCACGGTAAAGCTCGGTGTGGCCCTTCTGACGACCAAAACCTTTCACTTCAGTCACGGTCATCCCGGTGATGCCCACTTCCGCCAGCGCTTCACGTACATCATCCAGTTTGAAAGGTTTAATAATCGCATCAATCTTTTTCATGGTGGGTCCTTAAACTCTTGCCTGTAAGCTGCTTCGTAATCGATTGCTCACAGTATCATATTCATTCGAAGTTTGCGGTACTACTCTTTAAAATCGTTGGCTTCCAGTTCATGCCGTGACAGCAGCTTATAGAACTCGGTGCGGTTGCGTCCGGCCATGCGTGCTGCATGGGTCACGTTGCCTTTGGTGATCTGCAGCAGCTTACGCAGATAGTTTAGCTCGAACTGGTTACGCGCTTCGGCAAACGTCGGCAGTGCCGTGTTCTCGCCTTCCAGCGCCTGCTCCACCAGCGCGTCACTGATGACAGGTGACGACGTCAGCGCCACGCACTGCTCGATCACGTTGACCAACTGACGCACGTTTCCCGGCCAGCTTGCGGCCATCAGCCGCTTCATCGCATCGGTGGAAAACGCCCGAACAAACGGTTTGTGGCGATCCGCAGACTGGCGCAACAGGTGATTCGCCAGCAAAGGAATATCTTCCGCACGCTCGGCCAGCGCCGGGATTTTCAGGTTCACGACGTTCAGACGATAGTAGAGATCTTCACGAAACTCATTGCGCGCCATCACCTTCGGTAAATCACGGTGCGTGGCGGAAATGATACGCACGTTAATGTCGATATCGCGGTTGCTGCCCAACGGGCGCACTTTTCGCTCCTGCAGCACGCGCAGCAATTTGACCTGCAGCGGCGCAGGCATGTCGCCAATCTCATCCAGGAAAAGCGTGCCGCCTTCCGCCGCCTGGAATAACCCTTCCCGGCTGCTGACTGCGCCGGTGAACGCACCGCGGGCGTGGCCGAACAGTTCAGATTCGAGCAGCTGTTCCGGCAGTGCGCCGCAGTTAATGGCGATAAAGGCGTTCTTGCTGCGAGGACTGGCATTATGGATGGCCTGCGCCAGGATCTCTTTCCCGGTGCCGCTCTGCCCGTTAATCAGCACGCTGACGTCCGACTGCGCCACCATCCGGGCCTGTTCCAGCAGACGCAGCATAATAGGGCTACGCGTGACAATCGGCTCCCGCCACGCCTCATCGCTCGACGGGGCAGCATGTTCCAGCGCACTGTCGATAGCCTTATACAGCGCGTCTTTGTCCACCGGTTTGGTCAGGAAGCTGAATACCCCCTGCTGTGTCGCCGCCACGGCATCCGGGATCGAGCCGTGCGCCGTGAGGATAATCACCGGCATACCCGGCTGCTGCTTCTGGATCTCCGCGAACAGCTGCAGTCCATCCATTTCATCCATCCGCAGGTCGCTTATTACCAGATCAATTTTTTCACGGGCGAGAATTTTCAGCCCCTCCAGCCCGCTTTCAGCCGTCACGACGCTGTAGCCTTCACTGACCAGACGCATTCCCAACAGCTTCAGCAACCCGGGATCGTCATCCACCAGTAAGAGATGGGCAGGTTTACGGCTCGTCATGCTTCACATCCTCTTGTTTCGGCGTATCGCTGTCCGGTACTGCGGATGAACTCCCTGGCTGATATTTACGCGACGAAAGCTGTCTTTCGATATCGGTCAGGTTCTCCAGCTTACGCGTCGTGGTATCCAGTTGCGTACGCAAATGTTGTTGCTGTTGACGCAGGGTATCAAGCTCGCTGTCGGTTGACTGTTGCAGCTTGCTGTAACGGGTACGCTCTTCAGACAGCTGAAGTTGCAATGTCTGCCCATTACGCCAGAGCTGATATACCGGGCGGACCTGAGCGGGAAGATATGCCACGAAGGTGTCGAGCCGCGTGACGTTTGTGCGTCGTTCGACAGGGGTAATTTTGGCATCCCCAAGCAATATCCCGCGCTTGAAGGCGTCCTGCCAGGTATCGTCGTCCAGCATCGCCGCTTTTGAGCGGGCTTCAACCGGGGCCAGGCGCTGCGCGCAGTCTATTCCGCGTAGCCAGAACAGAGGATTGGTTTCGACGTCATGCCCCGACAGGTTCCAGATATCATCGCAGCGGGTTGAGAGGAAATCTGCCAGCTGACTCTCAGGCCATTTATCTGCCTGCTTATCGCTAATGGCGCTTTTCGGCACATGGGAAACACACCCCGCCAGCAATAAACAGGGCAGGCTCAGGCGCAACGTTTTACGGGAAAACACCGCGCATATGGCGCGGAAAAAGACGTGTGACATACTCACCAGACATAGCTTCATTTTATTGGTTTTTCCGGCTCTGGGGCAGTTCGATACGGAAGCAAACATCGGAACGTTCGTCCGTGACAATGTTTAGCTCCCCCTGCATGCGTCGTATGCAGTCCCGGGCGATACTCAAGCCCAGACCGCTTCCTTTAACCGCACCTTTTCGCTGATGACTTCCCTGGAAGAAGGGTTCAAATATCATCTCTCTTTCGTCATCGGGGATCGGGGTGCCGGTGTTGGCGACATCAATAAACACCCGTGAACCATTCGTATAGCTTCGGATATAAATGTTACCGGATTCAGTACCATAGTGCACCGCATTGGAATAAAGATTATCCAGAACGCTCATTAATAACATCGGTTCAGCCAGGCAGGTTGGCTCACTCAGCGCCACCCCGGTATGCATCATTTTAGCTCTTGCTGGCAAGCTATGGGCAGAGATCACCATATCCACCAGCGGCTCAATCTCCACATTCTCCAGAACGACCGCCCCATCCGCCAGCTTGCGGTTGTAATCGAGCAGCTGCTCAATTAATTTCTGCAGATTGCGGCTGCTGGCGTCGAGGATCTCGACAATCTCTTTCTGCTCCACCGTCAGCGGCCCCGCCACTTCGTCCGCCAGCAATTCCGTACCTTCGCGCATACTGGCCAGCGGCGTTTTAAGCTCATGGGAAATATGACGTAAAAACTGATGACGCTGGGATTCCAGCCACGACAGGCGTTCCGAAAGCCAGATAATTCGCTGCCCCACGGAACGTAACTCGCGCGGGCCCTTAAAGGCGACCGTATCACCCAGTGATTTCCCCTCCCCCAGACGATTGATCATTCGCTGGATACCCTTCACCGGGCCGATGATCATCCGGGTAAAGAGCAGCACCAGCGCGAGGCTCACCAGAAACAGCACCAGCGCCTGCCAGCCAAAGAACTGACCGCGTTCGGCAATCTCCTGCTGCAACTGCTGACCGCGAGAGAAAATCACCGCACGGGTAGACTGCACCATCTCGGTGTTGGCATTCGCGAAGGCTTCAAGACGAGCGGCCGCGGCCGCATCCGGGCCACTGTTCTTACACTGTAGCTGGGCCAGGTCGTTCAAATCCTGACGTAATGCCTGGTAGAGTTTATCGTCCGGCAGCACGCCGGCATGCGCATCCAGCATCTCGCTATAGCGTTTACGCTGATTCTGGTAGACCTTTTCCAGCGTGCGATCGTCCAGCACGCAATACTGACGATAGCTACGCTCCATCTCCAGCGCGGCGTTGGTCATCGCTTCACTGCGTCTGGCGTCAATGAGCGTCGTGCGGTTAGTCAGTGCTGCCTGGGCACTGAGCGCGTTCAGGCTCTGCCACGCCTGCCAGGCCAGGATCAGTAAAGGCAGCAGGATCAGCAAAAAGGCCATCATCACGAGTTGACGCAGGGAGCGGGGGAAAACGGGCCAGCGTTTCAACGCATTACTCTCTTTGAATGGGTTTGAGGAGAGCGTAACTGAGTCTGCCCTTCAGATACAACAAAGCCGGGTAAAAACCCGGCTTTGTCATGGAATGAGGCGGTGCCTAACTCGACGTTTCGCCCTGTCCTGATAAAGCAACGCTATGATCAGTAGTTGGACGGCAGGCACCTTTTTGTGCGTCATTCGAAGTTTATGTAGCACGTCCCGAAGGGGCTGACATAAGAAGGTGAATGAGCCACTGGTTAATATTATGCAATAGCTGTGCCAAAATGCAAATCAATATATTATCATATTGATATTTATATAATTTATAGGTTTGCACCGTTAATTGCTCGCTGAATGATTTCCAGGCTAAGTGTCGCTAATCAGCAACACCTTAACGGGAACCCGACATGCCTTATATAAATCAATAAGTTAAATGTCTCCTTTTAGAGACAGTCGCATTACGGGTCTGTCGCGAAATTACGACACAAAAAAAGCCCGGTTAGCTTTCGCTTACCGGGCCTTGAAGGGTAATACCGATTAACCCAACTGTTTACGCGCGTTGCGGAAGATACGCATCCACGGGCTGTCCTCGCCCCAGTTTTCCGGGTGCCAGGAGTTGCTCACGGTACGGAACACGCGCTCCGGGTGTGGCATCATGATGGTCGCACGGCCGCTTTCGCTGGTCACCGCCGTAATACCGTTGGCAGAACCGTTCGGGTTAGCCGGGTAGGTTTCCGTCACCTTGCCGAAGTTATCGACAAAGCGCAGCGCCACCAGGCCCTTGCTCTCAAGCTGAGCCAGATGGGCAGCATCACGCACTTCAACCTGACCTTCACCGTGAGAAACGGCGATTGGCATCTGCGACCCTACCATTCCCTGCAGCAGCAGAGACGGGCTCTGAGTCACTTCCACCAGGCTGAAACGCGCTTCAAAGCGGTCGGACTGGTTACGCACAAAGCGAGGCCAGGCTTCGCTACCCGGGATCAGCTCGCGCAGGTTGGACATCATCTGGCAGCCGTTACACACGCCGAGCGCCAGGGTTTGCGGACGATGGAAGAAGCTTTCGAACTCATCGCGCACGCGGCTGTTGAAGAGAATGGACTTCGCCCAGCCTTCACCCGCGCCCAGTACGTCACCGTAGGAGAAACCGCCGCACGCCACCAGCGCCTGGAAATCTTCCAGACCGGTGCGACCTGCCAGCAGGTCACTCATGTGAACGTCGATGGCATCAAAGCCTGCACGGTGGAAGGCTGCAGCCATCTCAACGTGGGAGTTAACGCCCTGCTCACGCAGCACGGCGACTTTCGGACGCGCGCCGGTCGCAATGTACGGCGCAGCGATGTCTTCGTTGATGTCGAAGGAGAGCTTCACGTTCAGGCCAGGATCGTTGTCGTTGGCCTTGGCATTGTGTTCCTGATCGGCACATTCCGGGTTATCACGCAGGCGTTGCATCTGCCAGGTGGTTTCTGCCCACCACATACGCAGCGTGGTGCGGCTTTCGCAGAACACCGCATGGCCATCTGCTTCAATCACGAAACGGTCCCCCTGAACGGCTTTACCCAGGTAGTGTACGCAGTCTGCCAGGCCATGTTGAGCCAGCAGGGCTTCAACCGCGTCACGATCGGCCGCACGCACCTGAATCACCGCGCCCAGCTCTTCGTTAAACAGTGCCGCCAGACGATCTTCGCCAAGCGTCGCGATATTCGCTTCAACACCGCAGTGTCCGGTGAAGGCCATCTCTGCCAGGGTCACCAGCAGGCCGCCGTCGGAACGGTCGTGGTAGGCCAGCAGTTTACGCTGCGCCACCAGCGCCTGAATGGCGTCGTAGAAGCCTTTTAACTGTGCCACATCACGCACGTCAGCCGGTTTATCACCCAGCTGACGGTAAACCTGTGCCAGCGCGGTGGCACCCAGCGCGTTGTGACCTTTACCCAGGTCAATCAGCAGCAGGGCGTTATCTTCGGTCGACAGTTGTGGAGTCACGGTATGGCGCACGTCTTCCACACGGGCAAACGCGGAGATGATCAGCGACAGCGGCGAAGTCATTTCGCGCTGCTCATTGCCTTCCTGCCAGCGGGTTTTCATCGACATGGAGTCTTTACCCACCGGAATGGTCAGGCCGAGTGCAGGACAGAGCTCTTCACCCACCGCTTTAACGGCTTCATACAGGCCCGCGTCTTCGCCCGGGTGACCGGCAGCGGCCATCCAGTTCGCGGACAGTTTGATACGTTTGATATCGCCAATCTGCGTCGCGGCGATGTTGGTCAGCGCTTCACCGACGGCCAGACGAGCAGAGGCCGCGAAGTCCAGCAGCGCTACCGGGGTACGTTCGCCCAGCGCCATCGCCTCACCGTAGTAGCTGTCGAGGCTCGCGGTGGTCACGGCGCAGTTCGCCACCGGGATCTGCCACGGACCTACCATCTGATCGCGCGAGACCATGCCGGTCACGGTACGGTCGCCGATGGTGACCAGGAAGGTTTTCTCTGCCACCGCAGGCAGGTGCAGCACGCGATTCACCGCCTCTGCTACGGTAATGCCCTGACGATCCAGCGCGTTGCCCGCCGCTTTGCGGGTCTGTACGTCGCGGGTCATCTTCGGCGTTTTGCCGAGCAGCACGTCCAGCGGCAGGTCGATTGGCTGGTTGTCGAAATGGGTATCGCTCAGGGTCAGGTGTTTCTCTTCAGTCGCTTCACCGATGACGGCATACGGAGCGCGCTCGCGACGGCACAGCTCGTCAAACAGCGGCAGCTGATCGGCTGCGACGGCCAGCACATAACGTTCCTGGGATTCGTTACACCAGATCTCCAGCGGGCTCATGCCCGGCTCATCGCTCAGAATGTCGCGCAGGTTGAAACGCCCGCCGCGACCCCCGTCGCTCACCAGCTCCGGCATGGCGTTGGACAGGCCACCCGCACCAACGTCGTGAATAAAGAGGATCGGGTTAGCATCACCCAGTTGCCAGCAGCGGTCGATCACTTCCTGGCAACGACGCTCCATTTCAGGGTTGTCACGCTGAACGGAGGCAAAGTCGAGATCCGCGTCAGACTGACCGGACGTCATTGAAGAGGCCGCACCGCCGCCCAGACCGATGTTCATCGCCGGCCCACCGAGGACGATCAGCTTCGCACCGACGACGATCTCACCTTTCTGCACGTGATCGGCACGAATGTTACCGATCCCGCCCGCCAGCATGATCGGCTTGTGGTAGCCGCGCAGCTCTTCGCCGTTGTGGCTGTCCACTTTCTCTTCATAAGTACGGAAGTAACCGTTCAGTGCCGGACGACCAAATTCGTTGTTGAATGCCGCGCCGCCCAGTGGGCCTTCGGTCATGATATCCAGCGCGGTCACAATACGCTCTGGCTTGCCGAAATCTTCTTCCCACGGCTGTTCAAAGCCCGGGATACGCAGGTTGGAGACGGAAAAACCGACCAGACCCGCTTTTGGTTTAGCACCACGGCCCGTCGCCCCTTCGTCACGGATTTCGCCGCCGGAACCGGTCGCCGCACCCGGCCACGGAGAGATCGCCGTCGGGTGGTTGTGAGTTTCCACCTTCATCAGGATATGCGCCGGCTCCTGATGGAAATCATAGCGCCCTGCTTCGCGATCGGCGAAGAAGCGGCCCACCTCGGAACCTTCCATCACCGCAGCGTTGTCTTTATAAGCAGACAGCACGTGGTCAGGGGTTTTCTCCATGGTGTTTTTGATCATTTTGAACAGCGACTTCGGCTGCTGTTCGCCGTCAATAATCCAGTCGGCGTTGAAAATCTTGTGGCGGCAGTGCTCGGAGTTAGCCTGCGCGAACATATACAGTTCGATATCGTTCGGATTACGGTTCAGCTTAACGAACGCATCCTGCAGGTAGTCAATCTCGTCTTCTGCCAGTGCCAGGCCGAGACGCAGGTTGGCGTCAATCAGCGCCTGACGGCCTTGCCCCAGCAAATCCACGCTCTGTACTGGCGCAGGCTGATGGTGGGAGAAAAGTTTCTGCGCATCATCCAGAGAAGCAAACACGCTCTCCATCATGCGGTCATGCAGCTCTGCGGCCACCGCCTGCCACTGCGCGTCGCTCAGGGTGGAGGCTTCAACATAGTACGCCACGCCGCGTTCCAGACGGTTAATCTGGTTCAGACCACAGTTGTGTGCGATGTCAGTCGCTTTGGAAGACCAGGGGGAGATGGTGCCTGGACGAGGCGTCGCAAGGATCAGTTTACCGGTTGGGGTATGGCTGCTCAGGCTTGGGCCATACTTGAGCAGGCGTTCCAGCTGTACGCGCTCCTCTGCATTCAGGGGGGCATTCAGGTCAGCAAAATGGACATACTCAGCGTAAATATTGCTTACCGGAAGGTCGGCTGCCTGAAAACGTGCCAGCAGTTTGTTAATACGGAAGGCAGACAGTGCAGGCGAACCACGCAGAATTTCCATCATAAGTCTCTCGTCTTCGAAGCGCCGGGGCGCTTACAGTGTGCGCAAGGGGGGAAAACGGGCGTCATTATAGAGAATCCTGAGCGTCGACGAAACCGTTTGCGTCGAAATAAAATCGACGGCGTCGTTTAACAATAGATGTGACCTCTCTCTCTAATTTGTTGCCAAGTGGCGTAACTTTACGCAAAATGCCGCTCAATCAATGGCAAACCTTATTTTTAACATGGCTACAGCATACTAAGGCAACCGGCGTCGCAGAGAATTAACTAATTGAAAAAATTAAAGATTAATTATCTGCTCATCGGCATTGTAACGTTGCTGTTGGCAGTGGCCCTCTGGCCTTCCATCCCCTGGTTCGGCAAAGCCGAAAACCGTATCGCCGCCATTCAGGAGCGGGGGGAGCTGCGCGTCAGTACCCTCAGCTCTCCGCTGATTTACAGTGACATCAACGGCAAAACCATCGGTCTCGACTATGAACTGGCTCAGCAGTTTGCCGATTACCTTGGCGTGAAGCTCAAAATCACCGTGCGCCAGAACATCAGCCAGCTGTTTGATGACCTGGATAACAACGATGCCGATATCCTCGCCGCCGGGCTGGTGTACAACAGCGAGCGCAGCAAGAATTACCAGCCGGGCCCGACCTATTACTCCGTTTCACAGCAGCTGGTCTATCGCGTCGGTAGCCTGCGCCCGCGTACGCTGGCCTCGATCAACGCTCAACAACTGACGATTGCCCCTGGCCATGTGGTGATTGACGATCTGCGTGAGCTGAAGGAGAAGAAATACCCTGACCTGAGCTGGACCGTCGATCCTAAACTCGGCACGACGGAGCTGCTGGACCAGGTCAAAGATCAGAAACTGCCTTACACCATCGCCGACTCCGTGGCGATCAGCCTGTTCCAGCGGGTGCATCCTGAAATCGCCGTGGCGCTGGACGTGACGGACGAACAGCCCGTAACCTGGTTTACCCATCTGGATGACGATCAGACCCTCTCTGCGGCCATGCTCGATTTTTATAACACCATCAATGAAGACGGTACGCTGGCACGCCTTGAGGAGAAGTACCTCGGCCATGGTGACGACTTTGACTACGTCGACACCCGTAGCTTCCTGCGCGCCGTAGATAGCGTACTGCCGGACCTGCAGCCGTTATTCGAAAAATATGCCCAGGAGATCGACTGGCGGTTGCTGGCGGCGATTTCTTATCAGGAATCACACTGGGATACCCAGGCCACCTCGCCGACCGGCGTGCGCGGCCTGATGATGCTGACCAAAAATACCGCGCAGAGCCTCGGGCTGACCGACCGTACCGATGCGGAACAGAGCATCAGCGGCGGCGCGCGCTACCTGCAGGATATGATGGACAAAGTGCCTGAGACGGTGCCGGAAGAGGAGCGCATCTGGTTCGCGCTGGCCGCCTACAACATGGGCTATGCCCACATGCTGGACGCCCGTGCCCTGACGGCAAAAACAAAAGGCAACCCCGACAGCTGGTCTGACGTAAAACAGCGTCTGCCGCTTCTGAGCCAGAAGCCGTGGTACAACAAGCTGACCTACGGTTATGCGCGTGGGCATGAGGCTTATGCTTACGTGGAAAATATTCGTAAGTATCAGATTAGCCTGGTGGGTTATCTGCTGGAGAAGGAAAAAGAGGCGACGGAGGCCAGGCAGCTGGCGCAGAGCTATCCCGTTGTGGCACCGGACGAAATTAATCGCCCGAGGACTTCAATTCTGCCTTTTGTTGCTTTTTCTGCTGACGGCGCATTCGAAAGAAATCACTTAATAGCCCCGAACACTCTGGTGCAAGTACCCCACCGATAGTCTTCACCTGATGGTTCATTCCCGGGTGTCCGAGCACATCCATCAGCGAGCCCGCAGCGCCGGTTTTTTCATCCCGCGCACCAAAGACCAGCGTACCGATACGGCTGTGCACCATCGCGCCGGAACACATGACGCACGGTTCAAGCGTGACGTACAGCGTGGTGTCGAGCAGACGGTAGTTTTGCAGTACCAGCCCCCCCTGACGAAGTGCCATGATTTCTGCGTGAGCGGTAGGATCGTGGCGGCCAATCGGGCGGTTCCACCCTTCGCCAATCACCTGATTGTTATGGACAAGCACGGCTCCCACGGGCACTTCCCCCTCGTCCCAGGCGCGCCGGGCAAGCGTTAGCGCATGGCGCATCCAGTATTCATGTGTGAATTCAGGGTTGGACAACGGTTGATACTCCAGTCGAAAAGCGGGCGGCATTATACACACCCACTATGGATAAAACTATTCGAGTTGCTGAAGTTCACCCGCAGGTGTCACGCGCCAGCGGTGCTGGCAAAAATAGAGCAGCGGGTTGTCCTGCTTACTGTCGCTGTAACCGCTGTACAGACGCAGCGGCGTGCCAATGCGCATCTCCAACTGGGCCACCTTTTCGTGCCCCAGACAGCGCATGCTCAATACCCACCCGCCGTAACCACGGGAGATCTGCGTGGCGATCAGATTCACCCTCGGCAACCACGGCGTATCGAAATAGACCTGCTCTACCAGCGACTGCGGCGAGCCGGTAATCAACCAGATATCGGCGTCGTTCGCATCGAGGTAGCTGGTCAGCCGCGCCTGCACAACCGGAAACGCCGTCACATGACCGCGAAACCAGTGCGCAAAATCCTGCTCAAGCTGTTTGAGCCGGGCTTCACTGTGGCCAAAGGTGCAGCCCCAGAGCAGCAGACTCATTGGCCAGCGCGCAGCCCGGCCTTTCACCAGCAGCGCAAGGCCAATCACGGGTAACAAAGGTAAGACGAGCAGTGCGTTCAGGGGCTGACGCCGCAGCAGGTAGCGCATAAACGTACCAAACATATCCTGCTGATGCAGCGTTCCATCCAGATCGAAAAAGACAACACGACGCTCGTGATTAGCCAAACCTTACTCCTCTGGGTCGTTGAATCCCGCCAGCCAGGTAAACAGGAACCCGGCGATCACCGCTACCAGATAGCCTAACAGATAGAGCATGACTTTTCCGGTCACGATGGTAAGCGCCAGCGGTAAACCGGAGAGACCAAAGGTAATAACGGTGGCGACTTTCCAGTAGCTGATAAGCGCCCCGCCTACCGCGCCGCCCAGACAGGCCGCAAGGAAAGGCTTACCGAGCGGCAGCGTGACACCAAAAATCAGCGGCTCGCCAATGCCCAGTAATCCAACCGGTAGCGCCCCTTTAATCACTTTTTTCAACCGCGCGTTGCGGGTTTTCATCAGCACGGCAATCGCCGCACCGACCTGACCTACCCCCGCCATCGACAGGATGGGCAGCAGCGCGTTATAACCATGCGCCTGCACCAGCTCGACGTGGATCGGTACCAGCCCCTGATGCAGGCCGGTCAGCACCAGCGGCAGGAAGGTCCCTGACAGCACAGCCCCCACGACCAGCCCGCCGCGATCGATAGCCAGAGAAGCGCCGTGGGCAATCACCTCTGAGATCCAGCCGCCCAGCGGCTGCAGGGCCACAATCGCCACACAGCCGGTGATAAGCGTGGTCAGCAGTGGATTGAGGATCAGCTCAATTGAACCGGGGAGAACGGCGCGCAGCTTTTTCTCAATCCAGCACATCAGAATGACCACCAGCAGCACCGCAATCACCCCGCCGCGACCGGGCTGGAGGGCCTCGCCGAACAGGGTAATCTGCGCCAGCTGCGGGCTGGAGAGAATACCGGCCATCACCCCGCCCATCGCCATGGAGCCGCCAAACACTTTGGCGGTGTTAACCCCAACCAGAATGTTCATGATGGCGAAGACAGCGCTACCAAAGATCCCCAGAATCCCGAGCAGGTTCGGATAGTGAGTGGCAAAATCGCCGACTATATCCGGGCGCTTGAGGATATTGATGATCCCGGTGATCAAGCCGGAGGCAATAAATGCCGGAATAAGAGGGATAAAGACATTTGCCAGCAGTCGCAGCGCATCGCTCATGGGGGCTTTGTATTTGGCCTTCGCCTGCGCTTTGGTGCGCCCGGCATCGTCAACCGGCACGGCCGCCCCTCCGCCCATCAATGCGCGCATGGCATCAACGACCTGCGCCGCTTTTCCCGGCCCGACAATCAGCTGATGCTGTTGCCCCTGCTTAACGTATCCGCTGACGCCAGGAAGTTGCTTAAGATGCGCGATATCAAGCTGGTCGTCGTCATGCACCTCGACGCGCACGCGCGTCATGCAGTTTTCCAGACGCTGAATGTTCTTCTCTCCGCCGATCCCCTGCAAAATATGGCTGGCGAGCGCTGCTGTTTTTTCCATACACGCCTCTGTGTTAGTTTTCTAATGCCGCCCGTAAGAACCCATCATGCGCAGCGAGTTTAGCTCGTGCGGCGGCGGCATCCAGCCCGCTCAGGATCATCAGAATGGCCGGTTTCACATCGTGATCGGTTTGCGTGAGTACAGCTTCCGCCTCTTCGCGGCCTGCGCCTGTCGCTTCCATCACCATACGACAGGCCCTGTCCACCAGCTTGACGTTGGTGGCCTGCATATCCACCATCAGGTTCTGATACACCTTGCCGAACTTCACCATCGCGCCGGTGGAGATCATATTGAGGACCAGTTTTTGTGCAGTCCCGGATTTGAGGCGCGTGGAGCCGGTAAGCGCTTCAGGCCCGACGACCGGAGAAATCGCGATGTGGGCCACCTGCGCAATGGGTGAGCCAGGATTACAGGAGATAGCCACGGTTGTACAACCCGTCTGGTTGGCATACTCCAGACCGCCAATGACATAAGGTGTGCGCCCGGAAGCGGCCAGTCCGACGACCAGATCCTTTGCGTTGAGGTTAATCCCTTTCAGGTCATCTTCGCCGAGCTGTTTGTTGTCTTCCGCCCCTTCCACCGCCTTCAGCAGCGCACCAGGCCCACCGGCAATGAGACCGACCACCAGCCCGTGCGGAACGCCGAACGTGGGTGGACATTCAGACGCATCCAGCACGCCGAGACGTCCGCTGGTTCCGGCGCCCATATAGATAATGCGGCCACCCGCCTTGAGCGCCTGCGCCGCGGCATCGACGGCCTTCGCCACCTCTGGTAATGTCTCTTTCACTGCCAGGGCGACCAGCGTATCCTGTTGATTAAAACGGTTAACCAGCTCCAGGGTGGAGAGTGCATCCAGATCCATGGTTTGCGGGTTACGCGTTTCTGATACAAGTGAGCCAAGATTCATCTTTTTTACCTCTGGAATTTTTAATTCATAATAATCGCACTATAATGGAATATAAAATTCATTCAGGCGAGCAAAATTCGTATTTGCGCAGACAATCACATTTTCGCCAGGAGAACGTATGAACTGTTTAATTCGCATTCGCCAGCGTTATGCCGGCTTTGCTCAAAGCGACAAAAAGCTGGCGGATTTTTTGCTTTCTCAGCCCGACCACGCCCGCCATCTGAGTTCGCAGCAGCTGGCAAGCGAAGCGGGTGTGAGTCAGTCCAGCGTGGTGAAATTTGCCCAGAAGATTGGCTTTAAGGGCTTCCCGGCACTGAAGCTGGCGATTAGCGAAGCCCTGGTGAGTAACCCCAATCCGCAATCCATGCCGGTGCATAATCAGATCCGTGGCGATGATCCCATGCGTCTCGTGGGTGAGAAGTTGATCAAAGAGAATGTCGCGGCCATGCACGCCACCCTCGATGTGAACACCGAAGAAAAATTACTGGAAAGCGTGGCAATGCTGCGTGCGGCACGTCGGATCATTTTGACCGGCATCGGCGCGTCCGGACTGGTGGCGCGCAATTTTGGCTGGAAGCTGACAAAGATCGGGTATAACGCCATCGTCGAGCAGGATATGCATGCCCTGCTGGCCACAGTGCAGGCTATGGATCCTGACGATCTGCTGCTGGCGATCTCCTATACTGGCGAACGTCGCGAAATCAACATGGCCACCGATGAGGCGCTGCGTGTAGGCGGGAAAATACTGGCCATCACCGGTTTTACCCCCAATGCACTGCAGCAGCGGGCAACGCGCTGTTTATATACGATCGCCGAGGAACAGGCCACGCGCAGTGCCGCTATCTCATCAACGAGTGCGCAGATGATGCTGACGGATCTGCTGTTTATGGCGCTGGTACAACAGGATCTGGAGCATGCGCCTGAGCGCATTCGTCACAGCGAAGAGCTGGTAAAAAAACTGGTTTGAGCAACGAATGAGCGTATAATGCCCGCCCTGTTTGTGTTGTTTCTGAGAATTTCCTGATGGCGCTGTTAATCACCAAAAAATGCATCAATTGCGATATGTGCGAACCGGAATGCCCAAACCAGGCGATTTCGATGGGCGACAGCATTTATGAGATTAACAGCGACCGCTGCACCGAGTGCATCGGCCACTATGAGACGCCGACCTGCCAGAAGGTGTGCCCGATCCCCAATACCATCCTGAAGGATCCGGCACACGTCGAAAGCGAAGAGCAGCTGTGGGATAAGTTTGTCCTGATGCATCACGCGGACAAACTTTAACTTTCGATAATCACCGTTGCGCTGGCATAGTGCCGTTCATCCGCGATTGTCACGTGCATGTGCGCCACGCCGAGTTTCTCTGCCAGCTTCAACGCCTCGCCCCATAAACGCAGGCGCGGCTTACCCAGCTCATCGTTAAACACTTCAAACTGGTTAAACGCCAGACCGTTACGAATACCGGTGCCAAAGGCTTTGGCCGCTGCCTCTTTAACGGCAAAGCGCTTGGCCAGGAAACGTACCGGCTGCTGATGCGCTTCCCAGATGGCCCATTCGTTATCGCTCAGCACGCGCCTTGCCAGGCGATCGCCACTACGGGCGATCACCGCTTCAATGCGGGCTATCTCGACGATGTCGGTACCTAAGCCCAGAATAGCCATTACTGACGCGCTTCCAGCATCAGGCGTTTCATTTCTGAAACCGCCTCTTTCAGGCCACTCATCACCGCACGGCCAATAATGGCGTGGCCGATATTCAGCTCATGCATTTCAGGCAGGGCGGCGATGGCTTTAACGTTGTGGTAGGTCAGTCCATGCCCTGCGTTTACCTTCAGACCCAGGCTCGCGGCGTAAGTGGCCGCTTTCGCGATACGCTCCAGCTCTTTAGCCTGCTCGGCGTCGTTTTTGGCATCGGCGTAGCAGCCGGTGTGAATTTCAATATACGGTGCGCCCACTTCAGCCGCCGCTTTGATCTGCTCCGCATCAGCGTCGATGAACAGAGAAACCAGGATACCCGCGTCCGCCAGACGTTTGCAGGCATCGCGCATTTTGTCACGCTGCCCCGCCACGTCCAGACCGCCTTCGGTGGTCACTTCCTGACGTTTTTCCGGTACCAGGCAGCAGAAATGCGGTTTGGTGTCACAGGCAATCGTCAGCATCTCTTCGGTGACCGCCATCTCCAGGTTCATCCGGGTATCCAGCGTCTGACGCAGAATACGCACGTCACGGTCGGTGATGTGGCGGCGGTCTTCGCGCAGATGAACGGTAATGCCATCGGCGCCAGCCTGCTCAGCGATAAACGCCGCCTGAACCGGATCGGGATAAGCCGTACCGCGTGCATTACGCAGCGTGGCGATGTGATCGATGTTGACGCCTAACAGTAATTCAGCCATGACAATCCTCGGTATTTTGGTTCATTTCCCTTCCCCCTCTCCCTCCGGGAGAGGGCTGGGGTGAGGGGTAAAACGTTAACGTTTCGGCATAAACTGCCTGAATAATTCGCGGCTCTTTAAGGGCTTGCCGCCAAGATACGGCTTGAGGGCAATCCGGGTAAAGCGTTTTGCAGCACGAAGGGTATCCTGATCCGGAAATTCTCGCTCATATAGCGCCCGGAGCTGGCGTCCGGTGAAGGTGTTGTTATCGATCACGACGCTGGCGATAAAGCCTTTTTCTTCACGGTAACGGTAGGTCATCGTCTCATCCACCTCTTCCCCACTGCCTGCACAATGCAGGAAATCAACGCCATATCCCAAATGACCCAGCAGCGCCAGCTCGAAACGGCGCAGGGCAGGTTCGGGCGAACCGGCGGCGCCCGCAAGAGCCTGGATACAGTGCAGATAGTCGAAGAAAAGTTCAGAGAAGCGAGTCTCATGTTCCAGAACACGTGAGATGAGTTCATTGACGTACAGACCGCTGTAAAGCGTGATGCCAGAAAGGGGAAGCGCCAGAGAGACGGCTTCAGCGCTGCGCAGGGTTTTGACTTCCCCTCGCCCGCCAAAACGGACCAGCAGCGGCGTAAAGGGCTGTAAGGCGCCTTTGAGATTAGAACGTTTGGAACGTGCGCCTTTTGCAACAAGGCGCACGCGACCCGACTCTTCCGTGAAGACGTCCAGCATCAGGCTGGTTTCGCTCCAGGGACGACTATGCAGAACAAAAGCGCGCTGCCAGCCTTCCATTTGCGCGTCGTCTTGGTTTACTGATCTTCGCCGTAACCGAGGCTGCGCAGAGCACGCTCATCATCGGCCCAGCCAGATTTCACTTTCACCCACAGCTCCAGGTGAACCGGTGCTTCAAACATCTCCTGCATGTCTTTACGGGCTTCGATACCGATGGTTTTGATCTTGGCACCTTTGTTGCCAATCACCATCTTCTTCTGCCCTTCACGCTCAACAAGGATCAGGCCGTTGATGTCGTAACCGCCACGCTCGTTACTCTGGAAACGCTCAATCTCTACCGTCACGGAATACGGCAGTTCTGCACCAAGGAAACGCATCAGCTTTTCGCGGATGATTTCAGAGGCCATAAAGCGCTGAGAACGATCGGTGATGTACTCTTCCGGGAAGTGATGAATCGCTTCCGGCAGATGCTTACGCACGATGCCAGCGATGGTATCCACGTTCAGGCCGGTCTCTGCAGACAGCGGAACGATGTCGAGGAAGTTCATCTGGCTACCCAGCCACTGCAGATGCGGCAGCAGATCGGCTTTTTCCTGCACGTTGTCCACTTTGTTGACTGCGAGGATCACCGGCGTTTTACCGTCACGCAGCTTGTTCAGGACCATTTCGTCGTCCGGCGTCCAGCGGGTGCCTTCAACAACGAAAATAACCAGTTCCACATCACCAATCGAGCTGCTCGCCGCTTTGTTCATCAGGCGGTTGATGGCACGCTTCTCTTCCATGTGCAGGCCTGGGGTATCGACGTAGATCGCCTGATACGCGCCTTCAGTATGGATCCCGACAATGCGGTGACGCGTGGTCTGCGCCTTACGCGAGGTGATCGAAATCTTCTGCCCAAGCAGATTATTCAGCAGGGTGGATTTCCCCACGTTCGGACGTCCGACGATGGCAATAAATCCGCAATAGGTTTTTTCTTCGCTCATTCCAGCTCCAGCATTTTCAACGCCTGTTCGGCGGCAGCCTGTTCAGCCTTGCGACGGCTTGAACCTGTGCCCACCACCGGTTCACTCAGGCCACTGACCTGGCAATGGATGGTAAATTCCTGATCGTGCGCTTCACCACGCACCTGCACCACCAGATAGGATGGCAGCGGGAGATGGCGGCCCTGCAAATATTCCTGCAAGCGCGTTTTTGGATCTTTTTGTTTATCGCCCGGACTGATTTCGTCCAGACGGGTCTGATACCAGTTCAGGATCAGCTTTTCTACGGTCTGGATATCGCTGTCCAGGAACACGCCACCGATTAATGCTTCAACCGTATCGGCAAGAATAGATTCACGACGGAAGCCGCCGCTTTTCAGTTCACCCGGTCCAAGACGCAGACATTCGCCCAGTTCAAATTCGCGTGCGATTTCCGCAAGGGTGTTACCCCGTACCAGCGTGGCGCGCATGCGGCTCATATCACCTTCATCCACTCGCGGGAAACGATGATAAAGCGCATTGGCAATCACGAAACTCAAAATAGAGTCACCTAAAAATTCGAGGCGCTCATTATGTTTGCTGCTGGCACTGCGATGGGTTAATGCCTGTTGCAACAGCTCCTGATGATGAAAAGTGTAGCCCAGCTTCCGTTGAAGCCGATTAATTACGATGGGGTTCATGCGATACCAATAAATGAATGCGTCAAAAATGCAGCACACGAAACCGACCTGAGAAAACCAACGCGGTTTCGTGTGCCGTGGCACCCTTGCAGGGCTAACCTTAAACTTCGGGGGAATATTCTATACACAACGACAGGGGATGTCGTTAGTTCGAAGAGATTTATCGCTGAAATAATTCACGTAGCCGCTAATTAAAGCGACTACGTGTTCAATTATTGAGAATTAATGGATCCCGCCAATACGATTCAGGCGAACCCCGGTCGGCCATTCGCCTTCCTGCTTCTCAAAACTCATCCAGATTGCGGTTGCTTTACCTACCAGATTCGCTTCCGGCACAAAGCCCCAGTAACGGCTGTCCGCGGAATTATCGCGGTTATCACCCATCATGAAGTAGTGTCCCGGCGGGACGATCCAACTGGCCAGTTGCTGACCCGGCTGTTTGTAATACATCCCCACCTGATCCTGGGCAATGGGTACGGTCAGGATCCGGTGCGTCACATCACCCAGCGTCTCTTTACGTTCGACCAGACGAATACCGTTCTCTTTGGTTTCATCTTTCGGCACCTGGAAGAAACCGTTGGTCGCTTCACCGCCGTTACGACGGGCAAAGGTCTGCACAAAATCACTCGGCTCAACGTTTGAGTAGGTGATTGGCAGCGCGTTTTCACACGCGGTACCGGAGCTGCAGCCAGGCTGAACGGTCACTTCTTTGGCAACCGGATCGTAGGTGACTTTATCACCCGGCAGACCCACCGCGCGCTTGATGTAGTCAAGGCGTGGATCGTCCGGGTATTTAAACACCACAATGTCGCCACGTTTCGGATGGCCCGTTTCGATCAGCGTTTTCTGGTAGATCGGATCTTTGATGCCATAGGCAAACTTCTCGACCAGAATAAAATCACCAATCAGCAGCGTTGGCATCATGGAGCCTGACGGGATTTGGAACGGCTCGTAAATAAACGAACGCACCACCAGCACAATCGCCAGCACCGGGAATACCGATGCCCCGGTCTCCAGCCAGCCCGGTTTCGGGCCAACTTTCTTAAGGGTTTTCGCATCAAGCCCATCACCTGTGGCTGCCTGCGCGGCAGCCTGACGTTCACGGCGTTTTGGGGCGAAAATAAACTTATCCAGACACCACAACAGACCTGTCACCAGGGTAGCGATGACCAGGATCAGGGCAAACATGTTCGCCATGCCAACTCCTTAGGGTTATTTGCCGTCTTTACCAACATGAAGGATGGCAAGGAATGCTTCCTGCGGCAGCTCGACGTTACCGACCTGCTTCATACGCTTCTTACCTTCTTTCTGCTTCTGCAGCAGCTTTTTCTTACGGCTGACGTCACCGCCATAGCATTTCGCCAGAACGTTTTTACGCAGCTGTTTCACGGTAGAGCGGGCGATAATGTGGTTACCGATGGCCGCCTGAATCGCGATATCAAACTGCTGACGTGGGATCAGATCTTTCATCTTCTCAACCAGTTCACGGCCACGGTATGGCGCATTGTCGTTGTGGGTGATCAGCGCCAGCGCATCAACACGTTCGCCGTTGATCAGCACGTCCACACGCACCATGTTTGAAGCCTGGAAGCGTTTGAAGTTGTAATCCAGTGACGCATAGCCACGAGAGGTAGACTTCAGACGGTCGAAGAAGTCGAGAACCACTTCCGCCATCGGGATTTCGTAGGTCAGCGCGACCTGGTTACCGTGGTAAACCATGTTGGTCTGAACACCACGCTTCTCAACGCACAGCGTGATGACGTTACCCAGATATTCCTGCGGCAGCAGCATATGACACTCTGCGATAGGCTCACGCAACTCATCGATGTTGTTCAGCGGCGGCAGCTTGGACGGGCTGTCGACGTAGACGATCTCTTTGTTGGTGGTCTGCACTTCGTAGACTACGGTCGGCGCGGTGGTGATCAGATCCAGATCGTATTCACGCTCCAGACGTTCCTGAATGATCTCCATGTGCAGCAGACCAAGGAAGCCGCAACGGAAGCCGAAGCCGAGCGCCGTTGAGCTTTCTGGCTCATAGAACAGGGAGGCATCGTTCAGGCTCAGCTTGCCGAGCGCATCGCGGAAGTTCTCGTAATCGTCAGAGCTGACCGGGAACAGACCCGCATACACCTGGGGTTTCACCTTTTTGAAGCCAGGCAGCGCTTTCTCTGCCGGGTTACGCGCACCGGTCAGGGTATCGCCCACTGGCGCACCGAGAATGTCTTTAATGGCACAAACCAGCCAGCCCACCTCGCCGCATTTCAGCTCGGTACGGTCAACCTGTTTTGGTGTGAAGATCCCGAGACGGTCTGCGTTGTAGACCTGGCCGGTACTCATCACTTTAATTTTGTCGCCTTTACGCATGGTGCCGTTTTTAATACGCACCAGCGAGACCACGCCCAGGTAGTTATCGAACCATGAGTCGATAATCAGCGCCTGCAGTGGAGCATCCGGATCACCTTCTGGTGGCGGAATATCACGCACCAGACGTTCCAGCACATCGGTAACGCCCACACCGGTTTTGGCCGAGCAACGCACGGCATCGGTCGCGTCAATCCCGACGATATCTTCAATCTCTTCCGCCACGCGCTCAGGGTCAGCGGCAGGCAGGTCGATTTTGTTCAGAACCGGCACCACCTCGAGATCCATTTCCATCGCGGTGTAGCAGTTTGCCAGGGTCTGGGCTTCTACGCCCTGCCCCGCATCCACCACCAGCAGTGCGCCTTCACAGGCTGCCAGCGAGCGTGAAACTTCATAGGAGAAGTCAACGTGGCCTGGGGTGTCGATAAAGTTCAGTTGATAGGTTTCACCATCAGCCGCCTTATAATCGAGCGTGACGCTCTGCGCTTTAATGGTGATACCACGTTCGCGTTCCAGGTCCATGGAGTCCAGAACCTGGGCTTCCATTTCACGATCAGACAGGCCACCGCAAATCTGGATAATACGGTCAGACAGCGTCGACTTACCGTGGTCAATGTGAGCAATGATCGAAAAGTTACGTATGTTCTTCATATAGTTAAATAATTATGCCTTACGAATTCCTGGAGGCCGCTGTTCTTAGCCTGACGTTTTTCAGTGCGAAAACGCAGCATTCTACACTACATCCCCGTTACCTGGAAATGCACTTAGCGCCAGGTATAGCGTGAAGAAATGGCGTTTTCTTTTTTAAGATGTAAATAATGATAAAGCCCGATGGATCACCGGGCCTCAGAGGAGAGCGTCTCAACACGAAGTTGGTCTGGTGCCAGCCCTACGCTGAGAATAACAGGCTGCCACGCTTCGCGGGCTGCAAGCCTGGGGGAGAAGCCTTTGGCAAGCCAAAAACCTCCCACACCACCCAATGCGGCTCCGCACATGGCGGCCACATCGGTACCAAACAGTGTCTGAAATACGCCGCCCATCACAAAGAGCCCCACCAGCGGGGAGAGGTAAACCAGCATTGCGGAACCCAGCAGGCTGCCTTCGGCAATGCCCAGCTCCACTTTCTGTCCAGCCACCAGCGGTTGTTCGCTCGGCACGGTAAGGGTGTGCGACGTTTGCGGCCCAAGCTTATTCAGCACACGACTGCCGCAACCGGCTCTGGATGCACAACTATTACATGAGGCTTTCACATCACAGCTTACCAGCGCAATCCCCTCCTGCCATGATACAACCGTAGCCCACTCTTTAATCATTGCGCAGCCCTGAATTTAATGCTGTCGGAAATTCGCTTCGCCGTTTGCGGCGGTAATTCACCGACAATGGTGATCTCTGCGTTGTCACGTACCGTGGTGCTGACAGTCCGACGTCCGGTACGCAGCATTTGTTCTGAACTGTTTGCCGTCGCGCGATTGATGTTCACCGAGAAGCTGAACAACCCATCTGAGTAGAGGCGAGATTCAACCGGTGTTTCAATGGTAGGCAGTTGACGGCGGCTACTTGAGACTTCAGTAAAGCCTTGCGGGATCCAGGAAGGGACCCAGTTGAAATTCACGGAATCTCCGGCCGGAACGGAAAGCAATGGCGGCAGGCTGGCTTTCGCCAGATTCTGCATGCTATTACCCACCTGATTGTTGACGCTAAAGGAGATCACGCGGAACTGTTCCAGCGTCTCACCGTCGCGGTCAAGCAGGTCTACGCGCATAGGGAGCTTGGTTTCAGCATCAACCCAGACAATGTAGCTGTAACGCGTCCCGTCGCGGGCGACAACGCGGATCACTTCACACAGTCTGTCGGCGATGCGCGTCCGCCCTACCGAAATAAAATCGTAGTAAGGGGCCAGACGCTTGAAGTCGGTGTAGATCAGCGATGGCAGGGAATCAACAATATAGTCGCCATTGAGCGTGAAAGGTTCCAGGCCTGGCTCGAAATAGCTAATTTCGTTACCACGCTGGACGACTTCCCGACGCGGGCCATCCATTTGTAAAAGTTGCGCGAGCGGCTGATTATCAAGACGGGCATGGCGATAGCGTAACGACTCGACACCCTGCTTATTGATGCTGATAAATGCCAACTCGTAGTTGAGTGACTGGCTGGCCAGATTCATTTGCTGCAACAACGCCCCGGATGAAACATCAGCCGAGGCGTTGGCAGAGAAGAACAGGCTACCCGCCATCAAAGACATGGCGAACCAAAGTTGCTTCATTACTGCGATTGCGTTCCTAAAGTTTGGTTTCCTGGCACCTGCACAGCAGCCTGCTGGGTTTGTGCCTGCTCAAACTGAAGCTGTTCAGAGTGCAGACGACGCTGCAACTCATAATCCTGCAACATCGCATTAATGCGACGGCGCTGCTCCTGAACCTGCTGTTGCTGACCGCCGCTGGCGGAGGCATCAGCCGGTACACCCAAACTTACCGGGCTGGCTTTGCCCATCATCGGCAGTGTGTTGAACACTGGCGCTTCTGGCTGCTGATTAGTTTCAGACTGAGTATTATAGTGCTGGACGCCAACGATAACTGCAAGCGATACGCATGCGGCCACACCCATTTGGGTAAGTTGACTGGCCCACGGGCGCACCTTCTGCCAGAACGGCATTTTCTGCCACTGGTGAGGCGCGGGTTGAGCTTCAGGAATCAGCGGAGTGGTCTGATGAACAGGCTCATTCTCGATGGCCGCCATCACGCGGGCTGAGATATCGAAATGGAGAACCTCGCCGGTGTCACCGCGAAGGGTGTCACGGATGAGATGGTAGCTCTCCCAGGTCTCTTGCATTTCGGGAGAATGAGACAGCTCGTTGAGCAGCTCACTATCCAGCGTTTCACCATCCATTAAAGCGGAAAGTTTTTCTTTCTGCATGCCTAATACCTTTTCCAGTATCCCGCTATCGTCAACGCCTGATAAGCGGTTGAACTTTATTATCAATAGCTTCTCGCGCACGGAAAATTCGAGAACGTACCGTGCCGACCGGACAATCCATGATAGCGGCTATCTCTTCATAGCTCAGACCATCAAGCTCCCGTAACGTAATTGCCATGCGTAAATCTTCCGGGAGCGACTCGATCGTACGAAAAACAATTTGTCTCAGTTCTTCTGACAACATTAAGTTCTCAGGGTTCGAAATTTCTTTCAGCGCGCCGCCACTTTCGAAGTTTTCAGCGTCGATTGCGTCCACATCACTTGAAGGCGGACGACGGCCCTGAGCGACCAGATAATTCTTTGCCGTATTGACCGCAATACGGTACAGCCAGGTATAAAAAGCACTATCTCCCCGGAACGAGTCCAGCGCACGATAGGCCTTAATAAAAGACTCTTGTACTACATCAGGCACATCACCTGACGGTACATAGCGGGAAACCAAACTCGCCACCTTATGCTGGTAGCGCACCACCAGTAGGTTAAAGGCTTTCTGATCTCCCTTCTGGACCCGTTCAACCAGGACCTGGTCCGTTAACTGCTCGCTCATCCGAGGTAATGTCTCCCCAAACCTAAATTCCACGCGCTATCGAAACGCCACTCTACAAATCCCGCACTTTTGAGCAAGCACCGAGTTTGAGTGTCTATTCTTCAATAAGTTCCGTAACGCCTTTGTTTTTGTTCATCGCGTCACAGACTGTTTATTTTCTCTCATTATAAGTCTGTTCACGATACACACCCACTTTCTGACTTCAAACATCTCATTTCCGGTCAGAAGAGTATCTCAACCCAGGCTTTATTTCACCACAAAATCTGAAGCTAACGATCTGCTTCGCAAAATATTTTCCTTCTTTTACACGCCAGAAATCTGAACCGCTGCGTTTAGTCATTGCAACGAGGATTAAAAAAAACGTGCGATATCTCGCATTCAGGTGCTATTCTGCCCATACACTGTTTAGTAAATTAAACAAGAATTATGAATACAACACCTGAACTTCATTGTGATGTACTGATCATCGGCAGCGGCGCTGCGGGTCTCTCGCTGGCGCTGCGTCTGGCTGAGCACCAGAACGTAATTGTTCTGAGTAAAGGGCCGATGAGCGAAGGTTCCACATTTTATGCCCAGGGCGGGATCGCCGCCGTGTTTGATGAAACGGACAGCATTGCGTCACATGTTGAAGACACGTTGGTTGCCGGGGCGGGGATTGTGGATGAACATGCTGCGGAATTCGTCGCCAGCAATGCACGTCACTGCGTTCAGTGGCTTATTGACCAGGGCGTACTGTTTGATACTCAGGTTCAGCCAAACGGTGAAGAGAGCTATCACCTGACCCGGGAAGGCGGACACAGTCATCGCCGGATCCTGCACGCTGCAGATGCCACCGGGAAAGCGGTGGAAACGACGCTGGTCAGTAAAGCGCTCAGCCATCCTAATATACGGGTGCTTGAACGCAGTAATGCCGTTGACCTGATTATTTCCGACAAGATTGGCCTGCCTGGCACACGCCGCGTGGTGGGGGCCTGGGTCTGGAATCGTAATAAAGAGAAAGTGGAAACCTGCCAGGCAAAAGCCGTGGTACTGGCCACAGGTGGCGCCTCCAAAGTGTATCAGTACACCACCAACCCGGACATCGCCTCCGGTGATGGTATCGCCATGGCCTGGCGCGCCGGCTGCCGTGTCGCCAACCTTGAGTTCAACCAGTTTCACCCGACCGCCCTTTTCCATCCTCAGGCGCGCAACTTCCTGCTGACAGAAGCCCTGCGCGGTGAAGGCGCGTATCTGAAGCGCCCGGACGGCTCACGTTTTATGCCGGACTTTGACCCGAGAGGCGAGCTCGCGCCACGTGATATTGTCGCCCGCGCTATCGACCACGAGATGAAACGCCTTGGCGTAGATTGCATGTATCTGGATATCAGCCACAAACCGGCTGAGTTTATTCGTCAGCATTTCCCGATGATTTATGAAAAGCTGCTCAGCCTGGGGATTGATTTGACGCGTGAGCCGGTACCGATTGTGCCAGCCGCTCACTATACCTGCGGTGGCGTCATGGTTGACGATCATGGCCGTACGGATGTGGATGGTTTGTATGCCATTGGCGAGGTGAGCTATACCGGTCTGCATGGCGCGAACCGCATGGCGTCCAACTCATTGCTGGAGTGTCTGGTTTATGGCTGGTCTGCAGCGGTGGATATCACTAAACGCATGCCGTATGCCCGCCAGGCTGAGCACTTACCGGCCTGGGACGAGAGCCGCGTGGAAAACCCGGATGAGCTGGTTGTTATCCAGCATAACTGGCATGAGCTTCGGCTATTTATGTGGGACTACGTTGGCATTGTACGCACAACGAAACGTCTTGAGCGTGCTCTACGCCGTATCACAATGCTGCAGCAGGAAATTGATGAGTATTATGCCAACTTCCGCGTCTCCAACAATCTGCTGGAGCTGCGGAATCTGGTGCAGGTTGCCGAGTTGATCGTTCGCTGCGCGATGATGCGTAAAGAGAGCCGGGGCTTACACTATACTCTGGACTATCCTGATCCGTTGCCGGAATCCGGCCCGTCGATACTCTCCCCGCAGCGTCACATAAACAGATAAAACGCCTGGGTCAGGGCAGTGTAATCGTCGGAGTAACGCTGGTCTGGCCCACGGATAACCATCCTGTCGTTAAAGCATTCCCCCTCTTTTGGCGAGAGCGCCAGCAGTACCCTGTGCGGCAAACGCCCTTCCGTATCCGAGATATCGGTACGAAGTCGTAAGTTCCAGCCTATCTCGCGGGCAATATCAATAAAGGTATTGCCGGTACTTTCGGGAAGCACCACGCAGAAGAAGCCTTCCTCTGAGATCAACTCCGCCGCGCTGGTCAGCAGTGCTTTATGATCGAGCGAACCGGTATAGCGAGCCTGTTCTCGCTCAGGCGTACCACACTCCACACCGGGTGCGTAGTAGGGAGGATTACTGACGATCAAGTCGTAACGCGCCGTTTGCTCTGGCGCCCAGGCCAGCACGTCTGCGCATTCAACCTTTATCCGGCTTGCCCATGGGGATTCGCGGGCATTTTCACTCGCCTGCCCTGCGGCCTGCGTATCCAGTTCAACCGCATCAATCGTGACAGGCTCTTCCGTGCGCTGCGCCAGCATCAGTGCCAGCAGCCCACTGCCGGTACCAATATCCAGAATACGCTTTACCCCTGCGACAGGCGCCCACGCTCCCAGTAGAATACCGTCTGTACCGACTTTCATTGCACAGCGATCGTGAGCAACAAAAAACTGTTTAAACGTAAAACCATCGCGGCGCAACTGCGCTTTGAGTTGAGACATGTCAGGGCAACCTTCTAAGTGAAACTGGAGTAGCATAGGGGAAAGCGAAGTGGCCGAAAAGCGATATCCATACAAACAGATGAAGATTACAGCCGTAACGTCTATAATCAGCGCCCCACACAGAGGTAGAACATGACTGTAACGACTTTTTCCGAACTTGAACTCGATGAAAGCCTGCTCAATGCACTTGAGAGCAAAGGCTTTACACGCCCGACCGCCATTCAGGCAGCGGCCATTCCGCCTGCGCTTGAGGGCCGCGATGTGCTCGGTTCTGCGCCAACCGGCACGGGGAAGACAGCAGCCTACTTGCTGCCTGTGTTGCAGCATCTGCTCGATTTTCCACGTAAAAAATCAGGCCCGCCGCGTATTTTGATCCTGACGCCTACCCGTGAACTGGCAATGCAGGTTGCCGATCACGCACGCGAGCTGGCAGCGAATACCCATCTGGATATCGCTACGATCACCGGCGGCGTTGCGTATATGAACCACGCCGAAGTGTTCAGCGAAAACCAGGACATCGTCGTTGCAACGACGGGCCGTTTGCTGCAGTACATTAAAGAAGAGAACTTTGACTGCCGCGCGGTAGAAACCCTGATTCTGGACGAAGCCGACCGTATGCTGGACATGGGCTTCGCGCAGGATATCGAACATATCGCCGGTGAAACGCGCTGGCGTAACCAGACAATGCTGTTCTCAGCCACCCTCGAAGGGGATGCGATCAAAGACTTTGCAGAGCGTCTGCTGGAAGATCCGGTGGAAGTGTCAGCAACGCCATCTACCCGTGAGCGCAAGAAGATCCACCAGTGGTATTACCGCGCAGATAATCTTGAGCACAAGGTTGAGTTGCTGAAACACCTGCTTAAGCAGGAAGACGCCACCCGCACCATCGTGTTTGTGCGTAAGCGTGAGCGTGTGCATGAGCTGGCTGAAATGCTGCGTAATGCCGGGATCAACAATTGCTATCTCGAAGGTGAGATGGCGCAGGTGAAACGTACCGAAGGCATTAAGCGTCTGACCGATGGCCGCGTTAACGTGCTGGTCGCAACAGACGTTGCCGCGCGCGGGATCGACATCCCGGACGTGAGCCATGTGATCAACTTCGATATGCCTCGCAGCGGAGATACCTATCTGCACCGCATTGGCCGTACCGGTCGTGCAGGCCGCAAGGGTATTGCCATTTCTCTGGTCGAAGCACATGACTACCTGCTGTTGCAGAAAATTGGCCGCTATGTCGACGAGCCGCTGAAAGCGCGCGTCATTGATGGACTGCGTCCGACCACGCGTGCACCGAGTGAAAAAATGACGGGCAAACCGTCCAAGAAAGCGCTCGCGAAACGGGCGGAGAGAAAAGAGAAAGAAAAAGAGAAGCCGCGCGTGAAGCAGCGTCACCGCGATACCAAAAACATTGGTAAACGTCGCAAGCCAAGCGCTGCAGCGTCAGAAACGAAAACTGAAGAGTAAAAAAAAGCCGGGAAATGTCCCGGCTTTTTGTTCCACCCCCGTGGCTAAAAACCTTACAGGCTTTCAGTAAAGGTACGCGCGATAACGTCGCGCTGCTGTTCCGGGGTCAGAGAGTTGAAACGCACCGCATAGCCAGACACGCGGATAGTCAGCTGTGGGTATTTTTCTGGGTGCTTAACCGCATCTTCCAGCGTTTCACGACGCAGTACGTTTACGTTCAGGTGCTGACCACCTTCCACACGCACTTCTGGTTTCACTTCCATCGGGATTTCACGGTATTCAATTTCGCCCAGTTTGTTAACCGGTACAATTTCATCTTCCGCAAAACCTGCTTTTGCTACCACACAGCGTGCTTCATTTTTCTCGCTGTCCAGCAGCCAGAAAGAGTTGAGCAGATCGTCATTTGCAGCTTTAGTAATCTGGATACCTGTAATCATGTGTTGCCTCCCTTAGGCTACATTAACGGGTGTCGGCCTCTTGCGGCCAATTGGTAAAACCATTGTTTCTTGTGTGTATATATATCATTCACACCAAGGCGATTTATTGATTTAAATCAACAAAAACCCTAACCACACAAAGAGTGTGGTCTGAATTTATTGTTTCAGATCAATTTCACAGCCTTACCAATTCAACTCAGCCTGCATATATTCAACATAAATTGAGTGACTTACGTGTATTTTCAACCTGTAATTTTGCACCCGGGAATTTAACGGTTAAGCTAGTCCCAGATTGAGATTCGCAGGAGAGCGAGATGACGACACCTTTAACCTGGCATGACGTGCTGGCAGAAGAAAAGCAACAGCCTTATTTTATCAATACCCTCAGCACCGTTGCGGCTGAACGTCAGTCCGGACAGACGATTTACCCGCCCCAGAAAGATGTGTTCAACGCATTCCGCTACACCGAACTGAGTGATGTGAAAGTGGTCATTCTCGGTCAGGATCCCTATCACGGCCCAGGGCAGGCACATGGACTGGCATTTTCCGTCCGTCCGGGCGTAGCTATCCCCCCTTCTCTGCTCAATATGTATAAAGAGCTTGAGGGAACCGTGCCAGGGTTTACCCGACCAAACCACGGCTATCTGGAAAGCTGGGCGCATCAAGGCGTGCTGTTACTGAATACCGTCCTGACCGTCCGCGCAGGGCAAGCCCACTCTCATGCCAGCCTTGGATGGGAGACCTTCACCGATAAAGTGATCAGTCTGATCAATGAACATCGCGAAGGAGTGGTGTTTTTACTGTGGGGATCGCATGCGCAAAAGAAAGGGGCGATCATCGATCGTCAGCGTCATCACGTGCTGAAAGCGCCGCACCCGTCACCGCTGTCTGCACACCGCGGTTTCTTTGGCTGTAATCACTTTGTTCTGGCGAATGAGTGGCTGGAAAAACGTGGCGAAACGCCGATTGACTGGATGCCCGTGTTACCGGCAGAAAGCAAGTAGGATATGAATGTGCCGGGCTGGCCCGGCACATAAAAAGCTTATGCTTTGTTCTGACGCCACCATTCCGCCAGCAGCACGCCGGTCGCGACGGAAACGTTCAGACTTTCCACATTGCCTGTCCCGTCAATAGAGACGCTCAGATCCGCACTCGAGAGTGCCGCGTCTGACAGACCATCGCGTTCCTGACCTAACACCAGCACCATCTTACGCGGCAGTGTCGCTTTAAACAGCGGAGTACCGGCATGGCTGGAGGTCGTCACAATGGAATAGCCCGCTTTACGGAACTGTTCAATGGCATCAAGGACGCTGTCGCCGGTGATCGGCTGAACGTGTTCGGCACCGCCTTCCGCAGTACGGATCGCGGCACCGGATTCCAGCAGCGCAGCATCCTGCAGCAATACCCCTTTCACGCCGAAGTGCGCGCAGCTGCGCATCATGGCACCCAGGTTATGCGGGTTGCCCACATCTTCCAGCGCCAGCACACAGTCATCGGCTTCCGCCTGGCTGACCCACTGCTGAACGGTAGTACCGTTACGTTTTTTGATCAGGAAGCAGACACCGCCGTGGTGTTCAGTCCCGGACGCTTTCGTCAACTCGGCATCATCAACCACATGGTAGGCTTTGCGGTTCGCGGCCATCCAGCGCAGCGCTTCTTTAAAGCGCGGGGTGACGCTCTGGATAAACCAGGCACGAACGATACACTCAGGGCGGCTCTGGAACAGGGCCTGGCAGGCGTTCTCGCCATACACGCGTGTCTCTTCCGCACGCTGACGGCGCAGCACTTCCGGATCGATAAAGCTTTTACCGCTGATCCCGCCGTGATCGGCTTTTTCCGGCGTCTCATCGCCAGGCGCGCGGGACACGGTACGCCATGGTGACGAACCTTCGCGCACAAAATCATCGCGTTTGCGATCGTCACGCTTGCGGTCATCACGTTTGCGGTCATCACCGCGGTTATTTCTGTCATCGCGGGCGGGGCGACGGCCACCGTCTGCACGAGAAGACGCCGGACGCCCGCCACCTTTTCCGGTACGCGGATTTTGGGTGCGTTTATCAGAGTCATCATCACTGCGGACATACATCACTTTGACCTTGCCGCTTTTATTTTTCATTTCGTCGTTCATGCTTTTCTCCACCAGCGCTGCGCGAAGCGCGCAGATTACCCGATGTGCAAGCGCATAGCCATAATTTCGTACAAAAGCCTGTGACTATTGTTCTCATTGAATAAAACGCATTGTCGTTTCAAACAGGCTCATTGATAATATGTAACATATTAGAAACATTATCGGCATACTGCCGCTGTCCCATGGTTCTATCAGAGGTTAGTTATGAATACCGTATGTGCCAACTGTCAGGCTCTTAACCGCATTCCGGACGATCGGATCGAGGATGGTGCGAAATGCGGGCGTTGTGGCCATGAGTTGTTTGATGGCGATGTGATTAACGCTACAGGTGCTACGCTGGACAAACTCCTCAAGGACGATCTCCCGGTGGTTGTCGATTTCTGGGCACCATGGTGTGGCCCGTGCCGTAACTTCGCGCCAATCTTCGAAGATGTCGCCGAAGAGCGCAGCGGGAAAATGCGTTTTGTGAAGGTGAATACGGAGGCCGAACGCGAGCTCAGCGCCCGTTTTCGTATTCGTAGCATTCCAACCATCATGATTTTCAAAAATGGTGAAGTCATCGACATGCTCAACGGCGCGGTACCCAAAGCGCCGTTCGAGAGCTGGCTGAACGAGTCGCTGTAACATTCACAGGGCACATCTTGTGCCCCGTTCCCGCCTCTGCGAAAATGGGGTTTTTCCTGCCCTTTCGCCCATGACTGATAACGCTGTACTTCAATTACGCGCCGAACGCCTTGCCCGCGCGACTCGCCCTTTTCTCGCTCGTGGCAACCGCATCCGTCGCTGCCAGCGCTGCCTGCTGCCGTTAAAAGTGTGCCTGTGCGACACGCTGGTACCGGCCACGGCGGAAAGCCGTTTTTGCCTGGTCATGTTTGATACCGAACCGATGAAACCCAGCAATACGGGCCGTCTGATCGCCGATATTCTGCCTGACACCGCCGCGTTTCAGTGGTCGCGCACTGAGCCGCCTCAGGCCCTGCTCGACTTAGTGGCAAGCCCGGACTATCAGCCAATGGTCGTTTTCCCCGCTTCTTATGCAGGCGTCGACCGTCAGGTATTGTCAGCCCCGCCATCCGGAAAACCGCCGCTGTTTATTATGCTGGACGGCACCTGGACGGAAGCGCGGAAAATGTTCCGCAAAAGCCCTTACCTTGATGCGCTGCCGGTCATTTCTGTCGACCTCTCTCGCGTATCGGCCTACCGCTTACGTGAAGCCCATGCCGACGGACAATACTGCACCGCCGAAGTGGCGATTGCCCTGCTGGATCTGGCGGGTGATACCGAGGCGGCTGGGGCGTTGGGCAGCCATTTCTCCCGTTTTCGCGAACGCTATCTGGCGGGAAAAACCGTTCATAAGGGCAGTGTCACAGCAACCGGGACAGAAAACGTTTAAAATCATCAGGTCGCTTGCATTCACAGGAGGCCTGCATGAGCCAGCGAGGGTTAGAAGCGCTACTACGTCCTAAATCCATAGCCGTTATCGGCGCATCAATGAAACCGGATCGCGCAGGCTACCTGATGATGCGCAACCTGCTGGCCGGGGGATTTAACGGCCCCGTCATGCCCGTTACACCGACTTATAAGGCCGTTCAGGGGGTGCTTGCGTGGCCTGATGTGCAGAGCCTGCCTTTCGTACCCGATCTGGCCGTACTTTGTACGAATGCGAAACGTAACCCGGAATTGCTGGAATCGCTCGGCAAAAAAGGGTGTAAGACCTGCATTATCCTCTCCTCTCCTCCTGAACAGCAACCCGAGCTTCTGGCGTGCGCCAGCCGCTATCAGATGCGTATTCTTGGGCCGAACAGTCTGGGGCTGCTCGCTCCCTGGCAAGGACTGAATGCCAGCTTTTCTCCAGTGCCGATCCGTAAAGGCAAACTTGCGTTTATTTCGCAGTCGGCTGCGGTATCCAACACGATCCTCGACTGGGCGCAGCAGCGTGAGATGGGGTTCTCCTACTTTATCGCCCTGGGTGACAGCCTGGATATCGACGTGGATGAACTGCTGGATTTTCTGGCGCGCGACAGTAAAACCAGCGCGATCCTGCTGTATCTTGAACACCTCAGTGATGCCCGTCGTTTTGTATCGGCCTCGCGCAGCGCGTCACGTAATAAACCCATCCTGGTCATTAAGAGCGGACGAAGCCCTGCAGCACAGCGCCTGCTGCATTCCCACTCCGGGATGGATCCCGCCTGGGATGCCGCGATCCAGCGTGCAGGTCTGCTGCGGGTACAGGATACGCACGAGCTTTTTTCCGCCGTCGAGACGTTGAGTCATATGCGTCCGTTACGCGGGGAGAAGTTGATGATTGTCAGTAATGGCGCAGCCCCAGCGGCCCTGGCGCTGGACGAACTGTGGTTACGTAATGGCAAGCTGGCCACGCTCGGTGAAGCGACGCTTCAGCGCCTGAGAGAGACCCTGCCCGCAAGCGTAGCTCCCGGCAATCCCCTCGATTTACGCGATGATGCCAGTAGCGATCGCTATATCAAAGCCATCTCCATTTTGCTGGATAGTCAGGATTTTGACGCGCTGATGATTATCCACTCCCCCAGCGCGGTCGCTCCCGGCAGTGAAAGCGCGAGAGCGCTCATTGAGGCGGTGCGTAACCATCCACGTGGTAAATACGTCACTCTGCTCACCAACTGGTGCGGTGAGTTCTCTTCGCAGGAGGCCCGACGCCTGTTCAGCGAAGCCGGGCTGCCAACATACCGTACACCGGAAGGTACCATTACCGCCTTTATGCATATGGTGGAGTACCGCCGTAACCAGAAGCAGTTGCGGGAAACGCCAGCATTACCCGGTAATCTGACGGCGAATTCCGTCGACGTTCACCGGTTGTTGCAACAGGCTATCGATGAAGGTGCAACATCGCTTGATACTCATGAAGTGCAACCCATTCTTGGTAGTTATGGGATGCAGACCCTGCCGACCTGGATCGCCAGCGACAGTGCTGAAGCGGTGCATATTGCCGAACAGATTGGCTATCCGGTCGCGCTTAAGCTTCGCTCACCGGATATTCCACACAAATCCGATGTGCAGGGGGTGATGCTGTACCTTCGAACCGCAGCAGAAGTTCAGCAAGCGGCAGATGCTATTTTCGACCGCGTAAAAATGGCCTGGCCACAGGCAAGGATCCACGGACTGCTGGTGCAAAGCATGGCAAACCGCGCGGGTGCGCAAGAATTACGGGTGGTTGTGGAACACGATCCGGTTTTTGGCCCGCTCATCATGCTGGGCGAAGGTGGCGTTGAATGGCGCCCTGAAGAGCAAGCCGTGGTGGCCTTACCGCCGTTGAACATGAACCTTGCTCGCTATCTGATTATTCAGGCCATCAAAAGCAAAAAAATCCGTGGCCGGAGCGCCCTGCGTCCGCTCGATATTGCGGGGTTAAGCCAGTTCCTGGTGCAGGTCTCTAACCTGATAGTCGATTGCGCGGAGATCCAGCGGCTGGACATTCATCCTCTGCTCGCCTCCGGCAATGAATTTACGGCGCTGGACGTCACGCTGGATATCGCACCATTCGACGGCGACAGAGAGAGCCGTCTGGCGATCCGTCCTTATCCTCTGCAGCTGGAAGAGTGGGTGGAGATGAAAAACGGTGAGCGTTCGCTGTTTCGCCCGATTTTGCCGGAAGATGAACCGCAGCTGCGGACGTTTATCTCTCAGGTCACGAAAGAGGATCTTTACTATCGCTACTTCAGCGAAATCAACGAATTTACCCATGATGATTTAGCCAATATGACCCAGATCGACTACGATCGAGAAATGGCCTTTGTCGCCGTTCGTCGTTCCGACAACGGTGATGAGATCCTTGGCGTGACGCGTGCTATATCAGATCCGGATAACGTCGATGCGGAGTTTGCTGTGCTGGTGCGCTCTGATCTAAAAGGCCTGGGCCTTGGGCGGCGGCTACTGGAAAAACTCATCAGTTATACGCGCGATCACGGATTGTTACGCCTGAATGGCATTACTATGCCAAACAATCGCGGTATGGTGACCCTGGCGCGAAAACTCGGTTTTGACGTTGATATTCAGCTGGACGAGGGTATTGTTGCCCTCTCCCTCAGTCTGAAATCGCCGGATAAACCCGAGTAAGCTACTGGAAATGTTACCCACTTTGGACGGGACTGGTGGTATCATTGTCCGCTTATGTTGTTTGCATGGTACAGACAACCCTTCAATGAACAGAGAAGAAACGCACTGTGATGTTGTCAAAATTTAAGCGTAATAAACATCAACAACACCTTGCTCAACTACCGAAGATTTCTCAGTCAGTTGATGATGTAGAGTTCTTTTACGCTCCCGCTCATTTTCGGGAGACGCTTCTGGAAAAGATTGCCAGCGCCACGCGACGCATTTGCATTGTGGCACTCTATCTTGAACAAGATGAAGGTGGGCGCGCGATCCTGAATGCGCTCTACGAAGCCAAACGTCAGCGTCCTGAACTGGATGTTCGCGTGCTGGTTGACTGGCACCGCGCTCAGCGTGGCCGTATTGGCGCTGCCGCCTCAAATACAAACGCAGACTGGTATTGCCGCACAGCGCAGGAAAACCCTGGCGTTGATGTCCCCGTTTACGGGGTGCCGGTGAATACCCGTGAAGCGCTTGGCGTACTGCATTTCAAAGGATTCATCATTGATGACAGCGTCCTTTACAGTGGCGCGAGTCTGAATGATGTTTACCTCCATCAGCTCGATAAGTATCGCTACGACCGCTACCATCTGATCCGTAATCCGCAGATGGCTGACATTATGTTTAACTGGGTCGATAAGCATCTGGTACATGGCCGCGGTGTGAATCGCCTTGACGATCCCCATCGTCCGAAAAGCCCGGAAATCAAAAATGACGTTCGCGCATTCCGCCAGGAGCTGCGCGATGCGGTGTATCATTTCCAGGGGGATGCAAACAACGAAGAGCTGTCCGTTACGCCTCTGGTGGGGTTAGGCAAATCCAGCCTGTTGAACAAAACGATTTTCCACCTGATGCCATGTGCGGAGCAGAAACTCACTATCTGTACGCCGTACTTTAACCTTCCCGCCGTGCTGGTGCGCAATATCATTCAGCTGCTGCGCGACGGTAAAAAAGTGGAAATTATTGTCGGTGATAAAACGGCTAATGACTTTTTCATTCCTGAAGATCAACCCTTCAAAATCATCGGCGCCCTGCCCTACCTTTATGAGATTAACCTGCGTCGTTTCCTGAGTCGCTTGCAGTATTACGTGAATACCGACCAACTGGTGGTGCGTCTCTGGAAAGATGAAGATAACAGCTACCATCTCAAAGGGATGTGGGTTGATGATGAATGGATGCTGCTGACCGGCAACAACCTGAACCCTCGTGCCTGGCGTCTGGATCTGGAAAACGCGATTCTGATCCACGATCCACAGCATGAACTGGCCGCGCAGCGTGAACGTGAGTTGGAACTTATTCGTACACATACGACGGTGGTTCGTCATTACCGTGAGCTACAGAGCATTGCCGATTATCCGGTGAAGGTCCGTAAGCTTATTCGCCGTTTACGTCGCATCCGTATCGACCGTCTTATCAGCCGTATTCTGTAATATCCAGGCCCTGCCACTCGCAGGGCTTTTTTTATGGAGCTGTTGATGCGTCTTCCTTTGTTACTCATGACCCTCTGTTTAACCGGCTGTAGCCATATGGCGAACGATAGTTGGTCCGGCCAGGATAAAGCGCAACACTTCCTCGCATCCGCGATGTTGTCCGCTGCCGGTAATGAGTATGCTCAGCACCAGGGATATAGCCGGGATCGTAGTGCAGCAATCGGCCTGATGTTCTCAGTCAGCCTTGGGGCATCTAAAGAGTTGTGGGATAGCCGCCCCTCAGGGAGCGGCTGGAGCTGGAAGGATTTTGCCTGGGATGTCGCCGGTGCCACGACCGGCTATGCTGTGTGGCAGATGGCGCATTATTAAAGACGAATACCTTTCCCTTTACGATGCAACATCAGGGATACGATAAAGGCCAGCGCCCCCATGATCGTCACATACCAGAAGAATGTCGTTTCGCTTCCCCATGATTTAAGAGACAGCGCAACGTACTCTGCCGAACCACCAAACAGGGCATTGGCGACCGCATAAGAAAGCCCTACCCCCAAAGCACGCACCTGTGCCGGGAACATCTCGGCCTTTAGTATCCCGCTGATCGAGGTATAAAAACTCACAATCACCATCGCCAGCATCACCAGAGCAAATGCGGCATAAGGGGATGAAACATGCTGAAGCGCGGTTAAAATGGGGACGGTACATAAGGCGGACATGCCCCCAAAAATCAGCATCGATGTACGACGGCCAATCTTATCCGAGAGTGCACCGATAATCGGCTGGATCAGCATAAAGACGAACAGCGCGATGGTCATGATGACGCTGGCGACGTTGGCGTGCATACCTGTGGTGTTCACCAGATACTTTTGCATGTAGGTGGTAAAAGTATAAAAACTGAGTGAACCACCGGCGGTGAAACCCAGAACCATCAGGAAGGCTTTGCGATTTCGCCACAGTCCTTTAAACGATCCCGCTTCCTTCAGCGTCCTGACCTCTTTTTGCGAGGTTTCGTCTAACTGACGGCGCAGCCAAAGCGCCACGATCGCCAGTGCAGCCCCCATCGCGAAAGGAATTCGCCATCCCCATTCATGAAGCTGGCTGTCTGTGAGGATCTGCTGCAGGATCACGACAACCAGAATGGCCAGCAGCTGACCACCAATGAGCGTGACGTACTGAAAAGAGGCATAAAAACCCTTCCGACCTTCAAGTGCAATTTCACTCATGTACGTGGCGCTGGTGCCGTACTCTCCCCCAACGGAGAGTCCCTGGAATAAACGAGCCAGCAATAAAAGGGCGGGAGCCCAGGTTCCGATAGCGTCATACCCCGGCAGACAGGCGATGATAAGGGAACCAAAACACATCATGCAGACCGAGATCAGCATGGAGGTTTTACGCCCGCGACGGTCTGCGATACGGCCAAACAACCAGCCGCCAATCGGCCGCATTAAGAATCCTGCTGCAAATACACCTGCCGTTTGCAGTAGCTGCGTTGTGGTGTTTCCTGATGGGAAGAAAATATGTGCGAAGTAAAGTGAACAGAATGAGTAGACGTAAAAGTCGAACCATTCAACCAGGTTCCCGGATGAGGCACTAACGATTGCCCATACCCTTCTTCGGGTATCACTGGCAACCAGCGTCCCGTTCGATGTAATGCTTTCGGTCATTATGATTATACTCCTGCCATAAACAACGGCATGTTGAGTTCTGAAGGAACTCAATACCTTGTAAATTAAATGTTATTATTTTGTTATAAATAACATTGCGAGGGAGATCACAAATTTCGTTAGCAAGGTAAGTTCCAGGAGAAAGCCCAGGAGGGGAATAGTGCGGTCTGATGCCCTCACCCCGCCCCTCTTCCGCAGAAA